>JADFCW010000212.1 GCA_017161705.1 Candidatus Sumerlaeota bacterium | reverse complement strand
CATATCCACTGCCTTGAGGCGTCCGACCTTGATTTCGGAGAGATTGGTACGGTGGACGCAGTCGCGGAGGATGCGGAAGAAATCGCTGGCCTCGACTGACTGGGGGAGCCGCTTGACTTTCTCCATGAGGTCGTTGACCATCGCATTGATTTCCTCTTTGCGCTGTTCCCAGCGGCGAAGGTCGTCCAGTTCGGCCTGTTTCTTTTTGTAGGTCTCGTTGCTGGTCTTGATCGCCTTTTCGTACGAGGCCACTTCCTTGCTCACATAGACCATGACGTAGTAAATGAGAACCACCACGGCGATCCCGCCGCCGACAAGCGCGGCCTGAAGGATTTTCTTGTCCTGTTTACTGAACATCGGTGGCGTCCCTCCTTGATTTGCTGCCCCCGGTGGTCTTGCGCGGCGCTTTTTCGGTTTCGGCGGATTCGGTGCCTGCACCCGATGCTGTACCGGAGGCGACGGCTTTGCGGGGCGACGTGGGCAGCGTTTTTAGGGTAAAGGAGAATTCCGCAACGGGCCGGCCCCCCACAATATTGGGCGCCACGTCGCCATAGACGATCTGACCGGTGAAGCCCTTGAGGAAGTTGGCTTTGATATCCTTGTTGGTGCCGGTCTTGAGATTGTCATAGAACTCATTGATCAGCCGGATCCGCTCGGCCTCGTTTTCGGAATAGGTCAAACCGTAGATTTTTAGTTCTTGAGTGATTTGCGGATAGTAAATGGGCGTGGGCGCGCCCTCCGCGGTTGCCCCTTTTCTTACCTTCCCTTTGGTCTTCTGTTTGGCCTGCCACTCCGTTCGTTGCTTTTTTGATTCGGCCGTTTCCACTTTGGCGATCTGCTCCGACACCGTGATGCGCCTGATATAGACGCTGTCGGGGATAAGGTCGGACAGTTGGTTGAGTTTCTCCGCCCAGAGGATGCGGTCTTCCGAGTCAATCGCATAGATAATGTCGAGCATGCTTTGCGAAATGCTGCTGACCTTGCGAAGTTCCTCCGCCCCCTCGCGCAGGGCATCAATTTGCTTGGTGATCGCCGTGACTTTGTTTTCGGCGTTGGCGGCCTCCAGACGCTTGGAGTTCAGGCGCTGATAGACAAAGAAGTAGTAATAGCCCGCGATGGCGGCGACAATCGCGAGGACAATCAGATAGGTCAGCGGGGAGACCGCTTCGTCGGGACGGGCGCGGGTGGGCGCCGCCGCCGGCCGCGCACCGGCTTTCTCCGGAATCAGATTGATGCGGATCATTTACTCGACCACCTTTCTGAGGGCAAGGCCGACACCGACCCCCAGCATCAGTTTCGAGGATTCAAGCAGAGCGGAATTCAGCTCGCGGCTTTTGACCATAATGCGCCGTAAGGGATCAATGGTTTCCACGGGCAGATTGAGTTCATGGGCCAGGAACTTGTCCAGGTTTTTCATTTGAGCGGTGCCGCCGCCGATGACCACTTTCTGAACGGCGCGCCCGTTCGGTTGGTTCTCAAAGTACTGGATCGAGCGGCGGATTTCGCCGACCAGGTTGCCCAGCGTGCTGCGGATGACCCGTCCGGCAACCACTTCCGGGGCGTTTTCGCCGAGGTCTTCCCCGGTAATTCGCTCGACCGTGCCGCGAATGGTTTCCAACAGGGACATATCCTCGCCGCCTGTTCCGATGCTTTCGAGACTGGCGACATCGGGGGCGCCTTCCTGGATTTTAAGCCGCTCGGCTGTCGCCCAGTCGGCTGCCATCTTGGCTTGCGTCAGTTTCTGCTGAATATTGCGGGTGATGGTATTGCCGGCAATGGGGATGTCGCGCGAAAACCGCGAAACGCCTCCTGTGTAGATGTTAATGCTGGTGATTTCCGCGCCGATGTTGACCGCAGCCAGAGTCTCGGTGACCGAAGGATTGTAATTGATCTCATAACAATTCAAAAAGGCGAATGAATCTACATCCACATATAGCGGAGTGAGGCCGGCGGAACGAATAAGTTCCAGGTGGGCATTGACCTGGTCCTTTTTAGCTGCCACGAGCAGCACATCCACTTTTTCGCCGTCCTCAGACTTGCCCAGCACCACTGAGTCGAGATTGACGTCCTCGATGGAGAACGGAATATATTCCTCGGCTTCCCAGCGTAACGCATTCCGTATTTCCTCTTCGGGCATGTTGGGCAGTTGAATATACCGAACAATAATGGATTCGCCGCAGACGGAAGAGATGCTTTGCTTGGCCGTGATCTTGCCTTGTGCGAGGGCGCGTCGAATGGCATCCACCTTGGCCTCGGACTCGCTCATAGTGACCGCCGAGCGGTCGCCGTCGGGATAAATCTCGGCTATTCCAAAACGCTCCAGTTCGAAGCCGGCTTTTCCTAACCGGCGAATCTGCACGGCTTTTACATGGCTCGAACCGATGTCCAGACCAATGGCCGCTTTGCCTCCTAAAAAACTTTTCTTCTTGGACAACACTTTGATCAAAAGAAAAAGCACGATCAGTGCAGCCAACGCTCCTCCGACGATCAGAACGTGATCGCCCAGCCATTGCAGCAGATTCATGGCGCACTCCTTGGCAACAATACTGAATACAGCACCTTACGCCCATTGTCGGGCGCAGAAAAGCCAGATAGAGAGAACCAAGACTAGAGTTGGTGATACAAAACGCGAAAGTCAGGCCACCGGAAGGGCATAACCGGTTGCGGGTTGGACCTGACCCCCCTAATTCAGCGTTATATTGTCGAACGGACCTCCGCGCCCCTCAACCCGCTTCCACAGCTTTAATTCCCCCTCTGTGGTGGAAGCCCTTTCGACAATCTGACCACCAACGCCACAACTGCTTACACCAAGACCAAAAAACAGTGCAAGCAAAAAAAATAAAAAAAATGACATAATCTCAATAGTTCCAAAGAGCTGGCTTTTATGGGGCAAACAGAGCACGGATTGAATGCCGGCGAAAGAGGGTTGCGCCACAGCCTGTGGATAAGTCGGGGCACAACCTGTGGAAAACTCCCGAGCATGCACCAGAGCGGCAATTAACAAGGCTTTCCTGCATGTTGCCTGCTGGCCATATTGGTTTGGGATTGCGCGCGGGTTTTATCTCCGCCGGCAAGGCGCTGAACCAGGCCTCGCTAAAGGATTTCGCCCGATTTTGGACAGACCATTTCGACCCCGGCGATAGGCGGCCGGCCTGTTTTGCGCGGTTTTTATCCGACCCTCCCGAGCGTAAAAAAACTCAAATGAACCCTGCGCCAAAACGTCCCCGGCATCCCCCATTCAAACTTCAGTTTGACTTCTGCCTCGCCGATTCGTTTATGGAGTTTTTGCGTAAAAAAGGTTTTCCCAAGAGGTTTCACGTTCAAGCAAGTTTCCGAATAGGTCTCCTGCCATGCCGAATTGCCAACGTCTCGAACACCGCTGCCACAGCCGGTTGGGGTTCTTTTTGTTCGTCTCCACTGCTTGCATCGCTGCCGCTTCTCCCGACGACCCGCAGCCAACGCGCACAGTCATGATCCCAATGCGCGACGGCAGCGCTCTGGCCACGGACATTTACCTGCCTGCTCCTGATGCGCGCCTACCTCTCATTCTGATCCAAACGCCCTACGGAAGGCGTAACTACGCCCGCGAGTGGGGCGCGCGCGCCGCGGCATGGGGCTATGGAGTGGCCATTCAAGATATGCGCGGCCGCGGCGACTCGCAGGGCGAGCCCAGACCCTTCATGGACTGCGGCTGGGGCGACCGACGCGACGGGTACGACACCGTCGAGTGGCTTGCCCGCCAGGAGTTCTGCAACGGCAAGGTTGGCACAATCGGCGCCTCGGCCATGGGCATTGCCCAGACGATGATGGCTCCCTCTGCCCCGCCTCACCTTGTCTGCCAATACATCCAGGTCGGCGCGGCCAGCCTCTATCACCACGCCGCCTATCATGGCGGCGTCCTGCGCAAAGCGCTGGTCGAGGGTTGGCTGCGGGACACCCGCTATCCGGAACAGAATCTCGAAGAGATTCTTGCTCACCCGACCTACGATGCCTACTGGGCGGCGATGGATTCGGTGCGGGAGGCCGCCCGGATCCAGACCCCCGCCATTCACTACGGCGGCTGGTTTGACATCTTTTCGCAAGGCACCCTTGAAGCATTCCTTTCACGCCAGCAGTCGGGCGGTCCGACGGCGCGCGGCAAGCAGAAACTCATCATGGGCCCCTGGCTTCACGGCGGGCCTGGGGCAGTCAAGTTCGGCGATTTCCTTCTGCCGGCCAACGCCCGTCGCGACCCGCCGCAGGCCTCCGCCAAAAACTGGTTTGATTTCCACCTCAAGGGGATCGCCAACGGCGCCGACCAAATTCCCACTGTTTCCTACTACGTCATGGGCCCATTCGACGGGAGCGGTCCGGGGAATTTTTGGCGCACGGCCGATTCATGGCCGCCTGCTTATACGACTGCCTCGCTCTACCTCAAAGCCGGCGGTCTTCTTTCGTTCGACGCGCCCGACATCGAACTCGCGATGGCCGGGTTTACCCATGATCCGGCAAACCCCGTCCCTACGATCGGCGGAGCCAACATGAACACGGCGGCCATTCCGATTTCCTGCGGCCCGATGGATCAGCGCCCGCTCGAAACCCGCAAGGATGTTTTGGTGTTCACTTCCGATCCGCTCGATGCGCCGCTTGAGGTCACCGGCCGTATCTGGGCCACTCTATGGGTGGCGTCCGACCGCGCCGACACGGATTTTGCCGTGCGTCTGTGCGACGTGTATCCCGACGGCCGCAGCATTTTGATTACCGATGGCATTCAGCGGTGCGCCCTGCGCGCGGGACTCGACCGAGTCCTTCCGCTGCGCCCCCATCGGCCGGCCCGTGTGCGAGTGGATTTAGGCTCCACGAGCATGATCTTTGCCGCCGGCCACCGCATTCGCGTGCTGATTTCCAGCTCCAATTATCCGCGATTTGCCGTGAATCCGAATACGGGGTTTTCCACCTTGGGAGAGGAAATGGTTTTAAAGGCGGCCAATACAGTTTTTCTGGACAAATCCCGCCCTTCGTGCCTTTTGCTGCCAATCCCCAAATCCAATCAGACGGAAGGGTCGCGTCCGTGATGAAAGGCGTGAAGTTCAGCCTTGGCGCGCCGGATTCCCGGCGACATGGCTTTTCGGAATCAAGGAGTTTGCCAGAAAGCATTCGCCAAGGAAACACGCTGCAGCCAGATACAGCAGCAACGCACGCAGAGCGATTCCCTCGCGCTGGCGGCGCAGCGAGGCCGCAAGAGCTGTCGGCGAAGTGTAAATGCGCACGCGCGCCGACTCCAGGCTCTCGGCAACCTCCGCTTCGTTCATCCGCTCCAGGCGCCCTTCTTCCGGATTGACATTGACGGCCACGATGGCTTCCGTTTCCGTCTCGCCCGTCTGAAAGTAAATATGGTAGATTCCGGGCTTTTCCATCCTTTCGATCAGCAAGTCCTTGCGGCTTTCGCCCAATGGATACGAACGCAATCGCGCTTCCGGATCCCTGACCATTGCGCGCGTGTAGTTCATTCCTTCCGGCGGCGTTAGGCGAAATGCACTGCAGGCCGCAACTTCCGCCTGCAACCCCAACTGCGCCACCACGCCGTATTTCATCGTTTCATAAATCAACGGCAGAAACAGCGGCCGAACGACCCAGTTTCCCCAGTCCGGATGGCACCGGGCGGCAAACACCAAATAGCGGCCGGCGCCGACTCGCCGCTCGATCAGAAACGGATCGCCGTTGGCATACGCAGCCGCAACCCTTGTGTCGCCGCCCAACGCTGCGGCGGCCAACCGGCGGTAAGTGTAAAATTCAACGGCGGATAGGTTTTCGGCTGCCGCCCGTGACAATGTGCGAAACACCGGATGTTGCTCGTCCACCTGTCCCAACGACAGGGTCTCCGTGCTGTCGAGAGTTACTGTCTGTGCGTTGCCCGCCCCAAGGCCCAGCAACACCGTATCCAGCGCATCGGGCGAACCCGCGGCCGCGGGCGGCCCCTCGCTGCCGGCAAATGCAATGACGCTGCCGCCCCTGCGCGCAAACGACTCGATTTGTTTGGCCAAACCGGGCGGCAAACGTTCGAGGCCGACGAGGAATGCTACCTGATAGTCCTGCCACTTGATGCCTGCGGCGTCAGACTCGGCCGCATAGTCCACACGCAAGCCGCGCGGCCGGCCCGCTTTGGCATCTTCTGTCACCGGCTCGAGCGCGCTCCGCAGAAAAAACACATCCCTCCATTTGCTGCTTTCTTCCCTGCCGCCATAAACAACGACCGCCTGCACGCGCGAGGCGACATGCCAGCAGAAATACCGGCGATTGTCCGCGGGCAGCGCATCGCCTTCCAGCCGCACCTCGCCCGTCAGATTTCCTGCAGACACCGGCACATGGTGGAACTCGACCTCGCTTGCCGCTCCGGCGGCGATCTCGACCTCCTGGGTTTCCATCTTGCCGCCGTTGATCCAAAGCGAAACGGTTTGCCGCGCCGGCTGGCCGCCGTAATTGGCCACAGTCGCCCGTACACGCATCGGCAGTCCGACAAACGACATAGCTTGGTGGATGCGAACCGATGTCACGGCCGTGTTGCTTTCCATCGGCCGCCCGACGTCGAGCCAATAAACGGCCGTGGATTTCAACGCCGGGGCGCGCTTGGCCAGCAAGGCGATCGCATCGCGCAACGCCGATTCCTGAAAATCGCTGACGAACACCAGCGCGCGATTCGGCGTTTGCGCCCCTTCGAGGAACTTCAGCGCCGACTCAATCGCCGACACCGCCGTCGCATCCGCGGCGGAAGGCCCCTCGATGCGGCGCAAAGCCTCGACCGCGGCCCCGCTGCGGTACGTCCTCGCGGCCAGCCCTTCGATTTCCCGCCCGCTGGTCAAACGAATCACGATCTCGTCGCCTTCGGGAATCGTCTTGAGAAGTTCGCTGGCTGCCGCGATCGCCCGGTCAAACGAGGTAAGGCTTTCGCTGACCAGGCCCATGCTGTACGAATCGTCGAGCACCAGTGCCCACGCGGTCTGGCCCGGCGCCAGATCGCCTGCTTCGCGGTGCGGCTGAATATAGGGTCTGGCCAGCGCCAGCGCCAGAAAAGCAACCAGGCCGGTGCGCAGCAGGAGCACCAGAAGGTCCACGAGTTTGTGCTTGCGGGCCGTCCTGCGGTCCGTCTGGAGCAGAAAGCGCAGCGTTGAAATCGGCAACTTCCGCGCGCGCTGGCGGCTGATCAGATGAATGACCAGCGGGGCTGCGACTGCACCCAGCGCCAGGAGCATCCATGGATAGGCAAACACAACCGGCATTCTACGCGCCTCGCATTCGACGGGCCTCTTCTGACATGTTTGCAACCACCTCGTCAAGCCTCCAGACCGCCCCGTCGTTCAGGCGTTGTAGGCGCGCAAATTTGGATTGACAGCCGGCTTCTGCGCAGCGATGGTCTTCATTGCCTTGATTGACAAAAGGCTCGACCTGGGGGAATAGCTCAGTTGGGAGAGCGCGGCGTTCGCAACGCCGAGGTCGAGGGTTCAAATCCCTTTTCCTCCACCAGAAAAGGAATGCCCCGATGCGAAAGTCGCATCGGGGCTTTTCCATTGCGCGGGGTAGAGAGACGCCTTCAACGGTGTCCGGATCCAATTGGGTCGGAGTGGAACCCGCCCCTTGAAGAAGCAAGGCGCAGTAATGTGCTGCAAATATACCTTGTTATTTTAGCTGATAATCCGACGGCTTGAGGCCGGTCTTGTGTTTCTTTATCCCGATGTCGCTTGGCTTATACTCGCCGACAAAATCCACTTTGGCGCGCTCCGGAATTTTGTCTTCCATTCCGAGTGCCCAATAACAGGCGTTCACCAGCAACCGGCGGAATCCCTCGCTCAGAAAATCGCCGTTGTGGCCCATCGTGGTAACGAACACGCGAGCGGTTTTCCCCTCGGTGCCGGTGAAGGTCTTGGTCCATGCCACGGGCAGCGGCGGCTTGGCCTCGTTGACCGGATCGGTCGGCTTCATTCCCGCCAGCACCTGTCCCATGATGACAGGTGTGCAGTCGCCTTCGAGTGTGGTCAGGCCATAGACATCCGACGGCCCCCAGATGTCCTCGCAGCCGCGCACGATGGGGTTGTTCTCCTGGCCTTTGGCGATCACGCCGCGCGTGCTCTCCTTGTTGTGAGCGCCATGGTGGCTGATCCACGTTTCGCCGAAGACCATTCGGCCATAGCCGCCCTGAGGGTCTTTGCTGTTGTAACTGTATTTGGCGTACGGGCTTTCCTTGTTAACTTTATAGTTGAACGGATGGGTCGAGGTGCGAAGCGCAATAATCGGCTTGCCGGAGTTTGTATAGTCCAGGATCATCTTCATTTGATCGTCGGGCAGTTCGCGCCAGCGCAGAAACATGACCATAAGATCGGCGGTCTTGAGAGCCTCCAGACCAGGGATGTTGTTCAGGGTTGCTGGATCAATCTCGCCTTGCGCGTTCAAGGCGAACAACACAGTGCATGTGAAGCCGTGATGCACGGCCAGGATGCGCGCGAGCGCCGGCATGGATTCCTCGGACCGATACTCATCGTCGCCGACGACAAACACAATATGCTTGCCCTTGCCCGGGCCCTGCTTGCCTTCGAGCACCAGTTGCTCGGCCGGCCGGGCAGGCCCGGCCAGTGCGGAGATCCAGGTTGCCAGGATCATGGCTTCCCACGGCAGTCTGCGGTTTGGTTTGCTCATTTTCGTCGCTCCTTGGTTGTGTAGTCCGAAAACCGTGTCGCCGTATTTTCGCCCACCGAGCGACTCGGGGCGGCCGATACGGTGCGACATAGTCCAGGACACGCTTTCGAGAAAATAAAAAACCGCGGATGTTCCCGCCACAGTCTATTGGATTTGTCAAGATGCTTTGCATTTTTTCTCTGCGGGCAAGAAAAAATCCGATGCGCTCTTGACCGGAGAAAACCAGGTTGCTATATATTCTAACGAACTGAAGGGGAGAAAGCGGCGAGGCGGAGCCGCTTCCCTTGCGCGAGCGAGATTACGCTATGCCCGATAAAGCGGTTGTCGAAAACGTTGAACTGATCCTCTCCCATCCGGATGAGTTGCAGGCACGCTGGATTGGAAGCCCTTTGATTCGCGACCAACTGGTGGCCGCATGGCTGGTGATCAATCCCGACGACCTGCCGCTCAATCCGCGTCTGATCGGCAAACCCGGCATCGGCAAGACCACGCTAGCCTATGCAGTGGCGCGGGAAATGGGCAAGGACGTTTATATCTTTCAGTGCACGATGGATACGCGGCCCGAAGATCTGATCGTGACGCCAGTGGTTGCCGCCAACGGCCGAATTGCCTACCATGCTTCGCCGCTGACGACCGCGATGATTCGGGGCGGCGTGTGCATTCTGGACGAAGCCAACCGGATGAGCGAGAAGGCGTGGGCGTCGCTTGCGCCCCTGCTGGACTACCGGCGCTACGTCGAGTCCATCGTCGCCGGGATCAAAATTCACGCCCATCCGGATTTCCGAATCTGCTGCACGATGAATGAGGATGCTTCGACTTACGAAGTGCCCGAATATATCCAGTCGCGCCTGCAGCCGACGATCGAGGTGCCGTTCCCTGACAAGAATCAGGAAAAGAGCATCTTGAAGTTCAATGTGCCGTTTGCCCCGGAGCAGCTGCTTCATCTGACCGTGGCTTTTTTGCAGCGCGCCCACCGGGCCGACATGCCGTACACGCCGCGCGACGGGATTCATATCCTCCGCTATGCACTGAAAATGAGCCAGCTGCGCGAAGGCCCGCCCGAGGCCTTTCTTGAAGAAGGCATCGAGGGAGTACTCGGTCTCGAAGGCCTCGACTTTTTCCATGGCCGCGCCTCGGCGCCCCCGCCTGCCGAGGGTCCGAATCCCTCCGATGCCGGCCCGGACGACGACTTCGACATCGAGGGCGGAGACCACCCGCGCTGGACCTGACCCGCCGAGCAATACGATTTGTCTTCGTAAGCATGAATTGTTGATATTATCCATCGTGCCCCCGTGCGTCATTTCGAGGTGCAGGGAATGCTCCTTGCCATGATGGAGTGGATTGTCGGTCAGCAAAGATGTGCTCCGGGCAATAACCCACCCTGCGAAGTTTTCTCTCTTGACCGCGTCGGGGCTTTTCAGCGAGGCTTGCGCTTGTAGAATGGCCAGAGTTGGCGCTTGCGCCTTAGATTCCGGCGGCGTTGTGCGCGGGCAACGCCGCTGAAAGAGGATGCCTGAATGTCGGCCAAAACCCAATGGATGCGACTCCTTCCGGCGCTGAGCAGTCGGATTGCCGCGCAACCGACAGCGGCCAAGGCGCGCGAGGTGCTGCTGGATTTTTTGCATGAAAACGAGCGGCGGCTTCGCTCGGACGCCGGCCTGGAAATGCTGTCGTTGAATTTCACGCTTTCGCTGGAAGCGGTGCAGGTGCTGTTGAACCTGTTTTCTCCGCGCAAC
>JADFCW010000211.1 GCA_017161705.1 Candidatus Sumerlaeota bacterium | reverse complement strand
CGAAACAAAGTCAGTTGCGCTTGAGGCACGGCCGTGTTGGAAGTGTCTTGCATGGGAACCCCTTTCCAAGTGGTTTCAATTCGAGGCCGGCGGGTTTGGATTGGAAAAAACCGGTACCGCTCGATCGTCCTGGGCGCAGCGCGAGAAAACGACCCCGCAGCAACGCCGCTTCGAACAGTCCAAAAACACCGGCCTGCACAACGTCCTACCAATTGCCCCCTGAAGGTTGAGTCAAGTAAAATATGGGGGGCAGCGACTGTGCAAACCTGCGGCCGTTCGCTGCGCTCGGTCGCGGGCTTCTGCGAAAAACAATTGACGCAAGGCCCGAAATCGGCCATTTCTTTCTCTGCCTGCCATGCGGAACACCCGGCAGACGTTCGACGGACAAGATCATTTGCATTTCGGAGGGTCCCGAATGAGACAAACCCGGTCAGTCGCGGCCATTGTGGGCGTTGCCGCGTTGGGTGTTGCATGTGCCACACCGTGGTCGCTCTCACGCGCCCAGCAGCGCAACGAAGAACTTCAGCAGCAGATTTACAGGGATATTCTGACGTTCTACGAGAACATGGCTCAAGCCTATTGGGTCTTGGCATATGATTGTTTTCTCCTCAGCGAGGAGGCCCAGGCGGCCAAAAATGAGGCATTGGCCCAGCAGTATAGCAAGCGCGCGGACATGTATAAGCGCTATAGCGAGGACCTGAAAGCTTCGCTTCGGGCTACGCAGGAAAGTCTGGGCATGATCAGGCCTGCGGAAACCGCCGCGCCCACATCGGCGTCGGAAACCCCGCCCGCGGTTAACCCGGAGCCGGCCGCTCAACCGTCTGCGGCCCCCGAGTCGGCAGACAGTCTTGTTCCGCCCCAGGAAAACCAGGGACAAGCCTCTGGCAAGCGGGGGACGCGGGTGCTCCGGTGGCTAAGGGTTGTGCCAGAGTAAAGGGCAAAACAATAGCGGTTATTGACGGTTACTATAGGAACCGATCGTGTAGACATATGTCGCTGCAGCAGCCTCGGAGAAAACAACCGTACCGGATAAGGTTATGGAGGAGGGGCGAATATATTGCAGTTTTTGTGTGGGCGGTCTCCGGATTTTTCGCCTCGTCGGTTTTTGGATCCCCCCGTTCTGGTCCACGCGTCCTCGACCGAGTGGCCGCGCGGGTCAACCAGGAAATCATCACCGAAAAGGAATTGCTGCAGGCCGCTTTCGGCGAGGTTCCCCTGACCGCCACGGTCCCGAAGGGAACGGCTGCCGAACTGCGCGCCGTTCTCGACGCGATGATCGAAGAGCGTCTTCTGGCGCAGGCCGCGCGCGAGGAGATCAAGGAAATTCCCGAAGAAGTCATCGCCAATCGAGTCGAGGCCATTGTCAAAGAACAGAAGGAAATGTTTTCCTCGGAAGCGGCGTTCCTGAGCGCATTGGAACGACGCGGCTGGAATCTCGAGGCGTATAAGGCCCATTTGCGCGACCGCGAAACCCGCGCTTATGTGACGCAAGCCGCTCTGGCGCGGCGCGTCCGGATTACCGAGGCCGATGTCACCTCATACACCGAGCAGCTAAGGCGGCGCGGCGAACCTCTGGTCGAATATCGCCTGGCGCAAATCCTAGTCCGCCTGCCTGCCGTGCCGACTGCGAGCGATATCGAGCAGGCCGACCGCCGAATTCTCCAATATCTCGAACAACTCCGACAAGGAACCCCCTTTGCGACGCTGGCCCGCGAGCAGTCCGACGACAAAGCCGCGCGGCAGACCGGAGGCGACCTTGGCTGGCTGGGCGAGAACGCCCTACAAAAACCCATTCTCGATGCTGTGGCCTCGCTCGAACGTGGCCAAATCTCGGCGCCGGTCCGCACGGAGAAAGGCATTCACATTTTTCAGCTGATCCGCAAACGGACCCCGCGCGAAATGCTGTTCGAGAAACGACTCGAGGAGGTCCGCAAATCCTGGGCGGCCGATCTGCGACGCCGCGGCCACGTGAAAATCCTCCTGCCGCAATTGGGTGAATGAAAAAGGCGGACAAGCGTAAATGTTGTAAAAAAGCTGTGACATCTTGCAGGTACTGAACTATAAAAACAATCCGAGTATATGCGGCTTTTAGGGGCGGCTCATTGATTCAAGCGATCCATAGGGATGATCAAACCTCAGTGAAGGCAGGGATGCCATCATGGGGAGTATGCGGCGGCGAGTTTCCCCTAGTGGGAAGATAGGAGTCGTTGCTGCGCTTTTTGTTCTCTCCGTTTCGCCGGTTTGGCCAAAACCGGCTTATTCCATTCATGCCGGCGGCGAGAGCGATCTGTTGTTTCGCGGCGCGAGCCCATGGCCGATGCTGGGGTTGAGCATTGCGCCGTTGGGCGATGTCAACAATGACGGCCATGCGGACTTTGCGATCGGCGCGCCGGGAGCCAATCGGGTTTTTATCGTCCTGGGCCGTCCATTCGCACGCGGCATTGTGGAGTTGTTCACCACGAGCCCCCTTAGCGGCGTAATCATCGTTACGTGCAACACGTCGCAGGGTAACGGGTTCGGATGCTCGGTTTCAAGCGCGGGCGATTTCAACGGCGACGGAGTTAGGGACATCGTCATGGGTTGGCCGGGCTGCAACGTCCGGGCCCCCCGGGCCGGCGCTGCTGTGGTGGTGTTCGGGAAGACCGCGTGGTCGAAAACCGCGCCACCGGTGGTTCTCGATGTGAGCAGCGCCTCGCCGCAGAACGCCGTAATCTTCTACGGTTCACTGCCCGATGACGAGGCTGGCGCCTGTGTGGCGGGCGGCGGCGATTTGAAAAACGACGGCTTTGACGACATTGTGATTGCCTCGCCGGCGGCCATCGGGGGCGCCAATGTCGGCGGGAAGTTTTACGTGGTCTTTGGTGGCGCCGCACCGGCATCGCGCGACCTCGAACCGGTTGGTTCCTGGGGATGCAAGATCACTTCCAACGAGGGGGCAGCCCTGGCCCGCGGAACATCGAGCACCGTCTGCGCGTGGCCGGGCGACCTCAACCGCGACGGGTTTGACGATCTTCTTTTGGGCACACCGCTTCATGTGCGCGGCACTACCGAAACCGGCGCCGCTTGGGTCCTGTTCGGCCATGCCGGCCCGACGACACCCTCGATGCTGTTGACCGACCTCGGCCTCAAGATTCCCGGAGTACGTGTCCTGCCCGATCCGGCCGTTTCGCACAACGCTCTCGTCGGTTTCACCGTCGCCGGTGTCGGCGATGTCAACCGCGACGGTGTTCCCGATTTTGCCGTCGGCGCTCCGAGGGCCAGGTGGGCCGGCAATGGCGGCGTGGTCGCCGTTGTCTGTGGCGCCCCCGCCTTGCAAGGCACGATCGAACTGACCTCGTTCAGCGGGCGCGGCTTTTTCGTCATCCACCGCGAGGGCGACCCCCGCGATTGGTTCGGTGCATCAGTGGCGGCAGCGGGCGATCCCAACAACGACGGCGTTCCCGATTTGCTGATTGGCGCGTTGGGAGGATTCGATCCGGCAACGCAGAGAATGGGCCCCGGCCATGCTTATGTTGTATACTGCGGCATACCTACAAAGTCTATCGTGCTTCTGGCTCCAAAAATCAATGAGATCCCTGACTCGGGTTTTTCGCACACAGACCAAATGGGCCAGACCTTGGATGTTTCGATCGTGGACATCGTCGGGGTTTTTGGTTCGCCGTCGCCCGAAGAGTATGGCGACCTGTTTGGCTGGTCGCTGTGTTGTCCGGGCGACCTTAACGGCGACGGCGTGGACGACATCCTGATCGGCAGCCCGATGTCGCGTTCCACGTACAGTCCAATGAGTGCGCATGGCGATGTCTTCGGCTTCTTTTTTGAACCCCCGCGGATCACCGGTGTCTATCTTGACGATACAAACGGAAACCGCCTTGCCGATTCCGGTGAATCTCTGAATATTGTTCTGGATCAACGGGTACTTGCACCGACGGACGCCGAAGCAGGAGTGTTCTTTCTCACCGGTGGCGCGCGGTTAAGTTCCGGTTCCGTCCTCTCGCAAAGCCGTCCCGGTTCCAACCGCGTTCAGGTTCGACTGGACAATCCCGCGGGGATTGTTGTGCCGGGTCCCGCGACCGCTCTGGACATCAGCGCCACGGGGCCGCGAAACCGGATCGTCAGCCGCCGCCTTGGCGTCAATCCGATGGATAGCGGACTCCCCTGGGTCAACGATACGGGGATTGACGTCCGCTTTTCCATGCTTGGCGCGGGACGTTCGCTTTCGCCCGCAGGCGGGCTGGTGTCCGTTCCCTTCGATCCGGACAGCCGATACACGGGCCACCAGATCGAGCTGTTGCCCGGGGCCTTATCCACCACGGCGATGGTCGAGTTGCGCCAGCCGCCCGATCCGCCCGGCAGTAGGGGGCTGGGTTCGGCCGTTTGGGTCTCGATTTCCAGTCCGTTCACGCGCGCGCGTCTGACCCTGGCGTATCAGGACGGGGATGTCCCGCCGGGTTTTGATGAACGCCAAATGCGCATTGTGGCATGGGTGGAGAGCGCGCCGGGAGTGTCGGAGTGGCGCATGGTCGGCGGCCAGCAGACCGTGGATCCGCTGAACAACATGATCACGGTTTTTTTGGATTCATTTCCGCCGACCGTATTGGGAGCCCCGCAGCTTCACGGGTCGGGCGGAAGCGGTCTGTTTGCCGGCCTGCCCATCGAGACCGTGGACGAGCGCAGCCAGGGAATGGAACCGAAAGCGGGCGCTCCCGTCCAGGCCGTGCAAGTCGGTCTTGTGGAAAGCCCCGGTGTGCAGGCCGCCGTCACCCTGACACCCGGCCCGATGAGTCTCTATACCAAACACAAACTGGTATTCTATAACTACGCCATGTCCACGCCCGGCAGCGTCATCGTCACCCTCCGCTCGGCCGCTACCGCTGAACGCACATTTACCAATCCGGTCATCGGTAGCCAATACTTCCCCGATGCCAGCGAGGCGTTGTTCACAGTTGAAACCACAAACGCCGCGCATACACCGATCCCGCTGACCTCTCCTGTGGACCTGCAGATCGAATATCAAACGGTCAATCCCCACAACGTCAGCGACGTGATGGATTTCAACGGCAATCCTGCCTCGTGGCAGCAGCTGCGCGTCGTCCGTTCGGTGCAAAACCCCGAAAACAGCATCCCCAATTTCACATTTGTCGGCGGGGTGCAACAAGCGGACAATGTCAACAAGGTCGTTACGCTCTCCGGCTTTACCCACCTCACCGACAGCCAGGGGAAGGCTACCTATGGCTTGATCGCGAATACCTCGCCCGCCCGCGCGAGGCGATGGGAGGCCTATCGCTAAGGGCCCGCCGCAGTCATTCTGACGCGCCAAATACATTTGCCTTGTCCCCGGCCTAACGGCCCCCGGGGCCATTTTTTGGCTTGCCCAGATGCGCAGGACGCGATGAGATGCTGCGCAGGTTGTCCAACGAAGGGAGCAGCAAAGTCATGGTGATTGGAAAAGGCAGCGAAAACTCATACCTGAGCGAAAACGAGGTGCGCGAGATCGTCCGGGAGGCGATATCGGCAGCGGCGGCAGATTTCCGCGCCCGGCGAATCCTTGTCATCGTTCCCGACCATACGCGCACGGCGCCGATTGCGATGATGTTCCGGCTGTTTCACGAGGCCGCGGCCCCGGCGGCTGCACGCATTGACGTGCTCATCGCTTTGGGCACGCACCCGGCCGAGGAGGACGAGAAGATCGAGAAAATCCTCGGTTTCAATCCGTCGAGGCGTCCGCCGCAGTTCCAACACGTGCAGGTTTTCAACCACGAATGGAACAATCCCGACGTCTTGTGCGAGGTCGGCCTGATTTCCGCCGACGAGATTCATCGCCTGTCCAACGGAATGCTCCGCGAGGCCCTTCCGGTTCGGCTCAATCGCCGCATTCTCGACTACGATCGGATCGTAATCATCGGGCCGACGTTTCCCCACGAGGTGGTCGGTTTTTCCGGCGGCAACAAGTATCTGTTTCCCGGCATCAGCGGGCCCGATGTCATCAACCTGACCCACTGGATCGGCGCGCTCAACACCAACGTGGTTATCAACGGAACCAAGCGAACGCCTGTGCGCGACATCATCAATCATGCGGCGTCGTTCATCCCGGTGCCGCGGCTTTGCTTCAGCCTCGTGTGCACGCACGACGGCTTGCATGGCCTGTATTTCGGGACGCCCGAAGAAGCCTATGACGCGGCGGCCGATCTGTCGGCCAAAGTGCATATCGTCTGGAAGGACCGGCCCTTTCGCAGCGTTCTCTCGATGGCCCCGCCGATGTATGACGACCTGTGGGTGGGGGGCAAGTGCATGTATAAGCTCGAGCCGGTGATTGCCGACGGCGGCGAGTTGATCATTTACGCTCCGCACATCGCCGAGGTCTCGTTCATGCACGGCGAATACCTTGACCGCGTGGGTTATCACTGCCGCGACTACTTCGTCAAACAGATGGATAAGTTTCGCGACGTGCCGCTGGCTATTCTAGCCCACTCGACGCATGTCAAGGGGGTAGGGACGTTCGAGGGAGGCGTCGAGCGGCCGCGGGTCCATGTCACGCTGGCCACAGGCATTCCCGAAGAACGCTGCCGCCGAATCAATCTCGGCTGGCGCGATTGGCGAACCATTGACCCCCGGCAATGGGAAGGCCGCGAGCACGAGGGCTTGCTGCTGGTGCGGAACGCGGGCGAAATGTTGTTTCGGCTGCGCCAATAAAAACAGGTTCATGCCGGAAAATCGAATGCTAAAGGGGCTGCCTCGATGGGCAAGCCGCGCATCTATGTTGTCCTAGTCATGATGCAGTTTTCCCTCGCGTCATCCTTAGCTTTTTGCTGGTGGACCGAAGGACACGCCATTGTCGTGCGGGCTGCGGCTCAAGCGCTCCCCCCGGAAATGCCCGCCTTTTTCCGGCAGTCGTCCGACGCGCTCGCCTGGTATGCCGCCGAGCCCGATCTCTGGAAAAACCCCGGCACGCCTGTGTTGCGCGACCGCGAATGGCCCGAGCACTTCATTGACTGGGAACTGCTCGAAAACCGCACGCTGCCCCCGCTGCCCTGGGAGTTTGTTGCATTGTGCGAGCGCATCGGCCGTCGGCCGCGCGATGTCGGCCTGCTGCCCTACGCCCTGGCCGAGTGGACCGAGCGTCTGGCGCTCTCGTTTGCCGAACACCGGGCTGCACCGCAAAATCCCTACATTTGCCAGAAGTGTCTGGTCTATGGTGGTATCTTGGCGCATTACGCCGGCGATCTGGCCCAGCCGCTTCATCTTACCATTCACTACGATGGCTACACAACGGCCGGAGCGCCCTCGCCGCGCAGCGGAATTCACGAGAAAATGGACGCCCTGCTTCAAGCCGCCGGCCTCGAGCCCCTCGAACTGTCGCGCGAGATTCGACCGCTGGTTTTTGGCGATCTTCTGACCTCCACCGTCGCCGAAATCCATCGCAACCGTCGCGCCATTCCGACCGTCTATGAATTGGAAAACAACCTGCCCCCGGTACGCCGCGGCGAAGGCGTGGCCCCCGACTGGAAACCCGGCGTCCGGGTGCACGCCTTCGCATACGAGCGCGCCCATGCCGCCGCTTTTCTCACGGCCAGCTACTGGCTGACCGCCTGGGAACGTTCCAAAACTCTTGCATCCCATCTGCCGCGTCATGCCGGCGGTTCGGCGGCCCCGTTGCCGGTGTCCGCGTCGCCCCGCGAAACCCCCGTGGTACGGGTTCTCTCCGTGCTTGGGGTGGCGGTCTTTCCTTTGGCGGTTGTCGCTCTTATGCGGCGCGGGATTCGCGGCTGAACAAGCCAAGCGAAATAGGCCCTTTATCCGGCCGCAGCGATAAGATCTTGCCGTTATTATGAAACGTTTGTGCGGCGCTGCCCTCTCCCGGCGTGTTTCTGCTTCCGGGCGAAGTCCCGGACGCGGTATAGAATCTTTGCCACAAAGATCTTGCCAAAATGCATGTATCTTTGTGGAGGATCGCATGTTTTGTTATGGCTACGGGCCCCGTTCGATGCGTCCAAACTTGTCGGCCAAAAGCGGCAGCATGGCTGCCGCAGTCCAAAGCAAAAACATTCCGCTTTGCAGAACTTTTGGAGTGCGGCAGCCATGCCGCCGCTTTGGAGTTCTGGTTTCAGCTGCAGGGTACTCTTGACTCTATGCATGAGTCCATGGAAACTTCATTTTGGCCCGTCGCCGGTGCTTTACGATCTGGATTCCGACCTGGCGGAAAAAAAACAACGCGGCGGAATCCAACGCCGATGTCGTGGCGCGTCTCGCCAAACGTGCCGTGGAGTTCGACGCGGAAATGAACCGGAACGCCCGCACATTCGGTCGGACCGATGCCGATCCCAACGGGGCTTCCGGTCAAAAAATAAAATACGAGCAAATAGGATCTTCCCAATCTGCGAAATCTGGGGGCGGTTTTACAGGAAAGGAGCATGGCATCATGAATACAAAAGGCACAGGCGTTTGGCTGCTTGGCATTGCCGCGGCCCTCGGTGCAGCCGGTTCACGCGCAGCCCTCGAGGACGCGCAGGAAACGAGTTTTTCCGTCCACCCTGTCGGATATGTCCGTATCATCGGAGATAAAACTGTCATCGCAATAGACGAAAAATACCGCGATGCTTTGCTGGGACTGGACGGATTTTCCCACGTTCACGTGCTCTGGTGGTTCCATCAAAACGACACTCCCGAAAAGCGGCACATCCTGCGTGTCCATCCGCGGGGCAATCCCGAAAATCCTCTCACTGGCGTGTTCGCTACGCGCGCGCCCATGCGGCCCAATCCCATCGCGCTGACTATCTGCAAAATCGCCGCCATCGAGGACTGCCGAATCTATGTCGAAGGCATGGACGCTTTCGACGGCTCGCCTGTCCTCGATCTCAAACCCTACGTTCCGACCGACCGGATTGCGGAACTGCGCGTTCCACAATGGGCTAAGAAAGGCGGACCTGGCGCACAACAACCCAAGTAGCACCCGCAATCCGCCCAGCTGCCGATTGCACTGACCGCCTGGCGGTTACTCTGCCGGCCGGACATTCAAACACCCGCGGACCCGCCCGTGTGTCGGCAACAGATCGGCCTATTTCCAGAATCAATAGGACACTTTGCTTACACTGTGAAATTGACAGCGTAGAAACCGGCGCGGAAACTCTCCGGCGCTCGTCTATCGCCAACCAACATAACGAAAGGGGTCCACACATGTATCGAATTGCACTTCAGAATCATCCCATGTTCCTGTCTCACTCCGGGTCGTCGGCCGGCCTGCGGAAAGACAAACAAAGTGGAAGCCTTCCATGGCCCGTGCTGCTATCCCTCTTTTTCTCCGTTCTCTGCCGGCCAATTCCGGCTGCGGATACAACACCTAACCTGTTCCCTTTCGTAATACCGGGCGATGACCTATCCGCGGGCATAACCAACATGTCGTTCTTGAATAATGGCGCCGCCGACCAACTCGTCACGGTCAAGGACGGCCATTTCTATGCCGGCGGCAAGCGTATCCGCTTCTGGGGCATGAACACCGATTATGAAGCGAACTATCCCACGCGCGAGCAGGCTGAAATGTTGGCCCGGCGATTCTCCAAACTGGGCATGAACCTTGTCCGGATCACGCACACCGACCAAGTCTATGCTCCGCGCGGTTTGTTCGATCCAGCATTCCGCGGCGAAATGAAGATCAACCCGGAGCGGATCGATCGGTTAGACTATTTCATTGCAGAATTGAAAAAGCACGGAATCTACGTGGAACTTTCTCTTCATGTGAGTCATCTTAAAATGATGGGGAAAAAGGGAATCCCCGAAGTGGGCAGCGTGCGCTACGGCTTCGGGTCCGGCCTGCCTCTGTGGAACGAAAACTTCATCGAAGCGGAAAAACAATATGCCCGCGACTTCTTCGGCCATGTAAATCCTTACACCGGCAAGCCCTACACCGAGGAGCCGGCGGTTGCTTTTGTGGAAATCATCAACGAGAATGGGATACTTTGCGCCTGGCCGCGCGGTCATTTGAAAAACACCTGGTCGGACGCACTGCGCGCCGACCTCCAGTCGGCCTGGAATTCTTACCTTCGGCGAAAATATCAAACCACCGATGCCCTCCGACAGGCATGGGCAAGCGGCGAACGAGGCGCGGGCGGCGAGGAATTGCTCCGAAATCCCAAATTCGATCGAGGAACTCACGCGTGGGACTTGCAGCGCATCCAGCCGTCTTCAGGGACGTTGCAGGTGTCCAAGGACGGCTTCGCCGGCAAGCCGTGCCTGATTGCAACGTCCGATCCCAAATCCGACCAGACGTGGCATGTAAATCTGAACCAAACGCAAATCGCTCTCGAGAAAGGTTGTATCTACCGGCTTACGTTCGCTGCCAGGGCCGATAAACCGGTCAAGCTGCGCGTGAGCATGACGAAGAGTTCTCCGCCCTGGAGCGACCTTGGCCTGACCATGGAGCCGGACTTGACCTCGGAATGGCAAACCTTCTCCCAGTGTTTTGCCGCGAAGGATACGGAATCCCAAAGCCGACTGATGATCCGAATCGGCCAGATG
>JADFCW010000210.1 GCA_017161705.1 Candidatus Sumerlaeota bacterium | reverse complement strand
ACAACGCCCTGTTCTATCTGGCACTGTGGCCCGAACTGCTCGAGCGGCTGCTGCGGCAGTGGGCGTGCTTCGAGGAAAGCGGTGCGCGCTGCTTGGGCAAGCGCCGCGGCGCGGCCACGTCATGCTTGCCGCATGACATGGGCTCCGGTGCGAGAGTCGGCCAGGCTCATTATCATCACGCGATGGAAGTCGAGGATGTCTGCAACTATCTGCTGCTGGCGCACACCCACTGGCGTTGGACGGCGGTCTCCTCGATCGTAAAAGATTCGTACAAGCTCATCAAGCGGCTGACGCATTTTCTCATTATGGCGGACACGACCGGCGAGGGCGTGCCGGACAAGGGCGTGGCGTGTGCCATAGACGACGGCCCGACCGCGCTTCAATTTGGCCGCGAGCAGACCTATCTCGGTTTCAAAACCCTCGCCGCGCTCGAAAAAGCCTCCGAGATCGCCCAACTGAACCGCGACACGGAAACGGCCCGCCTTGCCCGAAAACAGGCCGCCCGCCTTCGCGACACCCTCGACGACAAGGGCTGGATGGTGGACCACTACGCCGTGGCGCTCGGCCCCAGCGTCGAAGGCGTGACCGATGTCTGGAAAGGCAAACCCATCCGTCCGCAGGATATCTCCGGCTGGGACGCCTACTCGATCTACACGGCCAACGGCCTGCTTTATCCGTTCCTCGCCGCCTCGCCCGTGCGCGTCAATACCCAGCGGCTCAGCCGCGACGTCGCCACGGCCATGATGCATACCCAGACGGAATATGGCTGTGCGCATACGAGCGAGGGAACCGACCGCGTGTGGATTTCGCAGAATCTTTGGCGCGATTTTGTCGCCGCCTATCTCGACGTGGACATTCTCAACAACGCCGACCGCTATTGGGCGTGGCAGATCGCCGCCGGCCGCGGCCCCGCCCCGGCCGGTTTCTCCGATGCCGTCGGCGGAACGCTCGTCTTCGACTCGCGCGGAGCGACCGCCATCGGCGTCTTCTTCGCCGCCTGCCGCTTCCAACTCGACCGCATCGCCGGCAAATGCAGCGTCGAACCGATCTGCGACCGACTCGATGTGCCGCTTCTGGTTTTGGCCCGCTGGGACCTCCATCAGGTGCCGCGCCTGTCTGTTCACCGGTACAGCGGACAGCGCCACATCAAAGTCTCGTATCGAAATTGTCTGCGCGATTTGGAACTGACCGTCATCGAACCCGAATGACCGGAAAAAGGATGCAGATCAGAATTTACAGAATTCGCACAAGAAAGGTTGTTCGACCGTCCATGGAATGGGGTCGTTTGAACAACGCAGCGACGGACAGGCTTTCTTTTGTTCTATGAATCCGGTGCATCCTGCCAAAACGAAAAATCCGGCAAAGACCCGTGAATATTTCCAGCGGGCAGCAAACCGCCGGCCGCCCAACTTCTGCAAGCCGCTCTGAAGCGTGAGCCACAACCCTCGCGAGCTGCAAACCTTGAAATCCCTCTCCCGCCGAATCGCCCTGACCGTTTTTGCCGTCAACGCGCTCTACGTGAACTCATATCTCGGCAATCCAATGTCGAAGTCCATTCTCGACCTGACGGTCAGTCTGGTGGATCGCGGCTCGCTGAATATAGACCCGCTAGCCTTCAACAGCACGGACATTGCGCGGCGGGGCGGACATTTCTACTCCGGAATGCCGCCGGGATTGTCGGTGGTGTGCGTGCCCTACTATCTGGCCGCCAAGACATGGCTGTGGTCAATTGTCCAGCCGGAATGGGAGCGCGCCGCCCCGGAAGCCCCCTCCAGCGCCCCGGCGCCTCCGGCGGTGCGGCTGAAACAGGATGCGCGCATTATCAGTCTGAACCTTTTTATTTGTCTATTCGGATGCTGTGTCATGGCAGGCGTCATGGCTGCGCTGTTTGACCGCGCCCTGACGCTGTTGTATCCCGGCCTCGACGAACGGCGGCGGCTGATAACCACGTGGCTTTTCAGCTTTGGAACGCTGTGGTTCATCTACTCGCCGGCTCTTTATCATCGCATTTTTTCGACGTTCCTGTGCTTTGCCGCATTTCTCTCTGTTCTCTCGCGCAACATCGCAACAGCCGCCCGTGGCCGCTCCGCACTCCCCGCTCCGCACTCTTCCCTGCGCGGTCTCTTGTTCGGCGCCGCGCTCGGACTGGCCATTGCCGTCAGCTACGAGATGGCCATTGTGGTTGGCGCCGTGTTGGCTTACACTCTGGCGACGCGGCGGCTGGATTGGCCGTGGCGGTGGACAGCGACGGGGCTAGCCGTGCCGCTGGCGCTTCTGGCTGCCTATCACACGGCGTGTTTTGGCGCGCCGTGGATAACGCCTTATGCGATGCGGATCGAAGGTTCGGTCGTCCCGCCGTTGTTTCGGCGAAGCGCCGACGAAGGGTCTTGGACTCTGGCGCGATGGTATGCGCTGCTCTTCGGCTTCGATTACGGTTTCTTTTTCTATTCGCCGCTGCTGCTTCTGGCGCTTCCGGCCGTGACCCGCCTGTGGCGGAACGGTCCGGTTCGGCCGGTGGCGGCGATGGCGTTTGCCATTTTCGCGGCGCTGCTGGTTTTCCACTGGGCCTCGGGCTATCGCGGGCTGCCGGGAGAGTTCGGCTTCCGCATGATGAAGCCGGCCATCCCGTTTCTGATGCTGCTTGTCCCGCTGAGCTATCGCTGGAGTTGGCGAGGGATCGTGCCGTTGCTGACGGCGCTTTCGGCGGTGATTCTGGCCAAGGGCGTGATGTTTGGCGTGCATGCAGGCAGACCGTTTTGGAGCGACTACATGGCGCGGCTTCAGCGGCAGGGATTTTCCAACTACACGCTCGACCGGCTCCGCCAGTATGCATGGCCGGAGTTTTCGCCGTGGGCGATCTCGGCGATTCATCTTGCGGCCCTGGCCGGTGTGCTGTTTGTGCTGCGGCGCTATGTCTGGCGCGATGAAAAACAGATGGGAGTTCCTCCGGAAAATTCCTAGTCGTTTCGGACGCCGGTGGCGTGGCCAACAACGGGTAAAAAAACAGGGGATCTGCATCATCGCTGCTTGCTTTTTCCCACCGCCAACCTCTAAGTTCCCATTGCTGTTTTGGGAACAGATGCTTTTTGGGCTTTACGCTTCCGAAAGCCGGAAAAGCAAATGTAGATGAAGAAAGCTGTTTTTCGCGAGGCATAAAATGAAAACCATCGGTTTCATCGGACTGGGCATCATGGGCAAGCCCATGGCCAAAAACCTGCTGAAGGCTGGCTACGATTTGACCGTGCATGACATTATTCCGGAACGAATGAGCGACCTGGCTGCAGCGGGCGCAAAGACGGCCACATGCGGCAAAGAGGTGGCCGCAGCCAGCGAGGTCGTCATTACCATGCTGCCCAACTCGCCCCAGGTCAAACAAGCCGTTCTCGGCCCCGGGGGCGTTCTCGAAGGCGCCCGGCCGGGGCTGATCTTGATAGACATGAGTTCGATTGCTCCGGCGGCGGCGCGCGAAATTGCCGCCCGATGCGCCGAACGGGGCGTCGCCATGCTGGATGCGCCCGTCAGCGGCGGCGAGCCCAAAGCCGTTCAGGGCACGCTGGCCATCATGGCGGGCGGACCGGAGGATGTGTATGAGAAGGTCAAAGACATCCTCGGCGCGATGGGTTCGTCGGTCATCCGGATCGGTGAGATCGGCAGCGGCAACCTTGCGAAACTGGCCAACCAAATCATTGTGGCGCTGAACATCGCCGCCATGTCGGAGGCCATGGTGCTGGCGGCCAAAGCGGGCGCCGACGCGGAAACCGTCTATCAGGCGATTCGCGGCGGACTGGCCGGCAGTGCTGTGCTCGAGGCCAAGATGCCGATGGTGCTGGCAGGAAATTTCAAACCAGGCTTTCGAATCGAGCTCCATATCAAGGACTTGATGAACGCCATCGAGACGGCTCACGAGGTTGGCGTGCCCGTTCCGCTGACCAGCGGCGTGATGGAAATTCTGCAGGCGTTGAAAGTTGCCGGCCGCGCACAGGACGATCACAGCGGCCTGATTCAGTTCTATGAGGATCTCGCAAAAATCCAGGTGCGGCGATAGCGCGGCGGGGGGCGGCGGTCCTTGCAGCGATCGGCCAGACGCCTTTGCTCGAGTGAATCCTGCAAATTCCGCCAGCCCTGGCAACGCCCGGTGACGTTTGAACGGCACATCGCATCAAATTCGATTTGAAGAAATTTCAATTGCAGCAGGACAGAGAAGAATGAGGGGGATAGCTGTATTTTCTATACCGGCAAGACGCTTTCAATCCGCCTTCGAACGGACGTTGGTTGTTGCAGCATTTTTCGTATTGTGCGTGCCGGCCGTAGCCGATCCAACCGAGCCATCGAGCCTCCGTAGTCCGTCGGCGCTGACGGCTCGAACCGACGACGCTGCCACGACCGACCTTTGGCTGCCGCCGGCTTACAACGTACACCCGCGCCGAAAAAAGCCCAACCCCGAGTGGGACTTATTGACCCGGCAACTCTATTGCTATTCGTATCCGTCCAGTCCGCCGCTGCAAAGCATGTTGAATCCGTGGGGCGAACAGGCCCCGATTTACGAGGGCCCGATCCGCGATCTGCCCCGCCGTATTCTCGCGGCTGCCGAGGTCTATCGCTACCAGGGCGTGCATTTCGACGGCTACCTGGGCAGCGAAGACGACGGCCAGCATCTGTTTCTGGCCGCCGACGGGCGCAACATCGCCGTCTGGGGAGACAACGAGCGCAAAACCTATCGCACTGTCATCCAGAGTCTGCCCGACACCCTCGACGAGCGGTGCTGGATTTGCGTGGACCTGCCGATCTTCGCGCTGAACCTCGCCGGCTTTCCAATTCGGCAAGCCATGATGGCGCATTTCCTGGAAAACCCGTCGCTCTATACAGACAACGGCGCATTCCCGCAGAATGTTCCCCTGGACCCGCTGTTTTTCCGGCGCGTGGAGAACCTGCGCAAGTATCTTCGCGCCAAACAGATGTTCTCCGAAGACCGCATCACCACGGGCCAATTCTTCGATCCTACCTATCGGCCGCCGGTGCCGTTTCGCCCGGGCGATATTGTGCTGATGGGCCACTACAAAGACTTCGATGGGAAAGGACCATTTGATGTAGCCAAGCACTCCGGAATTGTCGAGAGCGTGGACAGCCGCGGCATGCCGGTGCGGCTGTACAATATGCGCACGTCCAACAGTTTGCTGGATCGCTACGACGCGATAATCGCGCAATGGCGCGTGAATCGCGGACACCGTGTCTATTTTCACCGTTTCTCCGACCGCTACCCGATCATCGGCCATGGCCGGATTATCCACCGCTTTGAGCCAAAGGACGGCATGCCCACAGTGGAGAAGGTGCGCGCAGTGTTGGAAAAAGACAGACCGACGACACCAACGGCAATCGTCCGCACACGGGCAACGGAATAGCCTGGCTTATGAATAAAATGGACTTGGTCTCGGATTCATGCCAATGGTTCGAAGTTCATGCGGATGAGAATCCGTGTAAATCCATATTGATTTGTGATTCAGCATTCTCCGGATGAAAGGCAAAGGTGGCGGGTATGGCAGGAATGACCATGTCGGAAAAAATCCTGGCGCGGGCGGCCGGACGAGCCCGCGTCGCACCGGGCGAGAATGTCTGGGTAAATGTGGACATTCTCATGACTCACGATGTCTGCGGACCGGGCACCTTCGGAGTGTTTCGCGAGAAGTTCGGGCCGCAGGCCAGAGTCTGGGACCCTGAAAAAGTGGTGATTATTCCCGATCATTATATTTTCACCCGCGACGAAAAGGCGATCCGCAATATCGAACTGCTGCGCCAGTTCGCCGCCGAGCAGCACATCCGCTACTTCTACGACGTCGGCACCGACCGCTATCGCGGCGTCTGCCATGTCACGCTCCCCGAAGAAGGCCACACGCGCCCGGGCGAAGTGCTCCTGGGCACCGATTCGCACACCTGCACGGCCGGCGCGTTCAACATGTTTGCCACGGGCATCGGCAATACGGAAGCGGGCTTCGTGCTCGGAACAGGCCGCCTGTGGCTGAAAGTGCCGCCGACGCTCCGCTATATCTTTGATGCTCCGCTGCCCGACCATCTAATGGCTAAGGATTTGATCCTCCATATCCTCGCCGACATCGGCGTGGACGGGGCGACCTACTGCGCCATGGAGTTCGCAGGGCCCGCGGTCGAGGCGCTCGACCTCGAGGAGCGCATGACGCTGTGCAATATGGCCGTGGAGGCCGGCGGAAAGAACGGCATCATCGCCGCCGATCGTAAGACCCTCGAATATGTGCGGGAACGAACGCGGCGGGCGGGCACCAGGACAGAGTTCGAACCTGTGGACAACGACCCTGAGGCCCAGGTTGCGCTCGAAACCGTTTATCGCACCCGCGACATCGAACCGATGGTGGCGCGGCCTCATTCGCCCGGAAACGGCGCACCCGCGCGCCAATGCCGCGACGTCAAGGTGGACCAGGTCTATATCGGCAGTTGCACGGGGGGCAAGTTGGCGGATTTTCGCGCCGCCGCGCGAATCCTGGCCGGACGGTCGGTCAAAGTCCGCACCTTGATTGTGCCGGCAACGACCCATGTCGAACGCGCACTCGAAACCGAACGCCTCGACGGCAAGCCGCTGCGCCAGATTTTCGCCGACGCCGGTTGCGAAATCGGTCCCCCTTCCTGCGCCGCGTGTCTGGGCGGACCGGCCGACACCTTCGGGCGGCTCAAGGGACGCGAGGTGTGCATCTCGACCACCAACCGCAATTTTCCCGCGCGCATGGGCTCGAAAAACTCGCAGGTCTATCTGGCCTCGCCGCTGACGGCCGCGGCGTCCGCACTCACGGGACACATCACCGACCCGCGAGACGTTTGAGCGATCCGCCCGCGAGGCAGCGCAGCGTGGTTCCGGACAGGTTACGCAGGTAGTGTTGCAGGCAAAAAAAAGGGCGCAATCGTTGCGCCCTTCATGTGTCCTATTGCCGTTGCCAGACCTTCAATCGTTACGGCGAGATTGGCCAGGGTCCGTATTCGCGCTGAAAGTTGTAAGTATCTCCGTACGCTTCTCCGCGCCAGATGTCTCCGCGCGATACCGTTCCGTTGGTCGGATCATAGGGGATGGCGATGTTATCCGGCTGATTGTTGCCGCGAAACCAGTCGCCGTTGGTCCGATCTGGCCCGCCGCTAAGAATCACCCAATAAACAATGCTTCCGCTGATATAGCGCGTATCCTGCCCAAAGGGGACGTTTCGGCTCCATGCGCCCTGAATGGGGGACATTGTGATATAGGCGACGGGGGTGCTCAGGGGCCGCCACTGCCGAATCGTGTAGTAGCCCTGGCTCACGGTGAAAATCATGTCCGGCGTCTCGCCCGGGTGTTCCGTAGCCCAGGTTGTGGTCCTGAGGTCGGGCGGCGTATCCGGGTCGTTGTGGTCGCGCAAGCAGTCGTTCCAATCCACGATGTAGGCCTGGACTCCCAGATACATGGTGCGAAGGTCCGTCTTGGAGCGCGCAACTTTGGAGCGGACTTGGGCTTCGAGAAAATTGGGGATGGCAATGGCTGCGAGAATAGCAATAATAGCGACGACGATCAAAAGCTCGATAAGGGTAAATCCGCGGCCCCAGCCCCATAACTTTTTCTTGGATTTTTGCATTGTTCTGACCTCCCTGGAGAGATTGTGCGGCGGCATTCGTCCGCTTTGCCTCCGGCTATCTATGATCTATTCTATGCCGGAGCCATTCTAAGATTGGTTTCTATGAAACTTTGACCGATCTGGCAAGTAGTTTTTTCAAAATCTGACGTCCCCGGACGCATCGCCCGAAATCGCGGGATGATTTCAACTAGCGCTCGGCTCCCCCATCCAGCAATTGCGCAATCGCCGACTTCAGACGCTGCTCGCTGGGCGGGCCGACCAGCGAGGCGGTCGGCTCGTATCCGCCCTCGGCAAATGCCGCGTCGGTACAGATATATCCCATGCCGCAATCCCCGTAGCCGGCGACAGCGACAAAGGCCTCGGGACGCAAACTCTGCGCATACAGCTGGTATTCCACAAACGGTTCGCCCGGGAGATGAAGCATCCAGACAGGGCCGATCCTCAGGCAGCTGATCTCGACGGTCGGCCGGGCGGCAAGCCGTTCGTAAAACGCCAGGGCAAGAGCGGCGTTGAGGCGCCGTGCAACCGGCGCCTTTGGGTCGGCCATGACCTGCTGCAGGCGGGCGTCGGAGAACCCAGGCTCCACGCGTCGTGCAAAGCGCACGTCGGCGGTTCTCCACATGAGCGCCGTGGCCTGCGCGACCGTCGTGGCCGCAATGGCGCCTTTCATGCCCGCCACAAGGCGCTCGATCAGGGCGGCGCGCGCTTCCGGTGTTCCGTCGTTGTATTTGCCCGCCCCGACGTCGCCGCCGCAGCCGGTGAAGTAAATGTGCGGAATGCCCTCTTCAGCTTCCAGCCGCGCGCGCGCCCAGCCGGGCGTATCGGGGCTGCCGCGTCCGTCGCCGTAGAAACTCATCGGATGGCTGGCGTAGTAGTGAAGCCGGACCAGCGGCTTTGGCCCGTCGAAAAAGGTAATCGTTCGAAGCCAGGGGTCGATGCGCCCTTCGGGTGCCGCATGGAGGGCCGCGGATTTGGCCGAGCTCGAACGCACGAGCACCTTTCCGTTCGGCTGCGGAATCCGCCGGGTCGAAGCGAATTTCTCGACCTTTGCCTTGCCGTAGCCGATATGCGTGAACGGCCGCATCTGCCGCGCCGCCTGACGGACGGCTGCGGCGGCGCGCTCGGCGGCCGCGTGCATGAACGCCACGTCGAGATGGGCCGGCGGCGAGGTTTCGCGCTCGATCAGTTCCTGCGCGCGAAGGTCGGCCATCGGGGCATTGTGCGGATGCACGGTGTGAAGCGCAACCTGCGATTCGGGCACGCCGGCGGCCTCGGCCATTTTGCGGCGCATCAGGTCGTGCGAGGCGGTGCGCAGCTCGCACCAGTCGAGCGCGCACAGCACAACGCGGGTCCGGCCGTCCGAGAGAATAATCCCCTTGCCCAGCAGCGGTTCATCCACCGCTTCCAGCGGTTTGATCCAGCCGCCGCAAAGCGGGTGGCCGATCGGCGGCGTTGCGTCGAACGAGAAAGAAGCCAAAGTCAGCGTGGGGGACGAGGGGGATGCGGCCGCGCCGGACAGGACGGCGCCAAAAAGGACGCCCATGCCGGCCAGCGCCGCAATGGCCGCATTGCCCAAAGTTATCCGGCCTCTTTGTTTTCTGCTCCGGCGGTCCATCCCGGCCACAGCTTCCGTTACGGCCATTTGCCCCTCCTGCTTTTCTCACGCATGCGCTTCACGAATCTTGACTCTGGACAGGTCCATTTCGCCCACGCCCATTTTGTGGGCCAGCACGATATGCGAAATCTGCTCCGGCTTGCGGTTGAACAGGGTCGTGCCATAGGCATCCACCGCGACTGGGTCCGTGCCGACAATGCACTTTTTCACCGTCTGCACATCATTGAGATTACCGCCCGCAGGGCCGCCCCGAAGCAGAATCCGGTAGGCGTCGAGCACGTGCAGATGCGGCTTGAACTCCGTGCTGAAGTCGGCGATCGCCTGATGCAGATTCGGATGCCAGACCTTGAACTGGTCCTCTTTCACGATGCCCATCAGGTTCTTCATGGCCAGCGAAAGAACCGAGGAATTGTGATGCTTGGCCACGGGAACATTGATGAAGCAATCGCAGTCGAGCGAGAGGTGGGTAATCAGCGACTCTTTGAGATGAACGCCGTTCTTGATAACCACTTTGCGGGCGTCGAGATCGTCCTGATAGTAGATTTTGGCGCCAAGTTTTTCAACCGCCGCCGGAATGCCGCTGCTTTCGTAGCACTTTTTCGGGTCGCGGTCGGTAATGTCGAACAGACGGACTTCCCTCGCGCCGGCATCGAAGGCCATTTCCACCAGACCTGCAATGACGTCAGGATTGGTGTTGGCGGCGGTTTCCGGGCGCCGAATCCAGCACATGTTCGGTTTGATCACGACAATGTCGCCGCGCGAGACAAACCGTTTCATGCCGCCCATTTCGGCCAGGGCTTTTTTCACCATCGCTTTGGGATCCTCGCCGGACACTACGACGAGTTCGGGCGCGGACGGCTCGGCGGCCGCAGCAGGCCGGGCCGACGATAGCGCGGCTGCGCCGCCCAATTGTTGGAGAAACGCGCGTCGGGTGGCTTGGGATTTCATGGGCAGACCTCCTTTTGTCCGAAATAGAAAAAAGTATTTTCGGCGCGGCATCGGCGTGAAGCCCGCAGGCGCCGACGTTTCACGCAGCCCGAGTATGCGGCCGCTTATTCCCTGACCAGCTTGGCGCGGTTCTCCGCGTAAGCATCGCGCAGCGCCGTATAGGGGTCCAGCGCCGCCTTCAAAAGCGTCTCGTAATCATCCTCTCCCAGCGAGATGGCGTTGAGGTAATAGAGCAACCGCACGACGGTGTAGCTCTGAATGGGGTTCAGCACCATGTCGCCCAACCGGCCGCCGACGCCTCGCACGGAAGTCGGCCCGATCAGCGGCAAGTTGAGGTAGAAACCCATCCCCACCCCCCACACCCCGAGCGTCTGGTCGAAATCCTCGTTATAGGCTTTCAGGTCGAACCACTCTTTGGCTGGATCCCAGACGCCGAGCACGCCCAGCGTGGTATTGGTGAGGAAGCGGAGTGTTTCAACGCCGGTTCCC
>JADFCW010000209.1 GCA_017161705.1 Candidatus Sumerlaeota bacterium | reverse complement strand
GGCATTGCTCGATGTTGACAATGCCGGCGAACTGGCCGCGCCGGTGCAGACCCAGAACCACTTGTCCGTCCGGGTCGGTGCCGAACGTAAAATCCATCTTGTTCCGGTAGCGCCAGAAAATGGGCGACGGTCGAATCGGCTCCAAGGGGAGGTCGCCCTGGCGGCCGATCCGCGCAAGGGTCTCGCGCACCTGGGCGGCTTTCTGGCACAGCTGTTCGTCGTAGGATAAATGGAGCGCGGAGCAACCGCCGCAGTCGCCGAAGTGCGCGCACGGCGGCTCGACGCGGTGCGGGGAGGGCTGAACAATCTCCGCCACCACAGCCTCGGCGTAGCCTTGTTTGCGTTTGACAATCCGGGCCTTGATGCGGTCGCCTGGCGCGGTCTCTTCGACAAACACGACCAGGCCGTCGAGCCGCGCCACGCCCTTGCCGCCGTAAGCAAGGCTCTCGATGGTTAATTCTACAGGCTCCGACTTTTCGGCCATGAAAAAAGTCCTCGGAACGCGACCCTGTAGAAACAGCACGCCGTGCAACCCTTCGCTTGTCGTGCCCCTTCCCCGCTCGAGTGGAGAATCTTTGATGCGCGGGGGCGGAAAAGAACTGCCCCTCTGTGCTGGGGGGAGAGACGGCAACCTGAAGTTTGGGCGACGTGCAGAGCACGCATTCGCCAGTGCGGAAAAACTCTATCGCACGCCCAACAGCAATTCTTGCGTCAGCTGGTCCAGTTTTTCGTAGCGCAGTTGCTTTTTGGCCAGCGCATCGGGATCGAACGCGCGGGCTTTGAGTTCGGCAGCAGACTCGCGCGAGTAGCCGCTCATGAGTTTTTCGAGCGCGCGGTTGCCCTCGTTGATCTCCGCCAGAATGCCCTGAATCTCGGGGTCGGCGTTGAACGCGGCGACTTTTTCGCGCAGGATGAGATACGAGCGCATGCAGCCCTCGACGAAATCCCAGACGCCTGCTTCGTTTTCCGTACGATAGGGATGGGCGTCGAATGCGCGCGTGCCCGGCCATTTGTAGTCTTCGAGCGCTTTGACCACAAAGAACGACTCCTTCAAATCCTCGGCGCCGAACCGGATATCCTGATCATAGCGAAGGGGTTTTTGCGCGCCCAGATGGATGTCGAACAGCTTGCCCGCTTCGAGCAGCTGGCAAATCTCATGGTAGGAGTTCAGGCCCGACATGCGGATGTGCTCGATCTCGGGATTGACGCCGATCATTTCGGGATGGGCGCACGTATAGGTGAACGCCAGCGCGGAGCCGGCGGTGGCCAGAAAGATGTCGCCTCGCGGCTCGTTGGGCTTGGGCTCGACCGCAAACTTCATGTCATAGCCGTTGTCGAGAACGTATTCGCAGAGGAAATCAATCGCCTCGCGATAACGTTTGAGAGCGACCGCCGGGTCTTTCGACGAGTCCACCTCGGTGCCTTCGCGGCCGCCCCAGAACACGAACACTTTCGCGCCAAGTTCCGCGCCGACATCTATGGCGTTCATCGCTTTCTGCAGCGCGTAGGCGCGCACCTTGGCGCTGTTCGACGTGAAAGCCCCGTCCTTGAAGACCGGATGGGAGAACATGTTGCACGTGGCCATGGTGGCGCGGATTCCGACGCTGTCGCCAATCTGCTTGGCCCGCTTGATCAGCTTGTCGCGCTGCGCGGCGGGCGTGCCGATGGGAATAATGTCGTTGTCGTGAAATTCATAGCCATAGACGCCCATTTCGCCAAGGCGGCGGATGGCTTCGAGCGGGTCGAGCGGTTTGCGCGTGGGTGCGCCGAACGGATCGGCTCCGCGGTTCATCACCGTCCACAGACCGAAAGCGAACTTGTCGCTTTTGGCAGGTTTATACGTTTTGCCCATGATGGTGAATACCTCCTCATTGTACGTAGGAATTCGTGTCGAACGAGCAAGAGCAACCCAAACACCGGCGGAGTGTCAAGTAAATCCGCGCGGGAGGCCTTTTCTGGTGTGCATCTCCCGAAATCGGCGGAAGGTTTCCCCCGCCGAAAGCGATCTCGCCGTCTGGGAACGACGCCGTCCTTGGTGTCCGAATACGATCGGGGCGAACCCTGACCCTCCCCAAAATTCCACTGACCTTTTCGAGCCCAGGGATTCATCCATTCGGCGCTGTTTTTCTGTATGTTTTCGACAAAATGTGTTGGCGTTGCATGAAATTTGGCTTGCAAACCGCGAGGGAAGTCCCTACCCGTCTGCAATTACGATGGATTTTTGCGATTGAAATTTTGCCGCTAAAAAGCACCGAGAGGTTCGATTTACGCCCCCGTTTTCCATGAGCGTTCTCCCCAAAATCGTCGATCGCTATATTGTTCGTGAATTTCTTATCACCCTTGCCGGCGTCCTTGGCGTGTGTGCGGTTCTTTTGCTGATTGCCAAAGTTTTCGAAGACTTCGACGACATGCTGGATAGTCCGATTTCGTTTGCCGACGCGGTCAAATACTTCCTGCTGACGCTTCCGTTTCGGCTGTTGGAGGTTGTGCCTCTGGCCACAGTGCTGGCGGTGATTTTTTCCATTGGGACTTTGGCGCGCAACCGAGAGATGCTGGCCATTACGGCGGGCGGGCAAAGCCCCTACCGCTCGGCCGCGCCGGTCCTGTTCAGCGTACTGCTCATGACCTTCCTGATCTTGTTTCTCAATGAAACGGCGATTCCCTATTGCCAGGAGCGGGCGGAGTTTTACCGCCAGGTATTTGTGAAAGGCGAGAGCGAGTTGTCGCTGGCCCGTCGCCGCCACATCTTCGACAAGGGAATCGGCAGGACGTTTTTCCTGATGGAGGAGTTCGACGCCAAGCGGAACCGCATGTATGAGGTGCTGATCTTCGAGGAGAGCGAGAATCCGGCCTTCTGGCGCTATAGCCTGCTGGCAGCCTCGGCGCAGTTGGTGCGCGAAAATGTCGAGCCGGACCGCGACTTGTGGGTATTTGAACGCGCCGTGGAGCACTATTACGATTCACGCGGCAGGCCGACCAGCGCGACCGTCCATACCGAGCCCGTCGAGCGGTTGCTCGAAGCGGACCTCGATCAGTATTTGCAAAACCGGAAAGAAGCTCCGGAGATGAACCTGCGCGAACTTGGACGCTATATTCACACGCTGCGCATACGCGGCGAGGATGTTTCGGCCTATGTCACCGACTGGTATGCCAAGCTGCTGTTCCCGTTCGCGCCCTTCGCGCTGGGCATGATTGCCTTTGCTCTGGCGATGCGCGCGCATATCGCCAGTCTGCCGATGGCCTTTGGCAAAGGGATTTTTCTGACGATGCTTTTCTACGGCATAGCGGCTTTGGGGCAAACCCTCGGCCATATCGGTGTGGCGCCCCCATTGCTGGCCGCGTTGGGGCCGGTGGGCCTGTTTATGATTATCGGTGTTCGCATGCTCCGCCGGAGCGGTTTTGCGATGTAAGGGAAAGGTCAAACGGCAAACGAGGGCGGTGCCAATTTTTTCGCCATTCCGGCGCACTTACGCGCTTGACGGTCTGGACGCAGAAACCATAGATACACCTTGCTTGCGAGGGGGAAACCGTGGCAAAGACAATTCTTCCAAAAACAATAGCGAATGGGGGATCGGGTGTATTTCCGACGGGTAGTGTATCCAAACCCCAACAAATTCCGCGGCCCTTGAAAGGCCTTCTCTCCCGCCGCATGCGCGAGGCTCAGCCGCGGAAGGTCTTGCTGTTTCTTTCCACGGGCAATATCTGCCGCAGCCCCATGGCCGCCGCATATATGCGCAAGCTGCTCGAGGAACGCAAAATCAAGAATATCGAGGTACGGTCGGCGGGCGTGATGACCATCGCGGGCCTTCTGGCCACGGATGAATCCAAACAAATGCTCGAACCCTATGCCATTTCGCTCGACAAGCACCGCAGCCAGCCCATGACCGAGGACATCCTCCGCAAGGCCGATTTGATACTGGGCATGACCCCATTCCACGTGCAAATGGCCTTGCGGATGCTGCCCGAAGCCCGGAAAAAGACACACTTGCTCAAGGAATACACCGCCATAGACCCCAAGAACCGTCCCATCCCCGATCCCATGGGCTGCACGCTCGAGGTCTATAAGCGCGTTTTCCGGCAGATCAAAATGGCGTGCGACAAGTTGGTGGAAATGGAATTCATCACGGGCAAGTCGGCGAAACCGGTCCGCGCAGCCACCGCACCGGGCCTGGTCTCCGCCGGCAAGTCCAAACTCCCTCGGGGGCGGCGCCCGGCAACGACCGAAGGCGGTAAGAAAACAGCAACCGCGGCGTTGGCCCGACGCAAGACGCTTGCCGTGAACGCCGCGTCGGTTAATGCCGATGCCGGCAAGGGGGAGCGTGTTTCAGGAAAATAGAATCCGCCGCATGCCTTTCTCCGGAGCGGGCAGGCCGTCGGCGCCGACAGTACGTCTGTGTGGAGATGATTTGGGAGACCAGGTGCTATGAAAGTTGCTTTTGCAAACGACCATCGCGGCGCGGCCATGCGGCAAGCGCTGATTGCCCGCATCCGCGCCCTGGGTCACGAGGTAATTGACTACGGCGTGGACAAAGAGGAGTCGGTGGACTATCCCGACTACGCGGCCAAGGGGGCGGGCGCCGTGTCCAAAGGCGAAGCCGACTGCGCGGTGCTGGTTTGCGGCACGGGCATCGGCATGTCTATCGCGGCGAACAAGCTGCCGGGCGTGCGCGCCGCAGTCTGCACGGACGAAGTGGGTGCGGAACTGGCCCGCCGGCACAACGACGCCAATGTGCTGGCGTTGCGCGGCAGCAATCAGGACCTTGCGTTGAATTTGAAAATCCTCGAAAAATTTCTCAGCACGGCATTCGAAGGCGGGCGTCATCAACGCCGCGTCGAGAAAATCGGTGAACTGGAAAAATGAGCCGTTTGACAGCCGACCGAAGCCAAACCCCTAAGAGGTGACACGTGGACTTCCTTCGCATCGAACACATCCGTCAGGCCGATCCCGACGTGGCGCGGGCTATTGAAGCCGAGTATGACCGCCAGATGAACACGCTCGAAATGATCGCCTCCGAGAACTTTGCCAGCGAGGCCGTGCTCGAAGCCCAGGGCTGTCTGATGACCAACAAATACGCCGAGGGCCTTCCCGGCAAGCGCTACTACGGAGGCTGCACTAACGTGGACGTGGTCGAGCAGCTGGCGATTGACCGGGCCAAAAAACTGTTCGGCGCCGAGGCCGCCAATGTGCAACCGCACTCCGGCGCGACGGCCAATTTCTGCGCATATGTGGCCATGGCCGAGTTTGGCGAAACGCTTCTGGGAATGGCCTTGCCGCACGGGGGGCATTTGACGCACGGCTCGCCGGTCAATTTTTCCGGCAAGTTTTACAAGTTTCTCAGCTACGGCGTCCGGCGCGACACGGAAACGGTGGACTACGACGAAGTGGCGCGGCTGGCGCGCGAGAACAAACCCAGGATCATCGTTGCCGGCTGGAGCGCCTATCCGCGCATTCTCGATTTTGGCAAGTTTCGCGAGATTGCCGACGAGGTCGGCGCCCGATTCATGGTGGACATGGCCCATTTTTCCGGATTGGTGGCCGCCGGGCTGCATCCCAATCCGGTTCCCTTTTCCGATGTGGTCACCTCGACCACGCACAAGACGCTTCGCGGGCCGCGCAGCGGCTTTATTCTCTGCAAACAGGAGCTCGAGGCGGCGATCAACAAGAGCGTTTTCCCGCATACGCAGGGCGGCCCTCTCATGCACGTGATCGCCGCCAAAGCGGTGGCGTTTCATCTGGCTATGCAGCCGGAGTTTCGCGCCTACATGCAGCAGGTGGTGACCAACGCCAAAGTGCTGGGCGAGGAGCTGGTGCGGCAGGGCTTGCGGCTGGTTTCCGGCGGCACCGATACGCACTTGATTCTGGTGGACCTGACACCGTTCAATGTCTCCGGTCGGCAGGCGCAAACCGCGCTCGAAGAAGCCGCCATCACGGTCAATAAAAACATGATTCCATTCGACTCGCGCAAGCCGATGGAGACCAGCGGCATACGGATCGGCACGCCGGCCCTGACGACGCGAGGGATGAAAGAAGCGGAGATGAAACAGATCGCCGCGTGGATTGTCGCGGTCCTGAAAGCCATTGACGATCCGGCGGTCATCGGCCGCGTTCGCGGCGAAGTAAAAGAACTGTGCAAGCAGTTCCCTCTGTTTAAAAAGGACTAGAAAGCCCCATGCGTGCGATTATACCTGTTGCAGGGCAAGGGACGCGGCTGCGGCCGCACACGCATACGGTTCCCAAAGTGTTGCTGCACGTGGCGGGAAAACCGATGCTGGGCCATATTCTCGACGAATTGGTCGCCGCCCGAATCGAGCACGTGACGTTTGTCGTCGGCACTATGGGCGAGATGGTTCAAAAGTATGTCAGCGAAGCGTATAGCGGCCTGAAAGCCGACTATGTCCATCAGGAAGAGCTTCTGGGACTCGGGCATGCCATCTGGCTGGCGCGCCCAACGGTGACCGACCTGACCGAACCCATTCTTATCATCCTGGGCGACACGCTGTTCAGTGCCGACTTGCCGGCCGTATTGAACTCGCCCGTTTCCATGATCGGTGTCAAAGAAGTGGACGATCCCCAGCGGTTCGGCATCGTGGAGATGGCAGGGGATCGCATTTCCAACATGGTGGAAAAGCCTAAAGTGCCGCCGACCAATCTGGCCATTGTCGGCATTTACTACCTGCGGAACGCAGCGCTGCTGTTCGAATGCCTCGGCGAGATAGTCGCCGCAAACGAACGGACGGAGGGGGAAATTCAACTGACCAACGCCCTGTGCCGAATGGTTCAACGCGGCGAGATTATCAAACCGTTCATGGTGGACGGCTGGTATGACTGCGGCAAGCCGGAGACGCTTCTGGCCACGAACCGCACGCTCTTGGAGGCCAAATACAAGAATTCGGTGCAAGCCGATGCGGCGCGGTTTCCCGGCAGTATCATCAACGCACCGGTCTATATCGCCCCGAGTGCGAGCGTGGAAAACTCCATTGTCGGCCCTTATGTCACCGTCGCGGAACACAGCGCCATCCGCAACTCGATCGTTTCCAACTCGATTATCAGCAGCTGGGCATCGGTGCAGAACATGATCCTGACCGAGTCTATCGTCAGCGACCGCGCGAAAATCGTGGGCGAGGCCTACCGCCTTAATGTCGGCGACAGCTCGGAGATCAGTCTCGGGACGCTGGCCAGCCGAAACCGGACGTAAAGCAAGAGAAGAGCGGAATACTAGATGCGCCCACAGCGGCGCGAGGTTCCAAGATCGCGAAAGGAGATCGGCACTCTCATGGCAAGACGGTATCTGTTCACTTCCGAAGCGGTGGCCGAAGGCCATCCCGACAAGGTCTGCGACAGCATCTCGGATGCGGTGCTGGACGCCATTCTGGCCAACGACCCGAATGGCCGCGTGGCCTGCGAAACCCTTGTCACGACCGGTTTGGTGGTCGTGGCCGGCGAAATTACCACAGCCAAAATGCCTGACATTCCCTCCATTGTCCGAAACACCATTCGGCGGATCGGCTACACGCGCGCTGAATACAAATTCGATGCCGACAGCTGCGGCGTCGTGGTCGCTCTCGACAAACAGTCGCCCGATATTTCCCGCGGCGTGACCAAACAATCTCCCGAAGAACAAGGCGCCGGCGACCAGGGCATGATGTTCGGCTTTGCCTGCCGCCAGACGCCTGAATTGATGCCTCTGCCGATCATGATGGCTCAACGTCTGCTCCTGCGCGTGCGCGACCTGCGCATCAAAAAGAAAATCCCCTATCTGCGCCCTGACGCCAAGAGCCAAGTTACCGTCGAGTACGAAGACCATACGCCCAAACGCATTCACACCGTCGTGCTCTCGGTCCAGCACGATCCCGAGGCCACCCAGAAGCAAATCCGCAAGGACATGATCGAGCAGGTGATTATGCCCGTCCTCGGCAAGAAATGGTATCACAACAAAATCCAGATCCATACCAATCCGACGGGCCGATTCGAGATCGGCGGGCCGCACGGCGACTCCGGCGTCACCGGCCGCAAGATCATCGTGGACACTTACGGCGGAATGGGCCGTCACGGCGGCGGTGCCTTTTCGGGCAAAGACCCCAGCAAAGTGGACCGCAGCGGGTCCTACGCCGCCCGCTGGGTTGCCAAGAACATCGTCGCTGCCGGTCTGGCCGACCGTTGCGAAGTTCAGATCGCATACGCCATCGGCGTCGCCCGGCCGGTCTCGGTCATGGTGGACACATTTGGCACGGGCAAGATCGAAGACGAACGCTTGAATGAGATTGTCACGCGCGTATTCGATTTGCGTCCGGGCATGATCATCCAGCGGCTTGATTTGCTCCGGCCGATTTACGAAAAAACCGCCGCCTATGGACACTTCGGCCGCATGGAAGAAGGCTTCACGTGGGAGAAGACCGACATGGTCGAAACGCTTCGCGCGGAAGCGGGCATCTGAGTTTCCAGGCGTGTATTTTCAGTTCGACCGCAGGGAAAGGAGCGGGCATGATTCGAGCATTCATCCAGACGAGGATTCTCCATCCGATCGGCCGGATTGGTCCGATCAGTCCCATCGCTCAGCAGGAAGCAGCGTGGCCGGTGAAATTGGGTGCGGCATTGATCCTGGCTGCGCTGACCGGTCTGGCCGCCCAGGTGCGTATTCCCCTGCCCTATACGCCGGTTCCGCTGACGGGCCAGACTTTTGTGGTGTTGCTGAGCGGCGTAGTTTTGGGCGGCGTGTGGGGGGCCGCGAGCCAGATTCTCTACGTGGGACTTGGCGCCGTCGGAATGCCGTGGTTTGCCGGCGGGGTTGCAGTTCAACCACTGGGGCCGACCGCGGGCTATCTGCTCGGCTTTATCGTTGCAGCGGCGCTCGTCGGGCGGGTCATCGAGCGCTTTTCAGCAACGCGTCGTTTTCTTCCGCAACTGGCCATGATGTTTGGCGGCATGACGGTGATTCATCTGTGTGGGGCGGTCGGTTTTCTGGCGCTAACGGGGGCAAGTCTTTCAGCCACCATTCGGATGGCGGTGCTTCCGTTTGTGCTGGCCGACGCAGGAAAGGCCATTGCGGCAGCGGCTGTGGCGCGGGCTTTGCTGCCTGCGAAATAGGCGTCAACGAATCCGGCACCGGCGGGCGGTTCGGGCTATACGGGGGTCGTGCAAAAAGGGCTTGCAAAGGATTTTGGCCTTTCTCACAAATCGCCTTGCCTTCGCGTTACGGGACGGTGCGAAATGCGGGAGATCGAAGGCGAGGGGTTGGCAGGGTGACCATGCAGAGACTTTTGTCGTGCTGTATTCTATTGGTTTCGCTGAACCTTGGGGCGCGGGCGGCTGAAAACGCCACCACGGAAACCCGCGAGCTGGCCTCGCTGGAAGAGCTTCCCACCTTCCTGTTCATCAACAAACCGCAGGTTGCGCTGGGCGAACCCGTTTATCTCAAGCTGGTTCTGGCCAACTGGTCGCAGAGCAGCCGCTTTGAAGTTCAGGGTTTTCTCCATCCGGCAAACGATCTGGAAATCCAGGTGGCGCGGGTTGGCGAATTGCCGGCGCGCTATACCGGAGGATTCAAGAAGGATGCACTGATTCCCGGCTTGACCCTGCATGTACGGCCGCGGCAAGTTGCGGCAATGCGCTGGACGCTGTGCTGGGAGCCGGATCACGATACCGGCTTTTTGTTCGAGCAGCCGGGCAAATATGTCCTGACCTGTCGAGCGCGTATGACAATCAATCAAACGCCGCGAGACCTGGTCTTCGATCGGATGGAACTCGAGGTGCTTCCGCCGACGGCGGAGCAAAAAAATGCCTTGGCGCTGGTGTTCACGCCGGAATGTGCCGAAGCCTTGCACAAGTTGCAAATCCGGCCCGAGGCCTTGAAGACCTGGCAGGAAGCGGCCGAGCGTTTCCCCAAAACGGTGTGGGGGCCGTATGCGAAGTTGCTGGTCGCGCGGCACGCGTTGGATTCCGGCACGCGCGATTTTGCTCCCGTGGCCAAGCAAATAGAGGCGCTGATCAACGAGTATCCGGATTTTCCCTTGCGCGAGGATGCCTATTATCTGATGGCTTCCTGTCAGGATCGAATGGGCCGGCCGATCGAGACTTTGCAGTGGCTTTATCGCCTCCAGCGCGAGTATCCGACCAGCGCGTATATTCAGGAGGGCATGCGTCTGTTTCGCAAATACGTGTATCCCGACGGTTGGGAAGAACGCTATTCTCCGTGGTTTATTCGGGAATAGAAGGAAACGCGAATAAGGGGGAGGGGTCATTCGCCCAGTTTGGCTTGCCTCCGGCAAGGGCGGATCACGATACCCAATACGGCAGGCTGCGGACCTGCTTCGATATCACTTGAGGTTGTCGGTATGCCAGAGATTGTTCCTTTCATCGGAACGCGGTATGATTCTCGAGTCGCGGGAAATCTGGGACTGCTGATCTGCCCGCCCTATGATTGCATCACACCAGCGATGCAGCAGCAGCTCTACGACCGCCATAAGAAGAACTATGTGCGGCTGGTCCTGGGAAAGGACTTGGCAACCGACGATGAATACAACAACCGCTACGAGCGGTCGGCCCGCTATTTCCGCGAGTGGAAACAGGAGGGGATTCTGACGGAAGACGAGGAATTGAGTTTTTATTTTTGCGAACAGGAATTCACCCTGCCGTCCGGCGAAAAACGAATCCGCCGCGGGTTCCATGCCGCCGTCAAACTGGAAGAAGGCCCCCAGGGCCGAATCCGCGCCCACGAGCACACCTTCCCCGGCCCCAAGGCCGACCGCCTGAAACTGCTCCGTGCCACCCAGT
>JADFCW010000208.1 GCA_017161705.1 Candidatus Sumerlaeota bacterium | reverse complement strand
CAGAGATTCTGTCATCCTTGGAGCTTCCTGCTTCATGCGAGAGCTGAAGCATGGAATCATCCAAGGCAGGAGCAATTCTATCTGTACCTTTTGGCACTTGATCATCTTCGGAATCGTTTGCAAAAGCAAGATTGAGATCCTCCTCCGGTTCTTCTCGTTGTTTTTCTTTTGTGGCTATTTCCTTTTCTTGTTCCGCACTCACTTCCTTGTTTTGCTCAAGGATTGAGGATGCACGCCGAGTCTAAAGATGCGGTGCATGTAGTGGAAAAAACAAGCATTCCAAGAATCGTTTCAGATGAGACATTGCTACAGGCCGCTGGCCACCGGGACGGCGGTCTCTGTCTCTGTCCATCGCGCCACTCCGCCCGATGATCCATCGTAGAGCGTAAATCTCATCGGATACGTCGCATCCACGACGGGCCTGCTGTCCGGCCCGGTCAGGTAGCCCTGATAGCTTAGCGTCTGCGGCCCTGCGAACGCACCGCTGGTTAGAAACAAAAAAATCACTCCCGCCGTCCACGCTGTCTTACCGCGCATCTCCGTGTCCTCCTTGTGTGATGATTGGTGTGCAAATGTTTCACACCGACGCCCACTACCGTAGGCAGAAATCCTTGGAATGATTTCCCCCGGCAATTGAATACTGCACCCAGGAAAAGAAAAAAAAATCTCCCGACGTCTCGTAAGAAGCTTAAACTGGAAATACAGGTTCTGTCAAGGGAAAGTTTTCAAGGACATCTGCCAACCCTTGATCCTTCACATGGTTTTGCCAAGCGACAGGTGGAGGGTCTGTCGGGGGTGTATTGGAGTGCGGCAGGGTAGAGCCCTCCGTTGGGGTTTTCAGGGAAGTTCGCTTGGTTGTCGTGGCGGGCCCTCATGGCTTTGTCTTCGCTATTGCTCTTATCAGTGCACAACTTCAAACTTCATGAACTTCATGACGCCAAGATGATTTCTGCACCCCGCCTTTTCAAGACGATAGGAAGGATTAATCTGGGTATTTCCCGACGTTGGAGCCGGTTGCCCGGCCCTCAGGCCTTTCCAAGATATGCGCTTTCAAATTTCTGCTTATTGCGCTTGCAAAGCCCGTTCTGCGTAGCATAATCCAAACCAACGCGAAGGGCAGGGGTATGGGAATTTTTCCGGAGGACGCGACCCGTGCCGGATGAAACCGCGGAAGCCGCTAGAGCAATCCACGAGGCCAAGACCGACTTCGACGCCCTCCCTCTGGCCGACATTCCCAACTATCAGATCGGACGGGAGCTCGGGCGGGGCGGAATGAGCGTTGTCTATTCCGCGATTTGTGAAAAAACCGGCGAAAAAGTCGCCATCAAAATCCTCTATCCGTATTATGCCAGCAACACCGACCTGGTCAAACGCCTGCAGCGCGAGATCGAGGTGCTGCGCCGCGTCCAACACCCCAACATCGTGCGCTATCTCGACAGCGGCCAACGCCGCTCCTGCTGCTACTACGTCATGGAGCTGCTCCGCGGCGAGTCGCTCGAACAGCGTATCGAGCGCGAGCATCGCCTGCCCGAGAAAGAAGCCGTGCGGATTATTCTCGCCGTGGCCAACGGGCTGGCGGAGGCTCACCGCCACGCCGTGTTTCACCGCGACGTCAAACCCGGCAATATCTTTCTGGCCGACAACGGGCAGATCAAACTGATGGATTTTGGTCTGGCCAAAGACCAAACGGACGCCTATCAGACCCAACTGGGTCTTGTCATTGGCACTCCCCTGTATCTGGCGCCCGAGCAGGCCCGCGGCGAACAGAACATTGACGGCCGCGCGGACATCTACGCTCTCGGCATCACTCTCTACCATTGTCTCACCGGCCATATTCCGTTCGAAAACCTCAGCGTCCCGCTTATTCTGACCAAAAAGACCGTCACAGCCATTCCCTCGCCAAAGGAATGGGTTCCCGACTTGTCCGACAACGTCGTCGAGATCATCGCAGCGATGTGCGAACGCGATGTCTCGCTGCGCTACCCCGATGTCGAAATCCTTATCGAGGACCTCCAGCGTCATCTCAACAATCTGCCGGCAACGTGGGGGCGCCAGATCGCCCAACGCCGAACGGTAGTGGGCCTGCCGCCCCAGCCCGTTGTCACGTCCAGCATTCTCGGCGACCCTCTTCTCCGCTCGGTCATCATGGATTCGAGAGGGCTGACCGAAACCCTTCACTTCCCCGCGGATCATGTGCTGTTTTTCGAGGGCGATACCAGCAAGGACGTCTATCTGCTGGTCAGCGGCGAGGTCGAGGCGCTGAAGGCAGGCATCCGGATTGCCGTGCTGAACAAACCGGGTACGTTTTTCGGCGAAATGTCCTCCCTGCTCGGCATTCCGCGCTCGACCACGATTCGCACGCGCACCGAAGTGCACGTTATCCGCATTGACCACAATACCTTTGCCAACTTTCTCAAATCCTTCCCCAACCTGAACTACCAACTGGCCGTGATGCTGGCCGAGCGTTTGCAAAAAACGACGGAAGACTACTACGAGTTGCGCAATCGCTTCCGCTCGCTCGCTCGCCATTTCAGCATCGTCCATTCCTTGCTTCGGGAATCCGAAAAGGATTGAGCAGACCTTCCCGTTTGGTGCCCGAACCTCTTCCTGCCCTCGACGCGCAAACCCATCGGCAATTCGCACGCGCCGGCGGTGTCGTTGCCGAAGCCGTGACGTATGTGGCACAATTCGGCGCGCGTGTGCCGGCGAAGCCTTTTTCGAGGATCTGCGCAAGCGCACAGTTGAATTCCACGGAATCACGGAGTCTCAAAAAGAGACAAGTTTTCCCTTGCGGCGCGGGCGATAGGTTTGGTAGCACACAGTGTCTTTATGCAGAGCAGACAGGGCAAATCTGTGTTCGATTGCTTGCATAAGGCGAAAAGCATCAATATTACACACGTCTCCGGATGGGGTCGTCGGTGTCATTCGTTCACCGAATGATGGCGGCTTCAGGCGACGGAGGCGGCGGAATCAACCAAGGGGGTCTCACCGCATGATCAACATCTCCATGAAGCAATTGCTCGAAGCGGGCGTCCACTTCGGCCATCAGAGCCGTCGCTGGAATCCCAAGATGAAGAAGTATATCTTCACCGAGCGAAACGGCATCTACATCATTGACCTGAAAAAGACGATCAAGTTGTTGCGCGATGCCTATAAGTTCGTGCGCGACAGCGTGGCCGAGGGCAAGACCCTTCTGTTTGTCGGCACGAAAAAGCAGGCGCGCGACAGCGTGGCCGAGGCCGCCATTTCCTGTCAGATGCATTACGTCAACAACCGCTGGCTGGGGGGCATGCTGACTAATTTCCGCACGATCCGCCGCAGCGTCCAGCGTCTCCTCGACATCGAGAAGATGGAAGCCGACGGGACTCTGGACCTTTATACCAAGAAGGAGCGGGCAGCCATTCTAAAGGAAAAAGCAGGCCTGGAGAAAAACCTCTCCGGCGTCAAACGCATGACCACCCTTCCCGACATGCTGTTTGTCGTGGACCCGCATAAGGAGGAAATCGCCGTTCGCGAGGCCAACCGCCTGCGCATCCCGGTCATTGCCATTGTGGACACCAACTGCGATCCGGACCCCATTGACTGGGTGATTCCGGGCAATGACGATGCCATTCGCGCTGTCAAGCTGATCGCGCAGAAAATGGCCGAGGCCTGCATCGAAGGGCGGCAAGTGCTCGAAGCCGCCGGCGGGGTGGCGGAAGCCGAAGGCAAGGCGGTCGAGGTGGGCCCGGTCTATGAGGATGTCGAGGAAAAATACGGCCAGTATCGGACGGCGGAAGAGGCGGCCGAGGAGGAGGTCGAGTATGTCTCCCGCACGGAGGCCGAGGCGCTGGTGGGCGAAGTCGAGGAAGAGGCCAAACCGGACGAGGTCGAGGAGAAACCCGCGCCGGCGCGTCGAGCCAAAGCGAAAGCCGCCGCGAAAGAAGACAGCAAGGAGGCATAGCAGGTCCGGCCTTCTTTTGGCCGGGACAGCTTTCATCCCCGGCATAGACTCAAGAAGACGGGCGAACGGCCCGGGACCTGAGAGGAGAAAAGACACCCATGGCTGAAGTGACATCGGAAATGGTACGACAGTTGCGCGAGAAAACCGGCGCAGGCATGTTAGACTGCAAAAAAGCGCTCGATGCATCGGGCGGGGATATGAACAAGGCGGTGGACTGGCTGCGCGAGAAAGGGCAGGCCATTGCCCAGAAAAAATCGTCGCGGGCAACCAAGCAGGGCCGCATTCATTCGTATATTCACCACACGGGAACGGTGGGCGTGCTGATCGAGTTGAACTGCGAGACCGATTTTGTCGCCCGCAATCCGGAATTCCATGAGCTGGCCACCGATCTGGCTATGCACGTGGCGGCGCGCGCGCCCCGCTATCTGTCCCGCAACGAGGTTCCGGCGGATGTTCTGGAGCGCGAACGGGCGATTTACCGGCAGCTGGCGCTCAACGAAGGCAAACCAGAAAAGATCGTGGACAAAATTGCCGAGGGGCGCCTGGCCAAATTCTACGAGGAAAACTGCCTGCTCGACCAGCCGTTTATCCGCGAGGAAAAAATTACGGTCGGCGACCTGATCAAGCAAAAGATCGCCAAGATGGGCGAAAATATCACGTTGCGCCGCTTTGTGCGCTATCAGTTGGGCGAAGAAATCGGTTAATCCGGAGCGTGCCCGCCAGGATTGCGGCGCGGATCTGGCTGCCTGCGCAGCAGGCAATCCGCAACAGGTCGGACGAGGAAAGCGCCATGCGCCATCGGTTCAAGTATCGCCGGCCTTTGCTCAAACTCAGCGGCGAAATGTTGGGCGGTCCCGCCGCCCAGGGACTTCATCGCGAGACCCTGCAGTCTCTCGCGCGTCAAATCGCCGATCTTCGCCGTGCCGGCGTGGAACTGGCTCTGGTCGTGGGCGGTGGCAATATCTTTCGCGGCCACCGCAACGACGTCCCCGAAATCTCAAAACCCGCGGCCGACGACATGGGTATGCTGGCCACGCTGATCAATGCCCTGGCGCTCCGCGAGTATATTGCCGCCGAAGGCGCGCCCTGCACCGTGCTGTCGGCCCTCGAGGCTCCCAAAATCGCCGACCGGTTCACAGTCCGCCGCGCCCGGGAATTGCTGGCCCAGGGCCACGCGCTCATTCTGGCCGGCGGAACGGGAAATCCATTTTTCACCACAGACACAGCAGCGGCCCTGCGCGCGGCCGAGCTGGGCGCCGATGTGCTGTTGAAAGCCACGAACGTCGAGGGGGTCTATTCCAAGGACCCGCGTACCCATCCCGACGCCGTGCTTTATCGGAACCTCGATTTCCAGACTGTGATTGCCAACAATCTGGCCGTCATGGATACCAGCGCCGTGGCGTTGTGCCGGGATGCCAACATTCCCATTGCGGTGTTCAATCTTCTCCGCCCACGGGCCATTGCCGCTATATTGCGGGGACAACGAATCGGAACCCTTGTGCAGGGGAACCCCAAGCAGTGATACGCCGGGCACACCGGCCGCCCGGCGACATCATGATCTGGAAAGGTGAACGGTCATGTTGAAAGAGATTCACAGACAAGCACAGGAAAAAATGAAAAAGGCCATCGAAGCGCTCGAACGGGAATTTAAAACGCTCCGCACATCGCGCGCCTCGGTCGGCCTTGTGGACCACCTTGTGGTCTCGGCCTACGGCACCGACACCCCCCTCAAAGGCGTCGCTACGATCACCACGCCCGACGCCCGAACCATCCAGATTCAGCCCTGGGACCGCAATCTCATCGGTGCCGTCGAAAAGGCGATTCTTGCGGCCAATTTAGGCATCACCCCCAACAATGACGGCCGCGTGATCCGTCTGACCATGCCGATTCTCACCGAAGAACGGCGCAAGGAACTGGTCAAGGTTGCCCACAAAATGGCGGAAGACGCGCGTGTGGCCATTCGCAACATCCGGCGTCATGCCAACGAAGAAATCAAAGCCACCGAAAAACGCCACGAAATCTCGGAAGACGACCGCGAACTGGCTGTCAAAGACATTCAAAAACTGACCGACGATTTCATCAAGCAGGTGGACGGGGTCCTTGCAGCCAAAGAAAAAGAAATCATGGAGGTCTGACAGGAAGTCCCCACCGGACGGATGGCTCGGACAATACGGCGGGCGGCAAAAGCGGGCAGAAGCACGGAAGATCGAAAACCGAGACACAATTAGAAGAAACAAAAAAAGAGGGGAAAACAAACAGGCAGAAGCAGCCCATTTATGGAGAGACGCCTTCCACGGCGTCCGAGAGAGAACGAAAAAGAACAGGCCGGGGCTAACCAAAATAGGATGAATAAATCCTACCGCGTCCATCCCGTCCACTCCGTCTATGCCGTCTATCGTGAGCAGCTATGATCAAAATCACCCCCGAAACTCCCGAAGAAGCCGATCTTCTGGCCCGGATCGCCCCCGATCGCATCCCGCGCCATGTGGCCATCATCATGGACGGCAACGGCCGGTGGGCCAAGCGGCACGGGTTCATGGAACGAATCAAAGGGCATGAAGCGGCGGTCGAATCCGTTCGCGCGACGGTCCGCGCGGCCGGGCAGCTGGGGATTGATTTTCTGACGCTCTATGCGTTTTCGCAGGAGAACTGGAGCCGCCCAAAGCGGGAAGTTTCCGCGCTGATGCGGTTGCTCGAAAAATTCCTCTACGATGAAATCCCCGAGATGATGGAAAACAATGTGCGGCTGATCGTTTCGGGGGAAATCGGACGGCTTCCGGATTTTGTCCGCAAAGCCATGGACCACAACATGAACCAAACCGGCCGGAACACGGGTCTGGTGGTCAACCTCGCCGTCAGTTACGGCGCCCGACACGAGATTGTCGAAGCGGCGCGCAAGTTCGCCGCCGACGTGCTCGCGCAAAAGTGTTCTCTCGACTCTCTGACCATCGAGACTTTCTCCCGCTATCTTTATCATCCGGAACTGCCGGACCCCGAATTGCTCATCCGGACCAGCGGCGAGATGCGCATCAGCAATTTTCTCCTCTGGCAGATCGCCTATACGGAATTGGTGGTCATGCCGGTGTTGTGGCCGGATTTCCGGCGGGTGCATCTGCTGCAGGCCATCGTCGAGTATCAAACGCGCGAACGCCGCTTTGGGGGCGTAGGCGCCGAGGCGGAGACGCGATGAAAGGCAAGTTGGCCCACCGCACCCTCACCTCCGTTGTTTTCCTGAGTTTCTTTTTTCTTTCCTTTCACGCAAAAGGCCTGGAATGGCTGTTTGCGGTGCTGGTCGGCATTTTCGGGGTGATGTGCGTCATCGAATTTGGCCGGCTGATTCGCACGCGCCATTTTCGTTTTCCCTTGGCTCTCTGTCTGGCTGCCGTTCTGCTCCTGCTATACGACGGTTTTGCTGCAGGACTCAGCCACGCGGTGCCGATTTTGGCCGGGACACTTATCGTCTTGTTGAGCGACCGGGTCTTGCGAAGCGACCTGGAACGTCTGGCTGGCGAAATCAGCACGGCCTTCTTCGCCGTGGCCTACATTGGACTGCCAACGGGCATGGCCGCTGCGTTGTCGCAGATGCACGATCCGGCGAGCGGCAAGGCTGTCGGCGAAGGGTTGCTGCTCTTCGTGATGGGCATTGCCTTTTGCGGCGATACAGCCGCCTATCTGGTCGGCAGTCGGTGGGGGAAAACCCCGTTCTTCCCAGTAATCAGCCCCAGAAAGACGTTCGAGGGATTCGTGGCCGGTTTGATCGTCTCGTTTCTGCTGGCTGTTCTTGCACTGGCCGTGCTTCCGACGCTTCGCCTGTTTCTGGGATGGGGGCATGGACTGCTTCTGGGTGCTGTCCTCTCGGTAATGGTGCCGCTGGGCGATCTGGCGGAGTCGCTGTTCAAGCGCGAGGCCGGCTGGAAGGATTCGGGCAGCGACCTCACCGGCCACGGTGGATTTCTCGATATGTTCGACTCGCTTCTGTTTTGCCTGCCGGTTCAATTCTGCTACGTTCAATACCTTGTCGCCCCGTTCCGGATGCTTGCTGAGTAAGTCAACGGAAGGGGGGGCGGACCTGCTGAGCCATCAACAAACAGCGACGTCGCACAGGCTGCCAGCCCGCTGCAGAACAAGCAGGATGCTTGCAAACAAAGCCGTAGCGCAGGCTTCCAGTCTGCATCAAAACAAGCAGGATACCTCTGCTGCGGCGCAACACTCGAAATTGCGCTGCGGCATGGGCCTTGTTTGGCCCGCGGCTGCAAGGCAACCGGCTGTCGGAGCGTGGCTTCTCCTGTTCGCATTGGGCGTTGCGCCTGTTTGCGCTGCGGTCGAGACCTCGCCAACCGTGCAGGTCGCGACGGAGCATTTTCGAATCGAGGTTCCTCCCGAACATCGAGGCCTCGCCGTGCAGATTCTCGAACTTGCCGAATCCGCGCGGCAGCATATCGAGGAACTGGTTCCCGGCGGCATGGACGAACGGATCGGTCTGGCGTGGTGCGCGACCGAGCAGGAATTTTACAGCCGGCTGGGAAGCCGCCGCGGGCATCTTTTGGCTGTTGCAGTGCCAACGATCCGACGCGTCTATCTCAACGGCGAAAAACTGCGGCAGCTGGACCGCCGGGAATTTCGCCGCGCCCTCGTTCATGAGTTTATGCACATTTATCTTGGCCGCCGTATCCCTGACGGTCTCCCTCTTTGGCTCAACGAAGGTCTAGCCATGCATGCGGCCGGCGATTGGGATTTCGCCGACGGTACAGCGCTGGCCGCCGCTAGTCTGTTCGGCACGTTGTTCACTCCGCGCGAACTGTCCCGCCGCTTTCCCGCCGACGCGGCCGGCCAGGCCCGCGCCTACCGCCAGAGTTACTCCATGACCGCCTATTTGATTCATCTGCGCTATCCCAGCGAGGGACTGCGAGGCCTTCTGGCCGATCTTGTGAACGACAGCAATCTCCGCTCGCTATTCCTCGATCCCGACTGGCAGGAGGAGTTCGACCGACAGTGGCGCGACCGCTGGATTCGCCCCACGCGGGTGATTTTGGTAGTGACAAGCTCTGCCGCGGTCTGGATTCTTGTCGCCGCATTATTGATTACCGCCTACGCGCGTAAACGCCGCCAGACAAAACGGCACGAGGCGCGCTGGGCACTCGAAGAGGAATTCACCTGCCGCACCGATGAATTCGACGACTGAGGAATCTGTCGAGGCGCCGCGGGACGGCGGCAATGTGCCAACGGCACCCGCGTCGGACACCCCTTCGCTGGCGCGCCGCAGTAAGCGCTATCAGCGCCGCAAGATGGCGCTCGGCGCGGCCGAATGGGCGGTCGAGATGACGGCATTGGGGGCGTTTTTCTTTTCCGGCGGCTCGGCGGCCTTGCGCGAGGCGGTCAGCCGCGTTTTCAGCGCACCGCCGGTGGTGGTCCTGCTCTACCTGATTCCTGTCGGCGCGGCGCTTGGTGCGATTTCAACGGTCTTTGGCGCTGTGCGGACCTTTTGGCTCGACCGTCAATTCGGCATGTCCACGCAAACGGCGTGGAGTTGGGCGGGCGACGAAGTCAAAGCCTGGCTGGTCGGCGGTCTGCTGTGGCTGGCGGCCATCGAGACGCTCTATGCCCTGCTGCGCCGATTTCCCGATACCTGGTGGCTGTGGGCTAGTGTTGCATTCAGTTTCTTCTTTGTGGTCCTGGCCCACCTGGCGCCGATTCTGATTTTTCCGCTTTTCTTCCGCTTTACGCAGATCAGCGATCCGGAAATTACCGGCCGGCTCGAGCGTCTGGCAGCAAAGGCGGGCCGGCGGATTCGCGGCGTCTATGAAGTCAACTTGAGCCGGAAGACTCGCGCCGCCAACGCCGCCCTGGTCGGGTTCGGGCGAACGCGCCGCATCCTCCTGGCCGACAATCTGCTCGACAACTTCACGCTTGACGAAATCGAAGCGGTGCTCGCTCACGAATTCGCCCATCATGCGCACCGGCATCTGCCCAAAGCCGCCCTCATCCAGACCGCCACCTTTTTTCTCCTGTTCGGCGGGCTCCATCTGGTTCTCGACAAGACCAGCGGGCAATGGGGCCTTCGAGGGATCGGCGACGTAGCCAACCTGCCGTTGCTGGTTCTGGCCGCCACCGTAATCGGCCTGGCTGTCCTGCCGGCCACCAACGCCATACTGCGCAGCTACGAGCGCGCCGCGGATGCCTATGCCCTGCGCGCGGCCGCGAGGCCCGAAGCCTTATGTTCGGCACTCGAACGCCTCGCTCTGTTGAATCTGGCCGACAAATCGCCCCACCCGCTGATCGAGTGGATTTTTTACTCGCACCCTTCGATCAGCCGGCGCGTGGAGCAAGCGAGGCGGATTTTGCAGCGCCCTGCAAAGGGAGGATAGCTTGTGGATTTTCACCGCGCGGTTCGATGGGTCGAAAGAGCGCTTTTTGCCGCTGGAAGCCGTCCGCGCGAGCGGTTCATCCGGCTATGGGTGCCTGTGCTGGCATGGGCTGCGCTGATCGTGGGCCTGACGTCCATTCCCGGCACGGCGCTCCCGAAAATGCCCTTTTCCTATTTTGATTTGTTAGTGCACGCGGGCCTGTACTCCGTGCTTGGCTTCTTCCTCCAACGCCTTGCAGCTCTGACTCGCCCCGCCCGCCCGACGTGCGTCTCGTGGCCGCTCAGCTACACCGTCGGCCAAGTCTACGGGATCCTCGACGAGATTCATCAGCTCTGGATTCCTTTTCGTTCGTTTGCGTGGTCCGATGCCATTGCCGACGGTGTGGGAATTCTGTTGGGCATTGCAGTGTTTTGTGCTTGGAGGAAGTGGGCGGCCGAGATGTAGTGGATAGTATGGGCGGGATGGACTCGGGAAGCCGTGCATTGTAAATGTCTGCAAGGTACAGGGTTCATTGAGAGGGATGTACCTTGCTGCGCGAATCCAGATACGATTTCAAAATGAGAGCGGCGGCGATGCGGTCGC
>JADFCW010000207.1 GCA_017161705.1 Candidatus Sumerlaeota bacterium | reverse complement strand
GCGGCAAAGGCGATCACGGCGATCTCGCTGTCCATCGCCGCTGTGCGGGCGACCGCCATGCCGGGTTGGCCCGCGCGCGCGACCTGCTTGTAAAAGTAGTAGCCGCGCCGCACCTCGTACGTGCCGTTCTCGCGCACGGTGAATGCGGAGCCTGGATTCGGATCGCCGCCCACCCACTTGGCCGGCCGCTGAATACCTGCCCATGGAATGATCCCGTTGACCTTGGCTGTGTAAATATTGCCGTGATGCTCCTTGATGTTTTTCGAGTCCATCTGGCTCCAGCTGGTCGAAGTGACCCATGCGTGAAGCTCGCGGCGTTTCTCGCGCAGCTTGTCAATGCCTGCGCTTTTGTGCTCGCCAAACCAGCGGCCATAAGTCCCGCTATAGAAACCATGCGAGGTGATGAGGCCCAACTTGCCGAGGGCTCCGGCATCGTCGGCGATGGCGTCGGCGTAGCCCCAGGTGTCGAAGCGATACCAGTTGGTCGGCTCGCCGGGTGTAACGCCGACATCGCTCAATCCGGCGGCCCGCAGCTCGTCGGCCACAAGGGGGATAAACTCGACCACCTGTTCGGGCGGCCAGAACAGATTATAGTCGTGGCTGTCGCGGTCGGTCAGCCCCTCGCGCGTCCAGCGGAACCAGTCCTCGCCTTCGTTGTGGAGCGAGACATACTTGACGGGCAGGCCTTCCTTCTCGCGAAGGAACCTGACCCAGCTGACCAGATAGAGGGCAAGGTCACGTTTGTGCGCGGGATCGAGGTCGCGCCCGCGAAGCACTTTCTGCCGCGTCATATAGGCGGGCGGGCCGTAGAGTGTAGTGATAATCGCGAGGTCGCGCCCGGCGGCGCGGGTGGTCCTGAGGCCCTCGCGCGCGAAATACCGCAGCCATTTCGTCGTCGTTTCATGATCATAGCGGCCGCCCGGCTCGCTCTGATGAAATGGATCGTAAAACATTTTCAACAGACCGACCTTGAGGCCGTCGTCGCCGAATACGAGGTCTATAATCTTCCGGCGGTCTTCCTCTTTGAGCAGACTGAAGCCGCCGTATTCCTGCGGGTCTTTTGCGTAATCGCGCGTCTGGCAGGTCTCCACATAGTTGAAGCCGAAGCCGTCCCACGGCTGGAGCCTCTTCGAGAAATCCACCTCGGCGCGGGTGGCCGTAAAGCCAAGGTCTTGTGCAGGGCTGGTGTGCTGTCCGCCTGCGACAACTGCGGCGACAAGGCAGATGTGCAAGAAACGTTGCGGTTTCATTTTGCTGCTCCTTTGAAGCGCTTGAGTTTTTTCATGACGCGAACGCGTCATAAAAGGCCACATACGAGAGACGTAAGGGTGAACTACCCGCTGAAGCGCCGCCAACGATTCGCTCTCCTTTTGCCTGTTACTCATTCGGCGGGGAAACGGTCGGCGTCGTCAGGACATCGCCGGGCAGCAGGTCGTAGCGCAGCAAAACGGTTTGCGGCTGGACGGAGACGACGCGCACGCTCGGTGGGGCCGATTCATCCAAACGTGCTTCGATCTCGATGCTGCCGATCTCGCCGGGTTTTTCGACAGGTGGATTTTTTGGCCGGAGAAGAATGGTGCGCGGGTCCAGCGATTCGACTAGACTGCGCGGGCCGGTGATCACCACGGTCGCGGACGTCGGCTCGGTGCGGGCCACCAGGTTGCGCGTCAGCGTGGCCACCTGAACCGGAACGGCGGCAATGGTGCGCGACGAGGCCTCCTCGCGGATGATGATTTGCACAACGGCGGTGGACATTTCACGCGACAGGCGCTGGCGGGTCTCCTCGTTGATGATCGAAACCCCCTCGGGGACCAGCAGGGCCACGGACGTTGTGGGGATGTCGCGCCGGTCGGTGACGGAGATCGGCGCCGTCAGCAGCTCGACTTCGCCGGCCGGGTTGCGCGGCAGATGCTCGAGGCGGTCCGGTGCGCCGGTCAGAAGCCGGTCGGGCGGCGTGACGATGATTTTTTCGACGCGGTAGCCGGCCATGGGTTGGCCGATCAGTTGCGGAATCACACGAGCGGGGACTGTGCGGAACTTAATGCCGAGATTGACGCTGGCCGGCTCGACGCGCTGGACCTGCGCGTTGGCGGTCAGCGACGAGTGCTGGACATCGTCGGCGGTCAGAGGGACGCGAACCGTTTGCATCTCGCGCACGCCGGCCTGTTGGACAAGGCTGGTATCGTTGATCACTACGCGAAACGCGCTGCTGTAAATGCGGCTGCGCAGCGACTTCGGATACCGCACCTCGACGTTCACCGTCTTCCGGCTGACCTCGGTTTCCACATAGGGCGGCAGGGACACCACCAGAGGAACATTGTCCAGAACCTGCTCTTCGACATTGCCCATTTTGGCAATGAGCCAGATGCAGTAGGCAATCAGCAGCGAGGCAATGGCGATGACGGTCTTGTCCGAGCGCAGTTTGCGGAACATCGCGTTACTTTTCCTCCGGACGGATTTTCAGCAACTCGGCCAGAATGTTGCGCAGACTCTCCGGCGTCTGGCGGCGTTCGAGATTGCCGTTGTGCGCCAGCGAAATAATCCCGGTTTCCTCGGAGACCACGATGACCACGGCGTCGGTTTCTTCGGACAGGCCGACGGCGGCGCGATGACGCGTGCCCAGTTCCTTCTCGAGCGTGGGATTGTTGCTCAGCGGCAGAATGCAGCTGGCCGCCACGATGCGGTCGCCGCGGATGATGACCGCGCCATCATGCAGGGGCGAAGGCCGCGTGAAGATGGTCCGCAAGGTCTCGGTCGTCACCAGCGCATCCAGCGGAATGCCCGTATCGGCGTATACTTTCAGCGAATTGATGCGCTCGATGGCCAGAATTGCGCCCATGCGCTGCTTGGCCATCATACTGACCGCGCGGACCAGCTCATCCAGAAACTCGACGCTGGGGGTGAAAAACACGCGAAACAACCGGATCTGGCCGACGCTGGTGAGCGCCCGTTTGAACTCGTGCTGAAACGTGACAATGAAGACGAGAACAATTACAATCCAGAAACTGCGGAAGATCAGCGTCACGGCGTTCAAGCCGGCGATCTCGGCCAGAAAATACACTAGAAAGGAAAACAACAGAAGCGTGACTAGGCCCTGCAGGGCCACGGCCGAGCGCGTTTCCCGCAGCAGAGCAAACAACAAATAGAAAATTGTCGCCACCATGGCGATGTCGAGAATATCCACAAACGTTTGCGGGAGATAGAGGTCTGCAAATTCGCCCATGTGGCGCTCCCCTGGCGACACGTTGAGGCCGCCGTTGGCACGCGCGGCCATTTTCCCTTACAGGCCGTCGCGGACGGCTGCGGTCATTTGCGCAACCCGTTTCATAGCCCGAACATCGTGGACGCGAACGATCGCAGCGCCATTCCAAACGGCGACGGCCACGGCGGCGGCCGTCCCTTCGAGCCGGTCGTCCACCGGCACATCCAGCACCTTGCCGATGAACGACTTTCGCGAAGGCCCCGCCAGCACGGGCCGCCCTAACAATAGAAACTCACCCAGCCGCCGCAGAATTGCAAGATTATGTTCCACCGTCTTCCCGAAGCCAATCCCCGGATCGAATACAATACACTCGTCGGCGATGCCGGCGGCATGGGCGGCCCGGCGGCGCTCGGAAAAAAACTCTCTGATCTCCGACACCACGTCCTTATACGTCGGATTGGCTTGCATCGTGCGCGGCGTTCCCTGCATGTGCATGAGTACCACGCCGGCGCTGAAATCGGCTACGACGTCCGCCATTTCCGGATCGCCGCGCAGCGCCGTAACATCGTTGACGATATGAGCGCCAGCCTCAAGCGCCGCCCGGGCCACGGCCGCTTTGGCGGTGTCTATGGACAGGAGAACGCCGGTTTGCCGCAAGCGTTCGACCACCGGCAGCACGCGGCGCAGCTCCTCGTCCGCCGAAACGGGCTCGGCCCCCGGCCGCGTGGACTCTCCGCCGATGTCGAGAATGTCCGCCCCCTCGGCAATAAGGTCGAACCCATGGGCTGTCGCGTGCTCCGGATCCATAAACTTCCCGCCGTCGCTGAACGAATCCGGCGTCACGTTGACAACGCCCATGACGGCGACGGAATGCAGGTCAAGCCGGCGGTCGCGGCATTGCCAGTAAGGGGGTGCTTGAGACAACATTCCGGCACTTCCTTCAGCGGTTTGCGATGACAACCATCGCCGATTTATGGTTAAGTCCCGCTGCGGGAGGACGCAACTGAAAACCGCAAAATGCTTCCGTCGCCGCAGGCGGGGGAGAAAAGACCTTGACATGGTCGGCGGCGTCGCACGAAAGTGATACCTTGTTTTACGGGCCTTGATCCATTTTATAGTTCGATTTAGCCGTCGCGCTCCGGGAAGAACGGGGCGCGATGCCGTCAGGAAAGAGACCCAACAATGGCAGAGAATGAAATGCGCGAACCAACGGCCCCGCCGGCGGCCTGGGGTCCCATTACGATCGAGCACTTGCGGGAAATCATCCGGCTGTGCCGCGAAAACGACATTGCGGAGTTGAAAGTGAAACACCAGGGAATGCGCATTTACGTGAAGGCGCGAACGGGGCCCGGCGCCGTCGAATATGTTGCGGCCCCGCCCGCAGCCGCTGTCCCTGCAGCAATCGCTCCGCCGTCTGACGCCGCTCTGGTCTCGAGCACACCGGCGGAAATCGAGAGCGAGGAATCCAAGTATGTCGTGGTTCGCTCGCCGATGGTGGGCACCTTTTACCGTGCGCCGGCGCCCGACGCCGCGCCCTTTGTGGAAGTAGGCGACGCCGTGCGGGAGAATACGGTCTTGTGCATTGTGGAGGCCATGAAGTTAATGAATGAAATCAAGGCCGAGACGCGCGGTGTGGTCGCCAAGATTCTCGTGGAAAACGCCCAATCCGTCGAATACAACCAGCCGCTTTTCTGGATCAAGCCGGAATGAGGCAGGCCGCGAGTCAGCCGCGGTGAATCGCTGTCCGAGCCATCCATAGTCGCCGCAAGGTCCAGGGTGTCCACTTTGTCAGCAAAGGGATTCAACAACCAACGATGTTCAAACGACTTTTGATTGCCAATCGGGGGGAAATTGCCCTGCGCATTATCCGGGCCTGCCGCGAAATGGGCATCCAGACCGTCGCCGTCTATTCGGAAGCCGACCGCGATTCGCTCCACATCCGGTATGCCGACGATGCGGTATGCATCGGGCCGCCTCCTAGTGCGCAAAGCTATCTGAACATGCCCCAGATTATTTCCGCCGCCGTCATCACGCAGAGCGACGCCATCCATCCGGGCTACGGTTTTCTGGCCGAGAACGACCGGTTTTCGGAAAGCTGCGAGGCGTGCAAGATTACGTTTGTCGGGCCGACGCCGGAAGCCATCCGGCTCATGGGCGACAAGGCGGAAGCCAAGCGAACGGTGCGCAAGGCGGGCGTGCCGGTGATTCCGGGCAGCGACGGCGTGGTCGAAAGCGTTGAGCAGGCGTTGCGGCTGGCCGCCGATTTCGGCTACCCGGTCATCGTAAAGGCCGCCGGCGGCGGGGGCGGGCGCGGCATGCGGGTTGCGCACAGCGAGCTGGCCCTGCGCGACGCGTTTGTCCTGGCGCAAAGCGAAGCCCAGAAGGCATTTGACAACCCTCAGGTGTATATTGAAAAATATTTCGAGCGTCCCCGTCATGTCGAAATTCAAATTCTAGCCGACCGGCACGGGACAACCATCCATCTGGGCGAACGCGACTGCTCGATTCAGCGGCGGCACCAAAAGCTGATCGAGGAAAGCCCGGGCCCGGCCATGACGCCGAAGTTGCGAAAAAAAATGGGCGATGCGGCCGTGCGCGCGGCGCAGGCGGTCAACTACGTCGGCGCAGGCACCATTGAATTCCTCCTCGATACAGACGGCCGGTTCTACTTCATGGAAATGAACACCCGGATCCAGGTCGAGCACCCGGTGACCGAGATGGTCACGGGATTGGATATTGTAAAGCTGCAGATTCGCGCCGCAGCGGGCGAAAAACTAGGCATCCGGCAGGATGACGTTATGATCCACGGCCACGCCATTGAATGCCGCATCAACGCCGAGGACCCGGACAACCGATTCCTTCCCAATCCCGGCAAAATCACTGTTTTTCATCCGCCCGGCGGTCCGGGAGTCCGCGTGGACAGCCATGCCTACAGCGAGTATCGCATCCCCCCTTACTATGACTCGCTTATCGCCAAGCTGATCGTCCATGACCACGACCGGCCGTCGGCGCTCGCACGGATGGAACGCGCTCTGGACGAGTTTGTCATCGAAGGGGTCAAAACGACGATCCCGTTTCATCTGCGCGTCTTGCGCGATGAGCGTTTCCGCAAGGGCGAATACGACGTGACTTTTCTTGACACCCTGCTGCGATAAGAGGTAGGCATCCCATCGGAATGGCGACAACGCATGGCGCAGGTCGGCGGCGTGCGATCCCTTCAATGCCAACGGGCGGGCAGCCCGCCCATGTTTTCAGGAGGACGGGAATGGCGACAATGACCGAAGACAGACCGCAGGAAACGGCCGAGCACCCTTCTACCCTTCCCATCCGCTATGGCGATGAATCCTCCGGCGAAATTCTCGGCGACATCAAGATTTCGAACGAGGTGGTGGGAACTATTGCCAGTCTGGCCGCCAGCGATGTCGAAGGGATTGTTGGTCTGGTCAGCAAGTTTTCGCTCGGAGAGATGCTGGGGCGCAAGGATGCCGACCGCGGTGTGGTGGTGACGATCGAAAATACGCGCGTGTCGGTGCACGTCGAAGTGAACGTGCAGTACGGCGTGAATATCTACGACGTTTGCCACCGGCTGCAGCGCAAGATCAAAGACTCGGTCGAAGAGATGACGGGTCTGGTCGTGGATCGCGTGAATGTGGACGTGCGCGGGATTGTTGTGCCGCCGCGCGAGAACCGCGAAAACAAAGAACGGTAGGGCAAAAACATTCGGTTCGGCGCGGTGGCCGGAGGAGGTGCGCACCATGATTCGACAGCTTCAGATCGTTCTGATCACGGTTTGTCTTATTCTGTTCTTCCTGCTGGCGCTGGCGCTGGTCTTTGAACGGTCGGGCTGGTTGCCGTTGGCCAATTTCGGCGCGCAGGCGATCGAAAGCATCCCGCCGCCCGTGCAGATGTTGATCCTGCTGGCCGTGCTGGCGATGATTCTGCTGATTGCCGTCCTGACCATCCACCAGCTGCGCGGCGATGTCCTGATTACGCGCGAAGGCGAAGAGGGCAAGGTCACCATTGTCGAATCGGCCATCCGGCGGTATATTCGCCAGGTGGCTATGGATATGGGGGCGGTGCGAAAAGTGCGTACGCGCATCACCAATACACCGCAGGGGCTCGCTGTGGACCTGTTTGCGAATGTGATTGTCACCGACACGCTTGTCAGGATCGAGCAGACAATTCGGTCGCGGGTGCGCGAAGCCCTCGAGCAGACGCTGGGGGTCGGAGGCGTCGCTTCGATCAATGTCATTGTGGAGAATTTCGAGAAGGTGCGTGACCACACGGAACCACCGGAAGCCGGTGTGACATTGCCGGCGGTGCGGGAAACCGCCGGCGAAGAGCGCGCCGCCGAACCCACGCAGTATGTTCACCTGGTCCCTCGGCCTGAGAGCACCGATGTCGCGAGTGAATCTCCAGTCGAAACGCCTGACACGCAGTCAGGTGAAGAACGTCGTTGAACGCGAGCGGGCCGCCGGCCGCCGCATCGTCTTTACCAACGGTTGTTTCGACCTGCTCCACGTGGGCCATGTCCGCTATCTCGATGCGGCCCGCCGCCTGGGCGAGGTGCTCGTTGTAGCCGTGAACGGCGACGCGACCGTCCGGCAGCTGAAAGGCCAGGGCCGTCCGATGCTGGCGCTCGAAGCGCGGATGCGCATTTTGTCGGCTTTGGAAGCTGTGGATTATGTTGTCGCGTTCGAGGAACCGACGCCGTGCGAACTGCTGCGCGAGCTCCGGCCGGAGGTGCTGGTCAAAGGTGGTGACTATGGAATCGAAGGCGTGGTCGGCCGCGAGATTGTCGAGGCTTACGGCGGCCAAGTGTGTGTAGTCCCGGCCACGCAGGGAGTTTCGACAACGCAAACCGTCGCACAAATACGGGGGAAATAGCAACGAAGACGGGCAAAGAATTGGGTAAGAAAAACAAGGCGGCCGGCGCGGAAGAAAAGCCCGCGGCGCGAGCCGGCCCACCGCCAAGCGTCATGCGTTGAGGCCCTCGCGGGGTCCCGTTCCGAGTTCGTTCCCAAGCAATAGACCAACACAAATTCAGAAGGAAATCACAGCCATGTCAGCCGAGGACAAAAAGGAAACTCAAGCGGACGAACAGGTCCCCGAACTGGAAGTGGGCGATCAAGTCAAACACCCTAAATGGGGCGTCGGTAGCGTGCTGTTCAAAAGCGGCAGCGGCGATCTGGCCAAAGTGGTGGTCGTGTTTCCCGAAGAAGGCCAAAAGAAACTGCTGGTAAAGAAAGCGCGGCTGAAAAAGGTTCAATAAGACCACGGGACTCGCCCGACCTGTCCGACCCGTTCGACGCGTCGGACTGCCTGCCCAACTTATCCCCGAAGGAGCGCTCAAATGCCCAGCGAAAAAATCACCGAGGCCGACGTGCGGCACGTTGCTTATTTATCGCGTCTGGAATTCAGCGCCGACGAAATCCAGCGTTTTACCCACGACCTCAACAATATTCTCCTCTATGTGGGCAAACTGGCGGAGCTTGACACGAGTCAAGTCGAGCCGACTTCGCATTCGCTGAAGATGCAAAACGTCTTCCGCGACGACGAGGTGCGGCCCTCGCTGACCAACGATCAGGCCCTGGCTAATGCGCCCGAACGCGAGGGGCCGTTTTTCAAAGTTCCACAGATTATCCAGGAACCCTGAGCGAGGCATGATACGCTTTCTCTCGATGCCGATGGCGTGGAAAACGTGGCTGTCGGCAGGGTGGGCCGATGCGCGCAAACCTTCCTTTTACGTCTTCTTTCTCCTTTTCTGTATTCTTTTGGGTTTCCGTTTGAATGTGCGGCCGTTGAATCCCGAAGAAATTCGCGCGCTTGCCGGCGGGAGTTTTTCCGCAATCAAAGATACGGGGGGCCCGCCCGGCCATACCCTTTGCTGCCTTCTGTTTTATCCTTTTGGATATCGCTTTCGGGAGATGCCGATGCCGCCGGAAATGCTCGACGGGCGGCTGCTGAGACTGACGTCCGTTTTTTTTGCGGTCGCGGCGTTTCCGTTCTGGTGGGCCGTTGCGCGGCGGTTTTTCGGACGCAATGTCGGCCTGGTTGCCTTGCTGTTTTCGACGTCGTCGTTCATCCTTTTCTCGGCTCGCTTTTTCCAGCACTACGCGCTTGGAATGTTGGAGACCGGCGCGGCGACGTGGCTGCTGCTCAGGTTGCTCGAAAAGCCCTCGCGGCGGCTGTGGATTGCGTACGGCGCCGTGCTGCTCGCGTCTCTTTACACATTCTACAGCTTCATCCTCGTGATTCTGGCGCACAGTGTCGTTTTGTATCTGGCATGGCGGCGCGAACCCCGGCGGCTCATAGCTCCAGCCGCAGTATTTGCCGTCGTGGCCATTGGCTTTGCACCATGGACAGGCGTTATGGCGAAACAAATCGCAAGGGCGCAAATGGAGAGCGCCGCGCCCGCCTTTCCGGACCGCGCGGCGGCTGCAGCCGGACAGGTCCTCTACAGCATGTATGCCTTCGCGCTCAGCGATTCTTTCTCGCCGTTTGCGCTTCCCTACTCCGCATTGGCTGCCGTTTTCTATGCCGCCCTGATCGTGTTGGGCCTGCGCCGCATCTGGCGGCATCGCACGGCACGGAGTATGGTCATTCCGCTGACCGTTGCGCTGGCCCTGCTGGCGCCGGCGGCGATGCGATTGGCCGGACTTGTCAGCGATCCCGTCCCGGCAGTTCCGACACGGCTGCTTTTTGCCGCGCCGTTCTTTGTGATGCTTGCGGCGTGCGGCTTGTTGGAAATCGCCAACGCCCGCCTTCGCTTGCTGTCTCTGGCCTTGGTTGTAATCCTCCAAAGCGTGTCGCTTTTCAACTACTACGGCATGCGGCAATGGACGCATTGGCCCTATGCCGCGCGCACGGACGTGTATATCTCCGACGTGCGCGAACAGGCCAACGATGCGGACCTTGTCGTTTTTGATGCGTGGAACTTGACTCCGCCGTCTCATCTGAAACTGCCCCAGCTCTGGCGCTTCGGCCCGAACGAGTCAAACTGGCCTCGATCTTTGCCGACTGCCCATCGTGTTGCCGTGCTTCGCGCCACGCATGACCGCACATCCGGTGGCCGCATGGACCATCTTCTGAATCATCTCAAACTCCATTTCATCTTGCAGGAACATTATGGCTACGTCATCGAACGACCCAATATTCTGCACTGGAAGAAACGCTTGTTGCGCCGCGAAATCTGCCCCTATAAAATTGAATTGTTAGTGTTCGAGCGCGTAAAAGAAGACGAAAACCCGGAAACCGAAAGAGGGATTACTCGTGCAGCCCAATGAACAGACCATCGCGGAGTTGGCCCCGCTTCTGCAGGCGCGAAAAATCAGCAGCGTCGAACTGACCCGCAGCGTTCTCGAACGCATTCGCGCCGTCGAGCCGCGGGTTCGCGCCTATCTGTCCCTCATGGAGACGCAAGCGCTGCAAATGGCCGAGGATGCCGACCGCCGGCTCACGCGCGGAGAGAACGTCACCCCGCTGACGGGCATCCCCATTGCCCTCAAAGATAATTTGTGTACGCAGGGCTGGCCGACCACCTGTGCATCGAAAATTCTCCAGAACTTCATTCCGCCTTACGACGCCACGGTGGTGGCACGGCTCAAGGACGCCGGCGCAGTCTTAGTCGGCAAGACCAACCTCGATGAATTTGCCATGGGTTCCTCGACCGAGAACTCCGCTTTTCAAATTACGGCCAATCCATGGGACCCCGAGCGCGTGCCC
>JADFCW010000206.1 GCA_017161705.1 Candidatus Sumerlaeota bacterium | reverse complement strand
CGCTTCAGCGTGCGGTTCGTAGTTCATCATGATACCAATGCGTCACCCAGAAAGTGATGACAATACTGAAGACACGCGGTCGTGGCTTTGTTCCTCTCCAACCTTCAATCGCTAAACTCTCGCCTCCACTTTCGCCGTGGTCCCCCATTGAGCCGGGTCCTCCCCTAGTAGACAAAAAACGCTTCCGCTGAAGTGGGAATGAGTACAGCAAACTAAAGTTTGAACTACAAACGGCACGCTGAAGCGTGAACTACAAACCGCACGCTGAAGTGGGAATGAGTACAGCAAACTAAAGTTTGAACTACAAACGGCACGCTGAAGCGTGAACTACGAACGGCAAACTGAAGTATGAACCGCGTGCTATTTGAACTGTACACGTGTGGATTTCGGCTTGAAGAACAATAGGGGGGAAAAAACAGCGCGCCCGGTGGGTCCAAAGAAAGGATGTCCGCCGAGCCTGATTGCGAATGGTCGGGACGGGCGGATTTGAACCGCCGACCTCGTGCTCCCAAGGCACGCGCGCTAACCAGACTGCGCTACGCCCCGACCGATGCAAACCAATGGAAAGCCTATCGGCTGCCCAAGCCTCGCGTCAAGTTTTGTTCTCGCTGCATTTTATCGGATAGACCCTGCCGCGAACCCGTTTGAGCGCCATGTGAGAGGATTGGAACTCCCTCAGCGGGGCGGAGCCTCGATCGTCCATCCCGTGACGTCATACCACGCGCTCTGCCCGACGCGCCGCCTCGATCATCGTCTGGCACGTGTTCACATGGATGTCCACTGTGTCGCCGGTATCCGCCGCGTATCCGCCAGCCAGAAGCGACACGATCGGGACGGAGTGCGCTGCGCACCAGCCGATCACCAGTTCATCGCGGCGGGCCAGCCCCTTCTTGGTCAGGGCCAGACCGCCGAGCAGATCGTGCTCGTAGGGATCGGCGCCGGCGTTATAGATCACCAGATCCGGCCGATGCGCTTCCAGCCGCGCGGGAAGCGCCTCGCCCAGCGCTACGAGATACTCCTCGTCGCCGGCACCGTCGCGCAGTCCGATGTCCAGATCGCTCTTTTCCTTCGGCGGATAATTATGGTATTGATGGATTGAAAGCGTGAAGACATCGGAATCGTGTTGAAAAATGCGCGCCGTCCCGTTGCCCTGATGCACGTCGCAGTCCACGACGGCCGCCCGGCGGATCACGCCCTCGTGCTGCAGCACGCGAATGGCCACAGCGATGTCGTTGAGGTAGCAGAACCCCTCGGCATGGTCAGGGAAAGTGTGGTGAAACCCTCCGCCGATGTGGATGCCAAATCCGCGGCGCCGCACGGCCTCGCGGGCCGCCAACAGCGTTCCGCCGGCCGACAGCACGTAGGCGTCCACGATCTCGCGCGTCAGCGGCATCTCCGACGCTGCCGTGCGCGGCGTCCAGCGCGCCGACAGAAAATCGTCGAGGTATTCGGTCGTATGAACCAGCGCCAATTGTTCGCGCGTCGGCGCCGTCGGCTCCATGAACTCGCTGCGGGCAACGCCGCACCGATGAATCAGTTCCGCGACTACCATCGGATATTTCGCCACGGGAAACACATGCGGACCGATATCGGCCACGTAGCGGTCGCTATAGACCAGAACATACCGTCTGCTGTCATGCGGAACATCGGCGCTCACGAGGGATTCTCCGGAGTGGAATCATCCGGCTGATCGGCCTGATCCAACCCGTCTGACAAGTCCGACCCGTTTCTCAGCTCCGACAGATCAGACCCGTCCAACGCATCGGTCGTCGGCTCATTCAGAGCCTCAAGAAACTGGGCGATCAACTGGCGCGCCGCGTCGGCATCGGATTGAATCGTGAGAATGCCAACTTCCGCCAGTCCATCCACGGTAAATGTCATAAGTCCCCAAGGCACGCGCGTGGAAAAAGCCACCAGGAGCCCCTCGGCGAGGAGATGCTCGCGAATCATTTCCGCCTGCAGCCAGTCGGGCGCGCGATGGACCTCGACCAGCGGCTCGGACAACTGCGGCTGCTCGCGCAGCAAATACACCTGGCCGGTCTTGTCGCCGCAGGACGGGCAGGGCTGATTGGCCAGATCGCCGCCGGCGAATCGAAACCCGCAGTTGGGGCATTCGAGCAGCGCTTCGGGCATCTGGCCGCGCCGAAAAGGACGAGAATGCGCGGGCTTGGGTCGCGCGCGGTTATCCGGATTTGTCATGGCATTGCCCTCTCTGCTTCGCGCGCGTCTCAGGATGTTCGCGGTTGGATTTCTCAACGCCAACACTTCACCCTATCGGCCGCGAAGCCGGTAGTGCTGCTCGCCGGCGTCCGTGACAAAGCGCACGGCCGGTCCCGGGCTCTCGTCGCTGAGAGAGACTTCCTCGACAATGGGGCCGACAATTTCTTCGAGCAGCCGGCGCAACTCGCGCACGCGCTCCTCGGCCAGCCCGCGCAGGTCCGCCCACACTTCTCCTTTTTTCGTAATCCGAATGGTGAACGCTTCCGGCGGCATTGCGCTCTCCTTCGCGACAGCCCTTTCAACCCGATGCAGAATTGCCGCACGTCGCCCCCGGGGCAAGGAGAAAACGTTGTCCTACAAATGAATTTCGGCTTCTTTCGCTCGGGCGAGACGGTGCAGGGCTGCAACGGCAGCCTCGTATCGCTTGATTTCGCCGGACGCATCCAGATATGCGCGAACGAAGCGCTCGCGTTCCGCACGCGATGCGGAGGATACAGGGAGCGAACGCAGCAATTGAAAAAGATTTTTCACCCGGCGGGGCCACGGCACCGTCGCCCGATGAAACCGGCAGTTGTCCAGGTCAATGAAGGCAAAGGTCGGGCCGGCCGATAAATTTGTCCGCACAAACACATGCTGTGCGCTGCAATCGTCATGGTAAAATCCGCGGCGGTGAACCGTCCAGAGCCAGCCGGCCAGTTGCACGAGGCGCCTGACGCGCGCCTCGCCGCCGGCCAACTCCTGCAAGTCCTTCGCCAGCGGCCGTGCGTTGGCGAGTTCCTCGGTCACCAAAAAGTTGGCGTAGTGCCACGGGCCGGCGCGCAACTCGGCGCAAACGACCGGCCGCGCCGTTTCTATGCCCAGCGCGAAAAGACGGTGCGCAGCATGCCATTCGTGTTTTGCTTTCGAGGGTGTAAAGAGCGAGCCGAGCCGTTTGCGCAAATCGCGCACCAGCACGCGCTTGGCATACACCATTTGCGTCGGCCGGCCCTCGGGCGCATAGGTCAGCCGAACCACGCAGCGCGTGCGGCTGGCTTTCATCAGGTGGTACCGGGAATCCGAGCGGGTGCGCAAATCATTCCAGGGAATCACCGTGAGGTCGAAGGAGCGGTATTCCGGGACACAGAACCCGCGCAGTCGGCCGCAGCGATAAGGCACTGCGTGGATTTTCCCTCCACGTCCAGCAGTCATTTCCGTCCGATTTTTTCCTCCGTCCATCTTCGGCACAACGGGCTTGAGACTGGATGCGCGGGCATCGGATGTCAACGGGCTTCCCCGCCGGATCCGGCGCCGGTGCCGGTCCGTCCGTTTTTCTGATTGATCGCGGCAAACGCTGTATACCATTCTTCTTTCGTTACGTTCGGCCCGTGGCGATTTTTGCGCCAAAGCAACCATGCACTCCAACCCTGCCGCCACATCCTCGAACACTGTTCCGCCGCATTCTCGACTTCGTGCGTGGCTGATCGTGATCCTCGTGATCGCCGCAGTGCTGGGGGCGTTCTATGCGTTTGTCACGCTGCGCGGCCCGCGCGATTTCGCGGGCGAACTGGCGGCGCTTTTGCCCGCCCGCACGTCCGGTTTCGTCATGCTCAAGGACTTCGAGGGCATCCGCGCGGCGATCGAGAAGACCCGCCTCTATAATGAATTGGCCAACAGCATGGACCTCGCCGCGCTCCTGATGACGCGCGAGGACTGGCGCAAGTATCAGGAGAACAAAGACAGCCTCGAATGGAAGGCCAAGGCGGCGCTCGCCCGCGAATTCCTCCGCCGCTATTTCGCCCGCGAAGTCGTTCTTGCGCTCGCCAAACTCGACCGTTGCGACGAGCCCGCTCTTCTCATCATGGCCCGCACCGAACTGGGCTTTGCTGAAAAGCTCGCGGAACTGTGCTCGCAATTGTATCCTGAATTGCTCCTGTCCCACGAGGTCTATCGCGGCATCCCGCTCTATGCCTACGACGCGCCGAAATCCCGCCGCGCGTTCACCTATGTCCGCTTCGGCCAGACGGTGGTCATCTCGCTGCGGTCCAACGAGCGCGACTATCTGCGCCGAATTATTGACTATCGGCTCGACCGGCCGGCGGAAACTTTCTTTTCGACCGACGACTTTCAGCGCGCGTGGCGCTCGCCCGCCCGTTTGCAGGGCCTGCTCGGCGTGGCACGTCCGCTGGCCTGCTTCAAGGACCTTCGAGCGCGGCCCGAATTTACCCTGCGCGACCGCCTGTCGCGCCCCCTCGAAACCAGCTTCCAAAACATCCTCAACGTCTTTCGGTTCATTGAGGGCGCAGCCACCGTCGGGAACGGCCGCATCGAGTTTCGCTTTGCTCTGCGCTGCGAACAAGCCGCTATGTCTTTTATGCCCTTGTCTGCGGCCGACAAGCCTCTGGCGCTTCTGGATGTCGTTCCCACCAGCGCGGTAGCGTTTGTGGATTTGCGCTTCGACCGCCTCGACGAAACGCTTGCCCGCTTCCTCAATTTCGACCGCGCACTGGCCGGGGAGGCCGGCAACAAGGAGGCACTCGATGCCGCCGTCGCCCGCCTTAATCAGCAATGGGGCCTCGACATCAACGAGGAACTGGCGCCCGCGTTTGGTCGCGAGGCGGCGCTGGTTGTCCACAACGTTCAGCTGCCGATGTTCTTTGTGGCCAGCCTGCTCCTGCCCGCGGCCGACCGCCCGCGCGCCACCGCCGCTATGGACAAAGTATCGGCCCGACAAGCCGAAGCACTGGCCGCTCAAGGCGCACAGATTCCCCCGTCGTTCCGCGCCACGCCCCTGTTTCGCCCGCTTCATGCAACGCCCTTCGGATTTCTGGGAACCGGCTGGCTGGCGTTTGACCCGCCTGGCACTCTGTGTCACCTTGGCCTCAGTCCCGAATCGTATCTGGCAATGAAAGAGCACTTTGAAAAACAGGGCGAACCGATCACGCATAATCCCGTGTTTCGGTCGCTCGCACTGCCCGTCGGCGACCCGCTAGATCTTGTCGCTTTCATCAATTTGGAAGAGATTGGCCGTCGCGCCGAGGGGCTTTTGGCCGTGCTTTCGCTGACCAGCCAATCGGTGCGCGAGCAGTCGGCAAAGTATGCCAAAATCCTCGCCGTGTTGAAACTGCTGCGCGGTGCGGGGCTCGTTATGAATCACACAGCCGACACGGTCCACCTGCTTGTGCGTGTGCCGACGGAATAACGCGTGAAGTCCGGTGAATTACCGGCAACATAGATTGCACAGAAAGGACTTGCCATGAGACCGCGGGCAAGAAAAACCTCCCGATACTCCCAATCACTGCAGGTTGCGGGTTGCGCAATTCTTCTCCTCGCCGCCGGCCGCCTGGTTGCTGACGCTGCGCAACCGGCGCAGGACGACTCCTGGACCGCGAAGATCCGGCGCGATCACCCGCGTATGTTCTTCAACGCGGACACGTGGCCGCAGGTCAAAGCCCGGGCGCTGAATCAGGAACGAAAAACATTCGAGGCCATGAAGCGCCGCGTGGATCAGTATCCCGACCACCCGACCACCGAGAGCCGAAGCACCTTTCCCGTCTATCGCACCTTGCCTAACGGAAAAACCGACCTTGTCCCGCTCCCCATGCCCCGCCAGTGGGGACAGGAAGCCATGGAAACGGCCTTTGTCTATCTCGTCACCGGCGACCGAAAGTATCTGGAGAAAGCCAGGCGGATGCTCAAAGTGAGTGTCGCCGCCTACTGGGAATGCTACAACAAAGCAATGGCCGTGAGTTGGTATTCGACCAGCCGGGTGTGCGCGCTGGCCGCCTACGATTGGCTGTTCAACGATCTCGCGCCCGACGAACGCCGCGCCATTCTCGCGCCTTTCCTCCAACACGTGGATGCCACCCAGCCGGGCCGCGTCAAAAAGCGCATTTACCGCCTCGGCACCAGCGGTCCGCACGAGGGCTTCTACGGCGAGCCGAACCTCCTGTGGTTTGCCGGTCTGGCCGGCTTCGGCGACGGCATTGACGACGCGCTGGCACGCCGCCTGCTTCTGGAGGGCTACCGTCTCAATCTTGAAATGTTCAATTACCGCAAGCAGTGCGCGCTCGACGACGGCGGTCTGGCCACCGCTGCCGTCAACTACAGCATGGGCGCCTATCCGTGGGCACAGTTCAATTTTCTCCACACCTGGAAATCCGCCACAGGCGAAGACATTGCCGCCGACTGGCCTCACCTGGCCCTCTTTCCCAACTGGATTATGTGGAACTGGCTGCCCGGCCCCCAACCGCGCGAGTTCGGCACCGGCGACACCTACCACTACACCAACGCCCTGCCAGTCGCCAATCTCTACGAACACATGTCGCAGATCATGCACTTTTACGGTCGGTCGCATCCCGACTGCGCCGCGCTGGCTGCTTACATACGCCAGATTGTCCCCGAAAATGTCCGCAACTATGGCCGGTCTTATCCCGTCATTCCCTTTCTTCTGACCGAGCTCGAAAAAGCCCCCGCGCCGAAAGGGCCGCAGGACAGCCACCTGTTCGCCCGCCATTTTCCCACGCTTGGGCAAGTGTTTATGCGCTCGGGCGCCGGGCCGGACGACACCTACTGTCTGTTCACCATCGGCTCGCGCGTCCCCAGCCACAAGCAGCATGACGAGAACAACTTCATCATTTACAAGAAGGGCTATCTAGCGCTCGACAGCGGCTCGCGCGAGGACGAAACCGGCTATCAACTGCGCCACTACTACTCGCAAACCGTCGCGCACAACTGCATCCTCATCCATCAGCCCGGCGAGCCCTTTCCCGGCTACTGGGGACTGGCCTATGACGGGCCGGAGGGAAAGCTGAGTTGCGGCGGAACCTACAAAACAACCGGCGGCCATTGCGCCGCATTCGAGACCAACGCGCACTATACATACGTGGCCGGCGACGCCACGCCCTGCTATCGTCCGGAAAAATGCCGGCAGGCGCTGCGCCAATTTGTGTTTATCATGCCGAATCACTTTGTGATCTGCGACCGCGTGGTCTCGACTAATCCCGAGTACAAAAAAGACTGGCTGCTGCACACGCAGAACGAGCCTAAGGTCGAGGGCAAGGTCTTTTCGGCCGACGAAGGCGAGGGGCGGTTATTCTGCCGGACCCTCTTGCCGAAGGACGCCATACTGGCGAAAGTCGGCGGTCCCGGCAAGGAGTTTTGGGCGTGCGGGCGCAACTGGGCACTGACGCCGCACATCGAAAAACAGTGGAAGGAAAAGGGCTATCTTGGCAACTGGCGAATGGAGGTCTCGCCCGGCGCGCCCCGAACCGAGGACATTTTCCTACACCTGATCGAAGTGGGCGACCGGTCGCTTCGCGCGATGTCCCCGTCAGAGCTGCTGGAAAAAGAAAATGCCGTGGGTGTGCGGTTCAAGTTCGACGGCAAGACCGCCGAAGTCCTGTTTGCCGCCACCGGCAATCCCGCGGGCAGCGTTACGATCACCTCCGACCGGAAAACGCTAATTGAAAAGGCCCTCGCCTCTGACGTTCAGCCGCAGGCCGGCTTGGCGGGAAACTGAGAATCCTGACGGCGCGTGGTCGGTCATTTCTCCGGCGCCGGAGCAGGGGCGGCGGGTGTGGGCGCCGGTGCAGCCGGCGTGGAGGCTGGTTGCGCTTGCTGTTCGGGCGCGAGCGGCGCAGTGGTTTGTGCGGGCGCGCCAGCAGGGGCAGCTGCGGGTGCCGCCGGGGTGGCCGCAGGCGCGGAAGGCGCGGCGGGCGGCGCCGTAGGTTCACCCCCGCTCGACGGCAGCGGGCGCGGCGTTGTCACCTTGGCCGCCGGCAGTACCGCCGGAAGCAGTTCGAGCGAACCGGCTTCCGGCCGACTGGAAAGGGTCAAGTTCGGTCTGTCTTTGGCAGAAGGAGATTCTTCGACGGGTGCAAAAGTCTGCGTCACCGGGCTGCCCTTCCAGACACCGCTGACCAGCTGGCCGCCGGAATCAATCGCCGTATACATCCCAAGATCGCCCGTCATCGTCGCTTTGCCTTTCCCTGCGGCCATGACGCGGAGCCGGTCGCCCTTGAGCCGCAGATGGAACGGCGATCCGCTGACGCGGGCGGTGCCGCGGAACTTGTCCAACAGGATACCGTCGCCTTGAGCGGTTCGGGTGAACGTCGTGGCCGCATCCAATGCCACCGACGAGGCCGTGTCCGTCCACAGCATGCCTTCTCCGGACACGTCCGCGGTCCCTTCGCCCTGAAGTTCGATCTCTCCTTTGCCAAACGCTCGAAACGGCGGGATGGAGATTTTTGTATCTTTGGGGAGTTTTCCCAAAAAGGTGACGGTTCCTTCGCTGGGCGGAGCCGTTCGGAAGTCAGGCCGGACAGGCGGCGGAGCCGGCTTGGGCTGGTCTCCGCCCACAAGAACGGAGGGCGCAACCGGGACGGTCGTTCCGACCAGGGCCGGCGGGGCAATCGGCAGCACCGAGGAATCGCCGGCGGGCGCGGTCGGCGCGGTCTCGGCAGCCCATGACCATCCGCTCAGCGTGGCCAGCACTATCAGTGCGAGCCCCACGGCATACCGGCGGCGCACGTTTGCAATCTCCATGATGCATTCCCCCTCTATCCGCTTGACTTTGTCCGACCGACCGACCAGAAAACCCTTTCGTTTTTGAACTACATACCAGAATTGTTCTGTAAGCACTTGGTTCGGCATCTTGCAACTGAAAACCGCAGGGAGAACAAAAAGAGGCGCGAACGAATCTCCTGGCGGGGAGTAGAGGCCCTATAGACAACATGGGCAACCCGGACAAAGAAAATATAAGCACTCTGCCCCACCCTGTCCAGTGCGCCGCCTTGCCCCCTGCGACTCTTTGAGGAGGCTTTCATCGTGGCAGAAAAAGAATTCGCCCAAAAACTCACCCCCAAGTCCCAGGACTTCTCCCAATGGTATGTCGAAACGGTGCTGCGCGCCGGTCTGGCCGACTACACCGACATCAAGGGCTGCATGGTGATCCGCCCTTACGGCTATACCCTTTGGGAAAACATGCGCGACGCGCTCGACCGCCGCATCAAAGCCATGGGCCATGAAAACGCCTACTTCCCGCTTTTCGTGCCCGAAAGCCTTCTCAAACTCGAAGCCGAGCACGTCCAGGGCTTCGCTCCGGAATGCGCGTGGGTGACCTATGCCGGCAACGATGAGCTGGAGGAGCGCCTCGCCATCCGCCCCACGTCCGAGGCGATTATCGGCAGCATCTACGCCAAATGGATTCAATCCTACCGCGACCTGCCCGTGCTGATCAACCAGTGGGCCAACGTCGTGCGCTGGGAAAAACGCACACGCCTGTTTTTGCGCACCTCCGAATTCCTCTGGCAGGAAGGCCACACCTGCCACCGCACCTACGAGGAGGCCCAAGAAGAGACGCTGCGCATGCTTGGGGTCTATAAAGAGTTCATCGAAACCGAACTGGCCATTCCCGTTGTGGCCGGCCAAAAAAGCGAGAGCGAGAAATTCGCCGGCGCGCAAATGACCTATACCGTCGAGGCGCTGATGGCCGACGGTCTGGCGCTTCAAGCCGGCACCTCCCACAATCTCGGCCAGCATTTCGCCAAAGTGTTCGGCATCAAGTTTCTCGACGAGGACAATGTGGAAAAATACGTCTGGCAGACCTCGTGGGGCGTCTCCACGCGCCTCGTCGGCGGCATCGTCATGGTGCACGGCGACGACAACGGCCTCATCCTGCCGCCGCGCGTGGCCCCCTGCCAGGTGATTGTCATTCCGGTAATCACCACCGAACATCGCGGCGCGGTGCTGGAAAAGGCGCGGGCGCTTCATGCAGCGCTGGTCGCCGCCGGCATTCGTGCGCGCGCCGACCTCGATGAAAGCAAAAGCCCCGGCTGGAAGTACAACGAATGGGACCTGCGCGGCGTGCCGCTCCGCATCGAGATTGGCCCCAAAGACATAGCCAAAAACCAAGTGTGCATCGCCCGCCGCGACATCAGCGACCGTGCGCTAAAGAAAACGTTCATTCCCGAAGAACAGATGACCGGGACCGTCCGCCGCCTGCTCGACGAAATCCAAACGGCCCTGTTCAACCGGGCGCGCGATTTCCGCGACCAAAACACACGCATGGTCACAAATTATGACCAATTCCGCGAAATCATCGAATCGAAGCGGGGCTTTGTGGTCGGCCCCTGGGCCGGCTCTGCCGACGACGAAGCCAAAATCAAGGAAGAAACCAAGGCCACACTCCGGTGCATTCCGCTCGAACAGCCTATTCCGGCCAGCGGGCGCGACACTCCTGCCGCGCACCTTGGCCCCTGCTTTTTTACCGGCCGGCCGGCAAACCGGATCGCCTATTTCGCCCGCGCCTATTGAGCGGCTGACTCTCGACGACCTTGTCCAGCGGCTGCGACACCCGTGCGCCCCGCTCCCTCGTCGCCGGTCCATTTCACCAACTCGACCTCGCCGCTGTGCCACCGCGAAACTACCCCCGTCGGTTCGCGCAACACCAGACCGCCGTCGCGGTCAAGGTCCATCACGACGCCCTCGATGGATCGGCCATGGCAATGCAAATGGACAAAACGGCCCAAAGTAGTCATGCGAGCGCGGCACTCATCGAGCAGGGGGGTGTCTTCGCTTTCATGCCAGAGGTGAAAGACCTTTTCAAAGTCCTTCAGGAACGCCGCCAAAAGATCGCCGCGCCGGAGCGACCGTTCGGAAAAAAGCCGCAGCGAGCCGGCATGCGCCCGAATCGCAGGCGGAAAGTCTTCCAGTGTTTGATGCACATTGAGCCCGACACCCAATACTAGTCCGCTCGGAACCCCTGCCTTTTCAACCAGAATGCCACAAACCTTCCGCTCGCCGATCAGGATATCGTTCGGCCAGCGGATTTTGGCCCCCGCAAT
>JADFCW010000205.1 GCA_017161705.1 Candidatus Sumerlaeota bacterium | reverse complement strand
GGCGGTGCGGTTGCCCATACGAATCTCCTCGTTTGGTATTCCAGACGATTTCATGCAATTGCCCAAAGGCTGTCAAAGCCTTTTTCGCCCAGGCGAAACGCCCCTCGATCCTTCACATGGTTTTGCGAAATGGCAGCCGGAAGGTTTACCGTGGCGTATTCGGGCGCGGCAGGTGCCTTGTTCAGCCGGAAATGGAGAGCGGGTCTCCAGGAGTTAGCAGGTGTCCCCGGCTATCGGGATGGTGAGTTTTCTGGGACATAAGGGGACTGAACGATTTCGCTTTTCAGCGTCAACAATAGAACAAGGACTTGCTTTCCTCGCTTGCATAAGCGATCCGGGTATTTTCAGCAGCAGCAGGACACAACAGCCCTCACTTTTCCGGCTTGTCGAAAAACATCCCTTTCATGTCGTATAGATCAATCAGGGCCTGGTTGACGAGCCGCTCGCCGCCGCCGACCTCGATGAAAGTACGTTTGGCTGCGCCGTAGCCGCCTTCGGCCGCCGCCCGAATGTCGGGAATGTATTCGGGCCATTTCGGATGGCCGCACGTGGTGTAGCCGAAGAACAGCGGGAACTCGACCGGTGCGTCGCGCTTGAACATCATCTGCAGCGATAAATGAGGTTCGCCCGGAATGGCCATGATGCCGATCCGGCGGTTGATCAAGACGGTGGCCGCGCCGAGTTCGATCGGGCCGGCGGGCATGTAATATTCTTCGCTCGGTTCCTTCCAGCGGTTGGCGAAGGTCATCGTTCGCTGGCGCCATTGGATTTCGTCCGGACCGCCGACGGGCCGGGCATGGGCGAGAGCGCGAAGCACTTCGTCGGCCAGAAGTTCGCCCATGACTTTGGCGCGGCGGAAGCAGTCCTCGTTGGTTTCCTCCTTCGCGCCCGTGCCGACAAACAGCGGATTGATGTTGCTTCCCCCACCTTGCGAGAACAGGCAAAAGGCTTGCGGCTTTATCGCCTTCTCCACTTTTTCAGCCATGGGCCCGACATAGTCGGCGCTCATTTCCAAATTGCGCGCCCCCAGGCAAACGGCGTGGCAGGCATAATTGACCAGCACGGCGCGCGTAGTTCCCGCGTCGGCATCCTCGATGCGGATGATGCCGACCGTTGGATCCACGGGGCCGTAGGGAATGCGTTCCGGATTGCGAAAGAGCGGCTTTCGGCGCCCGTCGGGCTGCATAACCAACCGATTGTAACCGAGCGTGATGTCGCCGCGAGCGGTCGAGAGGCGCGCGCGAAACAAGGCGCCGTTAGCCTGCCCGATGGCCGTCAGGACCTTGTCTTCGATTTCGCGAGAAACCTCATTGAACCGATCGGGCTTCCAAAGATGCTGCGAATAGAGCAGGTCGGGCGTCGAGTGGCTGTGGCTGGCCGCCGTGAGCACCAAGCCGATATCATACTTTTCTTTGGCTTCTTTCGCCACGCGCTCGGACGGAAACCAGATCAGGTCGAGCGAGACAATGGCCATGCGCCTGCCGCCGCATTCGAGCACCAGAGCGCGCGCAAACAGCGGGTCGTGGACTCCGACGGCGGGAGAAATTCTCGAATCATAGCCCCCAAGATACACACCGCCGCCGGCAGGTGTGATGTCAACCCTGGCGACTCCGGCACGCAGCGAAGGCGCGTCCGATAGGCCGGCAGGAAGGGAACAGACCTTGGCAAGAAATAAAACGAGACAAACGACAATTCGGCTGCGCATGGTATTTACCTCCGGCGCCAACACTGAAAAAAGCAAACGCGCGACCTTGCGCCTTCGCGACAACGACGGCCGCTCCGACAGTCATCGGGGCAACTCGACCGAAAGACGGGGAAGGCTGCCCGCGGGCAACCTGTCCTGCTTGCCTGTTCGACTCTCCGCGCGCTAGAACTTCTTTTGGTTTTTCCGCGGCGCGTAGTCCACCCGCACGCGCTTTTCCGGATCGAAATGCATCGTCCGGTTCTCGTAATAGGAGGTTACGCCCATTTCCACGGCGACCGTGATCATGTAGCCTTCCCACGCGCCTTCGAGCGGCTTCTCGCGCGTGCGGATGCACTTGATGAAGTCGTCGTGCAGGAAGTTTTCCGTAAAGCGCGATGGGTCTTTCTGCTCCGGAATCCGAAGAGCCTTGACCCGGCGCTGACCGCCCCAGCGCGGCAGGTCCACCTCGGCCCATTCGCCTTTCAGTCCTGCCTGTGCGCAGCGCTCCTCGAAACCCTTCACAAACGGCGGTTCCGGCGCGACCGTGACGCCCGTGCGGTCAATCAGCAGCACCGCCTCATGGCCGCGAATCACCTCGGGCCAGGAATACTCGCTGACCATCGTTCCGTCCAGTATCGCCGTGTATTGACTTGGATACTCGATGGTCGTAATGTAGGTATCGTAGATGTCGCGGTCAAACTCGACATATTGGCCGCCCGACGAGCAGACCTTGATCGGGAATTCGTGCCCCGTCGCCACCAGCATCGCTCCCAGCGTATGACAGAGCAGGTCGGAGGCCGAGCCGCCGCCATAGTCGCGGAACTTGCGAAAGCGGAAAAAGCGTTCGGGGTCGAACGGACGCTCCGGCGCTAGATTGAATTTCCACCCCTGCCATACGGGCCAGTTGGTGGTCTCCGCATTGGCGTCCGGCGTGATCGCATCGGGATGCGGAGCCACGTAATTCCATTGGCCCTCGGCGGAGTTGCGGCACCAGCCGGCCATCATGACGACAATCTTGCCGAGCACGCCCGACTTGACGACTTCGCGCGCACGGTGATACTCGTCCCAGCCGGCCATCTGGTTGCCGACTTCGAGAATGCGCTTGGTGCGCTGCTGGGTTTCATAGACTTTCTTTGCGTCGTCAATGTTGATCGTCATCGGCGTTTCGACATAGACGTCCTTGCCCGCTTCCATGGCGTCGAGGCTGATCTTGGCATGCCAGTGCCAGGGAGTCGGTGTGATAATGCCGTCAATGTCCGGACGGGCGAGCAATTCGTTGTAGTCGCGATAGCCTTTGGCGCCCGTCATTTCTTCAGCTTCCTTCAAACGGCGGACATAAAGATCGGACACGGCGACCAGCTGGACATCGCCCTTTTCCTTTTGGCGGCGCAGGAGTTCCTTCATGTGCTGGCCGCCGCGCCAGCCACAGCCGATGACGCCGAGATTGACGCGATCGTTGGCGCCCAGCACGCGGGCCGCTGCCGGCCGCGAGTGGCCGGCCAGATAAGTCCCCGCTGCGGCAACCGCCGCCGAAGCGCCGGTAGTGCGGAGAAAGCCCCGCCGGTTGGTCTTGCGAGATTCTGACATGGTTGTATTCTCCTTAGTGGTTGGCGTTGAAGTCTTCATCCTGGTGCCTTTTACTGGCTTAGACTTGGTCCGGGAATCAAACAATTTTCAAGTCGAATTTGTTACGCGCTGCTCCCATAAGATTTCCCCAGGCGCCTCGCGCAAAAACGCCATGGCCTTTTCATTCATGCTTTCCAGTTGACGCAACGGCGGGACAATCTCCAGATTTTCATTATATATTTTTCGGGGGACAAACGGCCGTGCAAATACGCAAAGCAGTCATTACGGCAGCCGGACGCGGCGTGCGCCAGTATCCGGCGTCCGACACTGTGCAGAAGGCCATGCTGCCTCTGGTGGACCGCGACGGTCTGACGAAACCGCTGATTCAGATCATCGCCGAGGAGGCCTTCGACAGCGGCATCGAGGAGATTTGCATCGTGGTGGCGCCGGGAGACGATGCGGTCTATCGGCGGTTGTTTCAGGCGTTCAGCGAAAACCTCCTCAGCGCCTTCAAGGGCGTGGACTGGGCGGTCGAGCAGGCGCGCCGCCTCAACGAGCTGGTCAAGCGCCTGCGGTTCGCCGTGCAGCCGCGCCCGGAAGGCTACGGGCATGCCGTCTGGTGCGCGCGCGAGTTTGTCGCCGGCGAACCTTTCCTTCTGCTTCTGGGCGACCATCTGTATATTAGCGGCGAACCCGACCGCCGGTGTGCCCGGCAACTGATTGACCTGGCCGCCGCCAAGAACTGCACCGTAATGGGTGTACAGGCCACGCGCGAGCATCTCATCTCGCGCTACGGCACGCTCAGCGGCCGGCGCGTGCCCGACATGCCGCACGTCTATGAAGTGGAGAAGATCATTGAAAAACCGACGCCGACGCTGGCCGAAACCGAACTGCTCGTGCCTGGATTGCGCGCCGGCTATTATCTCTGCTTCTTTGGCATGCACGTGCTGACCCCGACCATTTTTGATATTCTTGACGAGCATATCCGGAACAACGTTCGAACCGATGGGGAAATCCAGTTGACCCCCGCGCAACACGAATTGGCCCAGCGCGAGAAGACCCTCGCATTGGAAACCAAGGGTACCCGCTATGACATCGGGGTTCGCTATGGCGCGCTCAAAGCGCAGATCGCTCTGGCGCTTGCCGGGGTGGACCGGGAGCTGATCCTCAGCGATTTGCTCGAACTGATCCTCCAACGCCAGATGCGGCCGGAGGCCTAATGTGCGAGGTACCGCCTTTAGGCGGCGGGTATGCATTTTTTGCTCTGACCTGGGCAAACTGAAGTGTGGACCACGAACGGCAAACTATCGTTTGAACTGCGAAATGGAAGGGTTAGCGATCTGAACACACGCTCCCAGAGGCATTCATGAGCAATCCGTTGATCGAGACCATTACCAGCGACGAGCCGGCGATTCGCAACCGCGCGCTGAACGATCTGGTGCGGGGGCTTTCGGCCCAGGAGATAGCGGCGGCCTGCGAGGAACTCGAAGTGTTTCGCCGCCGTTCGGGCAATCTCTATGAGCGCGTGCGCGCCTGCATGTTCCTGTTCGCTGCCTATCGCTTCCATTTGCAGGATCACCGCGACGTGCCGCGCACGGGATATGTCCCCTTTCGCGGCTGGGTGGAACTGCTTCATCGCCGCTACGAGGAAGCCATCGCTACATTTCGGGCGGCCCTTCGGGACGACGGTCCTAGCGGCCCTCTCTACAGCGCCCTGGCCGAATGCTATCATCATCTGGCATTCCAGACGCTGGCCGATCAGGTCCGCCGGTCGGTCCGCAGTTCGCGCGGCAACCAGTGGATGTTCCGCGTCGGCCATCCGGACGAGCATGCCATTCGGGTGCGGCAGGAATTGCTCGAGCGGGGGGTGGGCGAGCGTCTTTATCCGATCCTCTGCGAGCGCACGGCCGTCCGGCTCGATCTTTCGCACAGCGGCTGGTCGGACATCTTTTTCCTCGGCATGGATTATCCCGAAGGGGCGCGCGTCATCAATCTGTCCATCAATCTCGGCGTTCACGGCCGCGATCCGGAATGCCGGCCGCCGATCGAGACGCGCGTCCGTGTCATTAACGAGCCGGTGCTGCGGCTGACCAGTATTGACCTTGAACAGACCAAGGACGTCCGCGATCTGCGCGACCTGTTCAACTTCGGCAACGACTATCTTGGCCTGCTCAAGGCGGGCGTCATCGCCGCCGGCATCATCCCCTCGTCGTTCGAGGGCACGGACCACTCGCTGCCGGCGCTGCTCGGGCGGATTGTCGGCCCGGGCATGGGTCTCGAAATCGTAACCAAAGTCAACGATATTCCGAAGGGTTCGCGTCTGGCGGTTTCCACCAGTTTGCTGGCCTCGCTGATCGCACTATTGATGCGTGCCACCGGGCAAACGCGCTCGCTCGAAGGGCCCCTGCAGGAAAGCGAGCGGCGTCTGGTGGCCTCGCGGGCCATTCTGGGCGAGTGGCTGGGCGGCAGCGGCGGCGGCTGGCAGGACAGCGGCGGGATCTGGCCGGGCGCCAAGATCATCACGGGCGTCGTGGCCTCCGAGGGCGATCCGGAATTCGGCATCAGCCGGGGACGGCTCCTTCCCGCACATCATCTGCTGACGCCCGACCAGATGGCTCCCGGCGTGCAGGAGCGGTTTGCGGCCTCGACCGTGCTGGTTCACGGCGGCATGGCGCAAAACGTTGGCCCGATTCTCGAAATGGTGACCGAGAAGTATTTGCTGCGGTCGGGTCCGGAGTGGGAGGCGCGGGAGAAAATGCGGGCCATTTTCGACGGCATTGTCGAGGCGCTCAAGGCCGGCGACATCCGCCGAATCGGCGCCCTGACCTCGGCCAACTGGAACGGCCCGCTCAAGACCATTATCCCGTGGGTCACGAACAGCTTCACGGAGACGATCATCGCCCGCGCCAAAGAGCGGTTCGGTCCCGACTACTGGGGTTTTCTCATGCTGGGTGGAATGTCGGGCGGAGGTATGGCGTTCTTTGTGGCGCCCGAAGCCCGCGCCCGGTTTGTCGAGGAAATCCACTCGATTATGTTGACCGAAAAGCGCCGCCTCGAAGACGCTCTGCCGTTTGCCATGGACCCGCTGGTCTATGATTTTGAGATCAACGAGCAAGGCTCTGTTGCCGTGCTCAGCCGCGGGGCCGAGGCTCTTATGCCCGCCCGCTACTATGGCCTTCATGTGCCTGAAATGCTGCGCCTTCCGCCCGGCCAGATTCCCTATTTGCGCCGCGCCGATCTCGACCAGTTCACCACGCACTGTTCCGAGCAGCAGGAACTGCTGCGGGTGCTGCGCACGATGGTCAACAATCTCTTCCCCGCCCCGCCGGAAGATCAGGAAGGCGTCTCAGCGGCATGGACGCGAGAGCGCGAGGCCATCAAGGCCGCCAATGGCTTCGATCCGGTTCAACACGAGGCGCTGCGCGAGAACCTGCGGCGCGGCCGGATCGGTCTGGCCCGCAACCGCCTGCCCCTCGACACGACCATCGAGGACGTGCGCGACGAGGATGTGCTTCAGACCGAGGGAGGGGTGCCGGATGCGGCGGTCCGGCTCGGCGAGCAGGCGTTGCGCGAGGGCCGCGCCGCCGTGGTGACTCTGGCCGCCGGCGTGGGCACTCGCTGGACGACGGGCGCGGGCGTGGTCAAGGCGGCCAATCCGTTTGTCCAAATGAAGGGCCGCCATCGCAGCTTTCTCGAAATCCATCTCGCCAAAAGCCGCGCCATTACGGCCGCCTTCCGCCGGCCTGTCCCTCACGTCGTCACCACCAGCTATCTGACGCACGGCGCTGTGGAGAAACACCTCTGGCTTACCGATCAGTATGGCTACGACGGCCCGCTGTATCTTTCCCCAGGACGCTCGATCGGCCAGCGCCTGATTCCGATGGTGCGCGATCTGCAATTCCTGTGGGAGGAAATGCCGCAGGAAACGCTCGACGAGCAAAAGCAAAAAGTGCGCGACGCCGTGCGGCAGACCCTCATCGAATGGGCCCGCAGCAAGGGCGAAGGCTCCGACTATGTGGACAACACCCCCTTCCAGTGCCTCAATCCGCCCGGCCACTGGTATGAAATTCCCAACATGATCCGCAACGGCGTGCTCGCCTCGATCCTCAAGGATCACCCAAATGTCGAGTACTTGCTGGTTCACAACATCGATTCGTTAGGCGTGCGGCTGGAGCCGGGGTTGCTGGGTTTGCACATCCAGTCGGGCGCGCATCTGACCTTTGAAGTCATCCCGCGCCGCCTCGACGACCACGGCGGCGGTTTGGCGCGCGTGGACGGTCGGGTTCGCCTTCTCGAAGGCCTTGCCCAACCCCGCGAGGCCGATGAATTCAAACTCCGCTACTACAATTCCAATACCTCGTGGGTCAACATTGCCCGCCTGCTGGACGCGTTCGGCCTGACGCGCGACGACCTGTACGGGCCGGAAGGCCGCCTGACCGAAGCCGTCCGCGAAATGGCCGCGCGCGTGCCCACTTACGTCACCATCAAGGACGTAAAACGGCGCTGGGGTCATGCGCAGGAAGACATCTTTCCCGTTGCCCAGTTCGAGAAACTGTGGCCCGACATGACCGCCCTGCCCCAGCTCGATTGCCGCTACTTTGTGGTCAGCCGCCTTCGCGGCCAGCAGCTCAAGGGTCCGGAACAGCTGGACCCCTGGGCCAATGACGGCTCGAAGGACTACGTCGAGAGCCTTTGCGAGTTTGCCGGGTGAGAAGCGGCGAACATCACCTCGGCGCGTCGGACAGGTCCAACCTGTCCGACGAGTCCTTCCCGGCCGGGCGCATTCTGCCGCTTGTTGCCCTTACAAGTGCTGAAACAAATCCAAATTCTCGGCCACCCAATCATAGAGCCGGCGGATGCCGCTTTGTACACCCACGCGGGGTTCCCAGCCTAGGTCGCGGCGGGCTTTCCGGATGTCGCAGATAAATACGGCCTGATCGCCCGGCCGCCATTCGCTGTAGGTCACGGGAATTCTTCGACCGGCCAGTTCCTCGATCAGCGGGCCGAATTCAGTCCATACCGACATGGTGTTGGCCGGCCCGCCGCCGATGTTATAGACTTGGCCGGCCGCCCGCTCGATGTTCCGCAGCGCCGCCATATAGGCCTCGATCAGATCGTCTATGAATAGTACGTCGCGCACCTGTTTCCCATTGCCGTAGATCGTGATCGGGCGGCCTTTTTGCACGGCGATGATGAACCAGGCGACCCAGCCCTGATCCTCGACGCCGAACTGCCGATAGCCGTAGATGCATGACTGCCGCAGGACAACGGTCGGGATTCTATAGATGCGCCAGTAGTCGCGGACGTATTGGTCGGCAGCGCCCTTCGAGCAGCCGTAGGGCGAATGGAAATCCAGGGGATAAGTCTCCGGCACGCCGTGCGGCAAGTCGCGATACTGGTAGCGCGTCGGCGTCTCGACCGTGCCGACGTCTTCCATTCCGCCGTAGACTTTGTTGGAAGAAGCATAGAAAATCACCGGACGGATATTGCTTTCGCGAACGGCTTCGAGAACATTGAACGTTCCCAGAGCATTGATCTCGAAATCCTCGCGGGGATGAGACACCGACGTGGTGACGGCGACCTGCCCAGCCAGATGAAAGACCGCGGCGACATCGGCGTGCTTGCGAAGCGTCCGGCGCAACGCGTCGTAGTCGCGCACATCGGCCTTGATGAACTCCAGCGGTCCTTGTGCACGCAGCCATTCGAGGTTTTGCTCGGCCCCGGTGCGGCTGAGATTGTCGAGTATGACAGCCTGCCATCCCTCAGCCATAAGGCGCCGGGTGAGATTGGCGCCGATGAATCCGGCGCCGCCGGTGATCAAAGCTTTTTGCGCCACGCAATGGGTTCCTCCTTTGCCTGCCTTGCCGCGAATGCAAAGCTACTGCATAGAAGTTCAAGTTTCCGCTTGCAAGTCGCAAGTGCGAAAAGGCCTTTTGGGGGCGAGGCCAAATTGGGTTATAGCGCCGCCGATGCTCTTTTTCGCCCTTGGCGATGTATCCCAGAACCGAAGGAGGTTTCCATGAACGCAAATCCTTTCGATCTAACCGGTAAGACGGCGATTGTCACCGGAACCAGCCGCGGGCTGGGCCAATATATGGGACGCGCACTGGCCCGCGCCGGAGCCGATCTTGTCATTACCAGCCGCAACCGTCAAAGCCTCGAACCGTTCAAGGCCGAAATCGAGACGCTGGGCCGCAAGGCCCTGCCGCTGGAACTCGACGTGACGGACTACGACAGCATCCAGCGGATGGTCGAGGCGGCCGTTGCACATTACGGAAAAATAGACATCCTCGTCAACAACGCCGGCTGCAATCGCCGCAAACCCGCGCTGGAAGTGACGTGGGAGGATTGGATCTACGTGGTGGACACCAATCTGCGCGGGGCATTTTTTGTCGCCCAGGCGGTTGCGCGCCACATGATCCCGCGCCGCTACGGGCGCATCATCAACATTGGCTCGGTAACCTGCGTGTTCGGCTACGCCGGCATGGCTCCCTATTGCGCCAGCCGGGGCGGGATCAAGCAGATGACCATGAGCCTGGCCGATGACTGGGGCCCGCATGGCATCACGGTCAACTGCCTCGCGCCGGGCTGGTTCAAAACCGCACAAAACGCCGCGCTCTATGAAGACGAGGAGTGGGTGGCGTATCTGTGCGACCGCATTCCGCTGAAGCGGCCGGGCCGGCCGGACGACCTCGGCGGCGCGGTCGTCTTTCTGGCCTCCGATGCCAGCGAGTATATCACCGGGCAGACCCTTCTGGTGGACGGCGGGATTTCGACCGGCGCGACGCGCGCTCTGCCGAAAAAGCGATAGTCCTCGGTTGCGCCCGAAGCGGCAATACGTTCTTTATGCCGCCCTTTGCTGTCGCCTCGCCATCGCGTGAGATTCTGTCTGAACAACCATGAACACGGTCTGGGGTGCAAAAAAAAGCGTGACAAACCCGCCCCCGCGGGAGCATATTCTCTTTTGGTGTGAGGGCAAAGCGGAACAAACAGAAAGCGGGGCGAATGGCTGTGAAAATATGCTCGAAATGCCAACAGCGGCCGGCGGTGGTCAAGCTGGTGCGCATCGTCTCCGGTGCGGCGCAAACGCTGAACCTGTGCGAACAGTGCGCGGCCGAAATCAGCCCTTACCAAAAACAGGGCCTGCTGCAGGAGGCCGTCGAAAAACTGTTCGCCAAACTGATGCAGCACCATGACGAAGCCGCTTCCGACGAGATGGACCTTCCGCCTTGCCCGCGCTGCGGGACCACCTTCGCCGCCTATCGCAAAACGTTCATGCTGGGTTGTCCCGAGTGTTATGCAGCGTTTACGCGCGCCATCGAGCCGCAGCTCGAGCGCATCCACGGTAGCACGCGGCACGTGAGCCGTCCGCCCCAGCTGCCGCCGGACGGAGACTGGACCGGCAAGATCGAAAGCCTGCAACGGGCGCTGGCCGAGGCGGTCGCCAACGAGGACTTTGAAAAGGCGGCGCGGCTGCGGGATCAGATTCGTCATCTGAAGGGCGAAACGGGCAATGCCGTTCCAAAAGTGTGAAAAATGCGGCCGGCCGGCCACGCACAAATTCACCCGCATGATCGAAGGCCATGCTGTAGATTTTTACTTCTGCCCCGAACATGCCGCCGAGTTCAGTCCGCTTCAGCCCCAGCAGACCGTGGTCACCCCCGAACTGGCCCAGCTTCTGGCCGGTTTGCTCAAGGGTGAACAGGGGCAAAAGGCCGGCGCCGAGGCCGCTGACGGGGAGGAACTCAAGTGTTCCACGTGCGGTCGCGCATTTCGTCAATATCGCCAAACGATGCTCCTAGGATGCGGCGATTGC
>JADFCW010000204.1 GCA_017161705.1 Candidatus Sumerlaeota bacterium | reverse complement strand
GATAGTGCAACAGAACAAAGCGCAGCGGCGGCTCATGGTGCAGCGCGCCATACTGGATGGCTTGTTGAAGCGACTGGGAGCGTTCGACGGCCTGGATTTCGTCAATCCAGAAGGCCTTGCTGGCCAGTCCGGGCCAACGCAACGCAACCCCCAGCGCGACCACGAGGGCTAGACAGATTATCTCGTATCGCAGCGGCCGCGGCATGTCGCCGCCCTCGGATATTGTGTCGCTTGCCGAACTGTAGCTATCCATAGACTTAGGGTGAAAAAGTAATAGGCTCTTCAACCTTCAGGTTGGTGTTTGGCACCGAATACGGCACACTGAAGTGGGGGCTTCGTACGGCACGCCAAAGCGTGAACTACAAACGGCGCACTGAAGTGTGCACTTCAAACTTTTTAGCCGGTCGCTTTGTCTTCCTCGATGACGGTCAGGCCGGCCAGTTGCGCCAGTGCAAGAAAGTCCTCGCGGTAGTCGCCATAGACGGTCACGCGATGCCAGCCGTGCGTGTAGTTGCGGAGCACGGCGCGCGCATCGGTCCTGGCGGCCAGCTTGGTGCGGCAGGCGCGGTCGAGCTCGAATACATTGCGGGAACTGACCCCGCTGTGCAGCACCATGTGCTTGTCGCCCAGGGTCACGCGGAGGGTTGTGACCGGTTCGCCCAGGGGCATGAGGGATTGCAGGCTGACGCCCTTTCGGTCTTCGGCGTGCGTGCGGAGAATATACGGATTTGTCTTGCCGCTTGGGCCATAGACCCGATTGGACGCCACGCAGTGGGCATAGATGATCTCGTTAGTGGCGGTGTCGATGACCGGATCGGAGACAAAGCCGGGGCGGTTGCACAGATAGCGCATGAGGAGCGCGGTCGTGGTCGAGTCCACGTCGGCCTCGCAAATGCCGGTGCCTCCTTGATTGAGAAGTTCAAAGAACGAGAGGCAGGGATAGGCGTGGCTTTTCCGGCCGTAGAAGAAACCGAGGCAGTCCATCGTGACGGCATCGGCCTGGAGTTCTTCGAGAGCGCGGCAGAAGGCCACGTGCATTTTGCCGGCTTTGACGATATCGTCGTCGGCCACGCCCACAATGTCTTTGGCGCCGCGCGCCCAATAGCGCGCCCATTGTCGGGCGAGCGAGTCGTCGGCGGCATCATAGCGCTTCTGGAGCCCGTCGGACTTCATCTGCACCATGTCGGTGCCGAAGGTTTCCTTCAGACTCTGGATTTGGCCGCTGATATCGCGGTCCTTGATGTTGATGATTTTCGCGCCTTTCATGGCGGCGAGGACTTCGAGCCAGCGGACGCCGCGCTTGATGTCGGCGAAGTTGGACGAGGCCACAAGAGCCGCGCGCAAATTGTCCTTTCGGATCATCTCCGGGTAGCGGAGAATCTCGCCGGAGCCCCCGTAAAGGTCATCCACCACAACCGTAGGCTTGCCCGAGCGAATAAAGCGTTCGGCGGCGTTGGGCCACAGTGCCATAAGAACCACAAAGTAGCTGTCCACGTCGGGCGTGGCCTTGATGACACTGTCGGCCTCGGCCGGGTTCATGGCGATTTGGTCGTCGGTAAAGTCGGCGCCCGGGCATTCGGAGCGCAGCCGGGCGCTGATCGCTTTGCGCCGTGCGTCGTAGTCGTAGGTCATCGTCGGCCACGTGGGCCGGCCGCTGGGAATGTGCGTAAAAACCAGGCCGATTTTCGCTTTGCGGGGCGAGCGCAGTTTCACGGTCTCGGGCGGCTTGGGCGAAGACCACCACGCGGCCTGGGCAGATTGGCCGCAGAGCATGCCGGCCGCGGCCGCTCCACCGAACGCCAGAAAGCGCCGCCGGCAGACTCCAGAGCATCGGTTCGGTTTCATGTTTTGTCCTCCTCGAGCGAATTCTGAATCGGCTTCTTGCTTTTCTAAAGATGCCCGTCAGATTGACACCCTTTTCGCGCCGAAGGCAAGACAGTTTTTTGCCCTGTTTGCGAAGACCTCGATCCTTTGGATAAAATCCTACACGGGGTGCTGCTTGAGATGGCTTGGTGTTTGAGGCTGTAACGCACTGCTGCTTCTCCAAAACGGAGTGCGCGCCTCGCCCATGAGAGTGCAACGCTATTGTAAAATACTGCGATAAAAGTCATGGGCAAGATGCCTATGCTCTCGTCTATCGCAAGTGCCTCGGCAGGCCGAGACGCATGCAAAAAGGATTTGACAGGATGGGGAGAGGGTTTATATACCTACTGTTCGGTAGGTTGCGAGGGGATGAAAGACCGTGGAAGAAGTGAACGACAAAGTTACGCATAATCAATGCTCTATGCACATTAACGAGAGCGGTGCTCAGCTGACCCACGAGCAGATAGGCCCCGCTGATGCAATACCGGCCGTGCGCCAACGCATCGTTCGCGAGGCAACGCGCCTCTTTGCGCTCAAGGGGTACAACGGCGTATCGGTCCGCGAGATCGTCGAGGCCGCCGGCATTACGCGTCCCACACTCTACTATTACTTTCCCAGCAAGGAACAGCTGTTCGAGCACATTATCGCAGAGACGCTGGGGGAATTTCGGAGCCAGCTCGAACAAGCCGTCCGGTCACAGGGTTCCCTGCGCGAGCGCTTGATTCAAATCTGCCGCGTGCATCTGGATTTTGCGCGCTGCAACGCCGACAACTGCCACCTGGTGCACAGCGTGTTATTCACTAATGAAAGCAAACGGGTGAATTTTGACTTGGATGAGTATTTCCGCCAAAACATGCGGATGATTGCCGACGTACTGGCCGAGGGAATGGCTTCGGGCGATATTCGCTCCGGCGATCCCTGGCTGATGGCGATGATGTTCGGAGGAATCATCCACATGTTTATCATGGCGATGATGCGCGACCCGGCGGCGGTTTCGCAGGAGGGGCTTGCTGAAATTGTGGTGGACAACTTGTTGCGCGGACTGGGCGCGTAAAACCGCGCGAATGGGTCTGGAAAGCGGCAGAAAAACGGAGATATTCGACAGATGAAAAAAGCGATCAATACATTCATCATTTTGTGCGGCGTGGCCCTGGTCGGCTATGTGATTGTGCTGGCCTCGGCCAAAAACAGCCATAACAGCACGATGCCGCGACCGGTTTCCGCGATTTCAACCAGTGAAACGATCGGCCAGATTGTACGCGTTAAAGTCGCCGTGGCAAAGCCCGTCCCCATGAATGAATACCTGCTTCTTCCGGGGACGGTCGAGGCATGGGAGGATGTGGACCTGAGCGCGAAAGTCGGCGGCAACGTCGAGTGGGTCGGGCCGAAGGAGGGCAGCCAGGTCACGTCGGGTGAGGTGATTCTGCGGCTGGACACGGCCCAGCGTCAGGCGGTCTTGAGACAGGCCGAAGCCACTCTGGCGCAGGCCGAAAAGCAATACGAGCGGATCAGCAAGCTGGTCGGCGAGGGGGTCGGGACGCGGGCGGAGCTGGACAACGCGGTGGCCGCGCGCGACGTGGCCCGCGCCAATGTCGAGGTGGCGCGCGTGGCCCTGAATGACGCCGAGATTCGCTCGCCGCTGGACGGCGTGATTGACCGCATCTACGTGGACCGCGGCGAACACCTCGATCCGGGCAAGCCGGTGGCCAAGATCGTGCAGATCGACCGCGTCAAGGTCGTGGTGAATGTGCCCGAAAAGGATGTCTGTTTCTGTCAGGAAGGGCAGCCGGCGGGGGTATTTCTCGGCGAACTGCGACAGGACATGATAATCCCGGGGAAAGTTTACTACGTCGCTCTGACCGGCGATCCGGTCAACCGGACGTATCCTATGCGGATCGAGATTCCGAACAAAGACCGGAAGTTGCGGCCGGGCATGATCGTGCGAGTGGGGCTGATTCGGCGCCGGGTGGAGAACGCACTGGCCGTTCCTCTGTATGCGGTGATGGATCGCGGCGACCGCAAGGTGGTGTTCATCGAGAAGGACGGTCGCGCGGTGCAGCGCGGGGTGTCGCTGGGAATCCTCGAAGGCGATCGGATTCAAGTGACGCAGGGGCTGCAGGAAGGCGATCGCGTGATTGTGGTTGGACAGCGGGACTTGGTGGACGGAGCGGCGGTCGAGGTCGAGGAAGTCGTCGAGAGACTCTAGAAGCACCGGCGGGCAAGGAAGCGACGACAGCCCACCGGTAACTGCATCGCGTTCGGACAAACTTTCCCCCTACCCTGCCTGCCTGCCGGCGGGGAGGCGATGGGCAGGCTTCCCGACAGGCGCATCGCACTTTGCAGGCGGCGCGTGCAGGGCCCAGTTCGAAGATTTTCCCCAGCACTGGCCTGAAGAACCCGGGCGGGCCGTCGGCAGTGCGACGGTAGAGAAAAAGATGTGAGGCTTTTTCTGCATGAAACTGATCACGTTGGCGATTCGGCAAGGCACCACGGTCCTGGTCTTTATGACCCTCATGGCGTTGGTTGGGATCAACGCTTATCGGTCCATGCCTCGCGAAGCGGCCCCCGACATTACGATTCCCTATATTACGGTCACGACCCGCTATGAGGGTGTCTCGCCCAGCGATATCGAGTCGTTGGTCACGCGCCCCATTGAGCGAAAGCTCAAAGGGTTGAGCAAAGTCAAGGAAATGCGCTCGATGTCGGCCGAGGGCATTTCGACCATCATGGTCGAGTTCGACATCAGCGAGGACCTCGACACAGCGCTGCAGCGGGTCAAGGACAAGGTGGACATGGCCAAGGCGGACCTTCCAGCCGATGCCGATGATCCCGTCGTTGCGGAAATCAACATCTCCGAACTGCCCATCATGTTTATTTCGATCTCCGGCGACGTGGGCCTGGTCAAACTGAAGCAGATCGCCGATGCCCTCGAGGACAAGATAGATCCACTGCCCGGCGTGTTGGATGCCTCGGTGGTCGGCGGCCTCGAGCGCGAAATTCATGTCGAGTTCGACCCGGACCGCCTGGCGGCCTACCAGCTGAGTGCAACCGAGCTGATTCAGTCCATGCGAGCCAGCAACTTGAACACGCCGGGAGGCAGTCTGAAAATCGGCGAGGCCAAGTACACGCTCAAAGTGCCGGCGGAGTTCGCCAATCCGGGCGAGATCAATAACATTGTGCTGGCGGTCCGAAACGGCAAACCGATTTATCTGACCGACATTTGCACCATCGAGGATGGTTACAAGGATCGGGAATCCTACGCGCGCATAGACGGCAAGGAGTGTGTCACGCTGGTCGTAGTGAAGCGGTC
>JADFCW010000203.1 GCA_017161705.1 Candidatus Sumerlaeota bacterium | reverse complement strand
GTCGGGCGAAAACTTGCTGCGTCTGGCAGACATGGTGAAAGAGGTCCTGCGGAAGGAAGTCTTTCCGCCCGGGGTAAAGGTCGCCATCACGGCCGATGCGTCGAAGATGGTGCGCAACATGGTGGCCGACCTCGAAAACAACATGCTGTCGGCGCTGGTGCTGGTGGTTGGCGTCATTGTGGTGGCGCTGAATTTCCGCAGCGCGTTGTTCGTGGCCACGGCCATCCCGTTTTCGATCTTCATTGCCCTGGCGATTCTCAACATGTTCGGCGTCACGCTGAATATGATTGTGCTGTTCAGCCTGGTGCTGGTGCTGGGCATGCTGGTGGACTGCGCGATCGTGGTGGTGGAGAACGTGTATCGGCACTATTCGATGGGGAAGACGCGGATTCAGGCGGCGCACGACGGCGCGAGCGAAATGGCCGGACCGGTCATCGGCTCGACGCTGACGACGGTCGGGGCCTTTACGCCGTTGTTGTTTTGGCCGGATGTCATCGGCAAGTTTATGAGTTATCTGCCGATGACGGTGATCATCGCGCTGATGGCTTCGATGTTCGTGGCACTGGTGTTCAACCCGGTGCTGTGCGGGCGATGGATGGGCCGGCCGGGTCCGGGCGAGGAGTCGCTGGAGAGCCGGCTGCGGCAAAGCCGTGTTTTGCGCGCCTATCGCGTAGTTCTATCGTGGTCGTTGCGGCATCGCTTTGTGGTGATGTGCAGCGCCTTCTTGACGTTGTTTCTGACCTTTCTCGCCTATGGCAAATGGGGCACGGGCGTGATCTTCTTCCCGGAAACCGATCCCAACCGCGCCTACATTGACCTCAAAGCCCCCGAAGGCACCCGCCTCGAGGCCACCGACCGCATGGTTCGCCCTATCGAGAAAATGCTCACGGAGTATCGCGACATCGAGCATTTCACGACCAACGTCGGGCCGCACGGCGCCGGAAGCAATCCCTTCGAAGGCGGCGGCGGAAGCGAACCCAACCAAGCGCGCATTGTAATAGATTTTGTGGACGCCGAATATCGGACGTCGTCCTCGGCGCACATCGTGGCGGAAATCCGCGAGCGGTTGCGCAATTATGTCGGCGCCGAAATCAAGGTCGAAAAAGAGCAACACGGCCCGCCCACCGGCGCCCCGGTGAACATCGAAATTTCCGGCGACGACTACAATGTCCTCGCTCAGCTGGCCGCCCAGATTCAGGAGAAAATCCGGAACGTGGATGCACTTGTGGACCTGCGCGACGACTATGTGGTCGGCCGGCCGGAGATTAAAGTACTCATTGACCGCGAGCGTGCCGCCCTGTTCAACCTCACCGCCGCCGAAATCGCCTACATGGTCCGCACAGCCATGAGCGGCAGCAAGGTCGGTGTCTATCGCGAGGGAGAAGAGGAATACGACATCATTGTCCGCCTGCCCGAACGGTTTCGCCGACTGGATTCCGACGCCTCGCCGACGGCCGCAGTCGCCAACCCGATTGCCATGCTCGAGCGACTGCGCATTTCCGACCGCATGGGCAACCAAATCCCGCTCACGTCCGTTGCCGACATCCGCACCACGAGCGGTCTCAGCACCATCCGACGCATAGACCAAAAGCGAACGGTCAGCGTGACGGCCAACGTTGTGCAGCGGCGCGGCCGCACCAACGAACATGTCCGGCAGGATGTCAGCCGGATTTTGTCCACCCTCCCGCTGCCGCCGGGCTACACGGTGACGCTGACCGGCGAGCAGAAGGAGCAGCAAAAAGCCAGCCAGTTTCTCTCGAAGGCTTTTGTGGTCGCTCTGTTTCTGATCGCCATGGTTATCGTGGCCGAGTTCAACTCGCTGATGCAGACGCTGGTTATCATGACCTCGGTCATTCTGTCGCTGATCGGCGTGCTGTGGGGGCTGATTATCACGCAGCATCCATTCTCGGTCATCATGACGGGACTGGGCGTCATCAGTCTGGCCGGCGTGGTGGTCAATAACGCGATTGTGATGCTGGACTATACGCAATTGCTGCGCTCATGGGGACGCAGCAAGAACGAGGCGCTGGTGGAAGCGGGGCTGACGCGCTTCCGGCCCGTGATGCTGACGGCGGTGACTGCTTCGCTGGGGCTGTTTCCCACGGCCGTGGGCGTCGCCTATGATTTCCTGAATCTGCGCTGGTCGGTCGGCACGGAAAGCAGCCAGTGGTGGGCGCCGATGGCCACGGCCGTGGTGTTCGGCCTGCTGGTGGCGACGGTGCTGACGCTGGTGGTGGTGCCGACGACTTACTCGGTCGTCGAGAGCGCGCTCGAAAGCCTCAAGCGCCTGTTTCGCCGGGCGGCGTAAGCGCGGCGCAACAAAACTCGCGACGGAGCCGACCTTGGCGTCCGTCCAACCGTTGCAAGCCCCTCTGAAGTTTGACTCGAAGACAACAAACTGAAGCTTGACCTATACGCAGGTTGCACTACATGACGGTCCGCGAGTGCCTTTACCATGGCCGGCGGCACATGTTCGACAACTCGAGAGCGCTTGCTGTACGCTTGTTTTTTTCACCGCCCCCTCACGGCCCGTTACATGCGATACAAAATTACCTATTCCAAAAGGGTGTTCCATTGCAGCAAGGTTATGGTGTTATGATTCGGTAAAGCCGGAAGGACGGAAAGAGCCGGTGCCGGCCATGCCGCGCGACAACAAACTGCAGCGAGGAGACGATCGTGAAAAAAAACCGCGGGCATTCTTCGACGCCCCAAGGAAACCCGCAAAGCGGCGCGCGAGGCTTTGTCGTATTTGCGCTGGCCGCGGGTTTATTGCTCTTCGCCCGGGTCGCCGCTGCCTCCGCTCCGCCGCCCGTGCGCGCGACCGTGTGGCAACCCTTCGAAATTAGCCTGACGGCAAGCCGTGATCATCCCTGGTGGGAATTCCCCGTACGTGCCGCGTTTCAGCACCAGAGCAGCGGGGAATCTCTTGCGGTCGAAGGCTATTGGGACGGCGAGCGTCGCTGGATCATCCGCGCAGCTCTCCCGCAGCCGGGCTTGTGGACATGGCAGACGGAATCGGCCGACGGCGGACTTGGCGGTCAGACGGGCCAGATCGAAGCGGCCGCACCGTCTTCCGAACAGCTCAAAGCCAATCCCAACTTTCGCGGTCAAATCCGAATCGCAGCCGGCGGCCGCTACTTCGAATATGCCGACGGCACGCCGTTCTTTCTGCTGGCCGATACGCTCTGGGCGGGCAACACCGCGCGCTGCGGTCTAACGCCGGACGGCACCGGCCCTTTCGCCGACTATCTGGCCGACCGAAAAGCCAAGAACTTCACCGCCGTACTCATGCAGCTGATTCACGGCTACGGCGATTACCCCGACGGGCAGGCCCATCGCAACGAGGGCGGCTATGCGTTTTTCGAGCGCAACCCCGCGCACCTCAATCCTGCATATTTCCAAATGCTCGATCGGCGGATGCGCTATTTGTGGGAGCAGGGCTTTGTTGCCGCGACGCCCACCATGTGGTGGGGCAAGACCAAGAAGGCGCTCTTTTCGCCCGACGACGCCCGCCGCCTCAGCGCCTATTGCGCCGTCCGCTATGGCGCGTTCAATACGCTGTGGTGTTTGTCCGGCGAGTATCAATACACCTTCCGCGACAACGGCTGGAAGCCATCCGACATTACCGCGATCGGTCTCGAAATGCAGCGACACAACCCCTTCCGGCGCCCGCTTTCGATCCATCCCAGCGGCCAGATCACCTGGACGCCGCCGCACAATGTCCAGTCGTCGCGCCCTTTTCACGGCGAGCCGTGGATTGACCACCACTGGCTGCAAACCGGTCAGAGCCTCGACCGCGTGTTCAACATCCCCCTGCGCCTTGCCGAAAACCGCACGCTCGAACCGCCCATGCCTGTTTTCTGCTCGGAGGCCTGCTACGAAACCGTCGGCCAGAAAGAATCGGCCTATCATGCACGCTGGCAGGCGTGGACGGCCTTTCTCAACGGCGCAGCCGGATACGGCTACGGCGCACAGGGGCTGTGGCAGTTCTACGATCCGACCGACCCGAAGGGCGAGCCGGGAAAGACTACAAATCATTCTCGCGCCACCTGGCGCGAGGCGCTTCGGCTGCCCGGGTCCGCCTGCGTCGGTCATACCCGGACCCTTCTGACCTCGCTGGAGTGGCACCGGCTCGAACCCCGGCGCGACGCCCTCGAAGTGGAGGGCAAGCCCAATCCGATGCCGACCTCGACCGACCTTGCACCGCCGCACGCCGCCGTGATCGCAGGCAGGACATGGGTGGTTTATCTGCCGCGTGGAAATGCCGATCGCTCGATTGTGCTGCGCAAAGGGCCGTCGCAGCCGGTGACGGCGCGGTGGTTCGACCCGCGCAGCGGGCAATATGCCGGCAAGCCGATCGCGCTTGCGGCCGCCGATGGCGCCTTGCCCGCGCCTCCCAATCCCGCTGGCGAGGACTGGGTGTTGGTCCTATCGCCCGAGTCCAAAAAGGAACGTAAGACAGGTGGAAAAACAGGCGGGACTCGCCGCAGCCAACCTTAGCCGAAGAACGATTTCTTCATGCGAGTCAGATTTGAGGTAAAGCCATGACCGACTACATGCAGGTGACGACAACAACGGAGACCCGCGAACAGGCCGAGCAAATCGCGCGCGGCATCGTCGAACGCCGGCTGGCAGCCTGCGCGCAGATCATCGGCCCGATCACGAGCACTTATTGGTGGAAGGGCCGCATTGAAACGTCGGACGAATGGGTGGTGCTCATGAAAACCCGCGCCGCTCTCGTCCCGCAACTGCAGGATACCATTCGCCGCCTGCATCCCTACGAGGTACCCGAGATTGTTGCCGTTCCCATCGTCGCCGGCAGCGAGACCTACCTGCAATGGCTGGCCGAGGAAACCTCCGGCACCCCGGCATCTGAATAGCGGTTGGGTGGAAGCCAACTCTTTCTGGTGTTCGGATGGAGCACCAGACTTGACAGCAAGGCGGCCGAGTCTCGCGCGGATTGGGCAAAGACGAAGGGGTCCAAAGGAGCAGAAGGGAAAATACGCGGGAGATTTGACACAACGGACAAGTCGGACGTATCGGACAGGTCGGACAAGTTAGGCCGAAGCGGCTGCACACTCTCGACCAGCACCTCGCGGGGCATATCCTGCGCGGTCTGGACTTTGGCGATAATTCCGGCCGAGCTTCGTTCGAGCAGTTTCAGCCAGGGCTTGGGATACAAGCCAATCGCAAAGGCCATGGCAACGACAGGGAGAAGGGTCAGCACTTCGCGCAGCGACAGATCAGGCAAGGCGCGGTTTTCCGGCTTATCCAGCGGGCCAAAGAAGACGCGCTGCACCATGACCAGCAAATAGACGGCACCGAGGATCACGCCGGTTCCCGCGAGAGCAGCCCAATACCAATGGCGCTGGAAGGCGCCGAGGATCACGAGGAACTCGCCGACAAATCCATTCAGCCCGGGCAGTCCGAGCGACGACAGCGCCACGATGACGGTCAGGGCGGCGTAGCGGCGCATGTTGACCGCCAGTCCGCCGAAGTCGGCCAGACGCCGCGTGTGGCGGCGCTCGTAGATCATGCCGACGCACAGGAATAGGCCGCCGGTGCTGATGCCGTGGTTGAGCATTTGCAGCAGGCCGCCGCGCACGGCCTGTTCCTGAAAGGCAAAAATGCCCAGAACGACAAATCCCATGTGGCTGACCGAGCTGTAAGCGACCAGCCGTTTCATGTCGGTTTGCGCCAGCGCCGTGAATGCACCGTAGATGATGCCGACAATTGCCAGCGCCGCAAGCAACGGGGCCGTTGCCGCCGCCGCTTCGGGAAAAAACGGAATGCAGAAGCGTACGAGGCCATAGACGCCGGTCTTGAGGAGAATGCCGGCCAAAAGGACCGACCCTGCGGTCGGCGCCTCGGTGTGGGCATCGGGCAGCCAGGTGTGAAAGGGAAC
>JADFCW010000202.1 GCA_017161705.1 Candidatus Sumerlaeota bacterium | reverse complement strand
GTTCGGCAGCGGATTTCGCTTGCGTGGAAGCCGCTTTGGCCGCGCTGGTTTTGCGCGATTTGCCTTTGGAACCCTTGGGTTTTTCCGCCGCCCACACGCCGACAAGTGTTGCGGCCAACAGCACGGACAAGCCAGCCGCCCAAAAGCGGCTGTTGGCAAGACGAGAACGACCCGGGGAAAACAACTTCATGATGACACTCCTTTTAATTTTGTTTTAGGAACAACGTCCGTCCCTTTCAGAGTGTGTTGTTGGGTTTGGCTGCTTTCAATCGGAATCAGCAAAAGTCGCATCTCCTGAAATGGGGAGAGGGTCTTTGGAATTTTGGGGAGGGTCGGGTTCCGCCCCGACTGCATTCGGACGCTGTGGATGGCGCCACTCCCGGGGGAAACCCTCTGCCGATTTCGGGAGATGCACCCGTCGTCAAAAAAGAAGGCGTTTTTCCCCTTGAAATAATGACCGGGAATGTTATCGGCTCCTTAAAAAGAGCGAGGTATGCCAACCATGGAAAAGACATCGGGCAAAAAGAATCGCAGGGAATTTCTCCGGCAAATCGCCGCCAGCGCACTTGGCGCTGCTGCTGCCGGGACGGCAGCGGGCGGCCGCGCGGCCGCAGAGGCCGGAAGCCGCAAGCCTAACTTTGTTTTCATCAACATTGACGATATGGGCTACGCCGACATTGGGCCGTTTGGCTCGACAATCAACCGCACGCCAAATCTGGACAAGATGGCCGCCGAGGGACGCAAGTTGACCGCCTTCTACGCCGCGCCCGTGTGCTCGCCGTCGCGCGCCGCACTGATGACCGGCTGCTATCCCAAGCGCGCGCTGCCGATTCCGCATGTGCTGTTTCCGGGCAACGATGTCGGGCTGCATCCCAACGAAATCACCGTGGCCGAAGTCTTGAAGTCGGTCGGCTACGCCACGGCGATTGTCGGAAAGTGGCATCTCGGCGATCAGCCGGAGTTTCTGCCGCTTCAGCAGGGCTTCGACCTCCATTTTGGTCTGCCCTACTCGAACGACATGGGCCCGGCCGAGGATGGCGTAAAAAGCAACCTCGGCGAGCCGCTTCCGCCAAGCAAAGGCCAGGGCCAGCCGCCGCTGCCGCTGCTGCGCAACAACACGGTGGTCAAGCGCGTTCTGCCCGATGATCAGCAGTCGCTGGTGGAGATTTACACGAACGAGGCGGTGCGGTACATCGCCGAACACAAGCGCGTGCCCTTCTTCCTGTATCTGGCACACAATGCCGTTCACTTTCCGATTTATCCGGGCAAGAAGTGGGCGGGCAAATCGCCGCACGGCATCTACTCCGACTGGGTCGAAGAAGTGGACTGGAGCGTGGGCGAGGTATTCAAGGCGCTGCGTGAAAACGGTCTGGCGGAAAATACCCTGGTGATTTTCACCAGCGACAACGGCGGCACTCCCCGCGCGGTCAATCGTCCGCTTCGCGGCTTCAAAGGCTCGACATGGGAGGGCGGCGTGCGGGTTCCGACCATCGCATGGTGGCCGGGCAAGGTGCCGGCGGGAACGGAAACCGATCTGATGTGCGGGATGTTCGACATTCTGCCGACATTTGCGGCGATCGCCGGAGCGGCAATTCCCGCCGACCGCAGAATTGACGGCGCCGACATCCGGCCGGTTCTTTTTGGCGACCCCGCTGCGAAGCCGCCGCACGAGGTCTTCTACTACTATCGCGGCCTGCAATTAGAGGCGGTGCGCGACCTCGAATGGAAACTGGTGTTGCCGGCGGCCGGCACTGCTGCCAAGGCCGGCGCAAAAACCGACGCAAAGGCCAAAGCGACCGCCAAAGCGGCGAAACCGTCCCAGCCGCAACTGTTCAATCTCAAGACCGACATCGGCGAAACCACGGACGTTTCGGCGCAGCATCCCGACGTCGTCGCCCGATTGCAAAAACTTGTGGCACAGATAGAAAACGACCTCGGCACGAGCGATCTGGGGCCCGGCGTGCGCCCCCTCGGCAAAGTCGAGAACGCGCAGCCGCTCATCGGTCACGACGGCCGCGTTCGTCCCGGATTTGAACCGCGGCCCTGATGCGGCTTTTGGCGGCATTGGGCGGGTTGTTCCAGGACCTCATCGCCATGAGCGCCGGGCAGCACCTCGTCTCGGCAAGAATGCGCCCGTCGCAGTCTACCTGCACCCGATGGGTTTGCCAAGGGTGTACGTGGGTCGCTTCAGAGGCGTTGCCCGTGCGAAGCGTTTGGAAGAAATGGAGATCGCAGGATGAACTTTTATGAAATGATTCTCTCGCGCCGGACCATTCGCCGGTTTCATCCCAAGCCGATTCCGCCGCAGGAACTGGAATGGCTTGTGGATGCGGCGCGGCTGGCTCCCAGCGCCGCCAACCGCCAGCCGTGCGAGTTCATCCTCGTGGATGAGGACGAAAAAAAGGAGCGACTGTTCCCCCTTTTGAAATGGGCCGCCTATATTGATCCGCTGGGCACCCCGAAAGAAGCCGAACGGCCGGCCGCTTACATCGTCGTGCTGGTCAACCGCCAGAAAACGCCCGATGTCGGCGCCCATGACGCTGCCGCGGCTGTCATGAACATCATCTATGCCGGCATGGCCTTCAACCTTGGTGCCTGCTGGATGGGCGCCATTGATCGTGCGGGCATCAAACAACTTTTCGGGATCCCCGAACATTGCGATGTGGACTCGGTGGTGGCTCTGGGTTATCCGGCCGAATCGCCTGTGGCCGAGCCGATGAAAGACTCCGTCAAGTATTGGAAAGACTTCTCGGACGTGCTGCACGTGCCCAAACGGTCGCTGGCGGATGTGCTGCATCGGAATCGCTACTAGGCGCGGGCGGCTCTCGCCCGTCATTCCTGGCTCCCGCCAGGTTTTCCCCCTCCACAGCATTCTTTTGCTTGCAACGGTTTGCCGCCGTATTCTACCAACTACCTGAGAACACGGTCGGCGGGTTTGAGCGAGAAGTATTATGCAGTATCTGCGATCCTTCGTAATTCTTGCATTGCTTGCCGCTTTTGTCGGAGGCTGTACGCTGCCGCCGCAGGCAGGACCGCATCGCGCCGAGTTGACCACAGCGCCGGCGGTTGCCGAAGCGGTGCCCGACGCCGCGGACGAATCCGGCAACCCGCTGGCGCGATATGTCAAGCGAGCCGTTGTGGATGAGTTCAACCCCGATGTCACGGAAGAGCAGCGGCGCAACCCGCCCCGGCCGCGCCGCGGCGGCTCGATCGTGATTCGGATGCCGACCGACATTGCGACGCTCGATCCGCTGTTGCAGCAGGCGGCGCACGAACAAGTCATCATTTCCTACCTCACCGAGTTCCCCGAATCGTTGGTCCATCAAGACGCCGAAACCCTCGAATTCATGCCGAAGATGGCCGAGTATTGGAAAGTGCGCGATTACATCGAAACCCAGGACGGCACGCGGATCGAGGGCCTCGTAACGTCGTCGGAGACCGAGCCGTTGGTTACCATTCTCCCCAACGCTAGCCAGTGGACGTTTTTCAAAAAAGATATTGTCAGCAGCGATACGGCCGCGGGCATTTTCAAGACCCGGTTCGGCCATACGATCCGGGGCCGCGCCCGCCCGCTCGATCTGACGATCGAGATCACCGATCAACCCGATAGCGCGCCGCTGACCATTCCGCGCGACCAGCTGGGCACGTGGCTCGACGAGTCGGGGGCCAGGCCGCGCCGGCGCCCCTCGATCAAACGCCACTGCATCTACGAGTTTCATTTGCGTCCGGGCATTCAATGGCACGACGGCCGGCCGGTAACGATGGAAGATTGCAAACTGTGGTTCGACACGATGCGGAACGAACGGGTGGACTGCGCGCCCCTGCGCATTTACTATATTGATATCGAAAAAATGGAGCTGCTCGACTCGATGACGGCCAAGTTCACCTATCGCAAACCCTTCGCGCTGGCCCTTGGCTATTGCGGCGCGGCGGGCTTTCTCCCGCGCCATATCTATCAGCCCGAACGGTTCCGCGGCGACCCGGAAGGCTATGCCGATTTTTACAACAAGCATCCAATGGCCCAACCCGGCAAAACCCAGTATGTCGGCTGCGGTCCCTACAAACTGGATCACTGGACCGCAGGCCAAGAAATCGTTCTGGTGCGCAACGAAAACTATTGGGCATGCAAGGCCGACCTGCCGTGGTGGGACCCGCAGCGCCCCTATCTGGACAAGATCACGTGGCGGGTGATCATGGAGAAGACGCCTGCGCTGCGCGAAATGGAGAACGGCAACATAGACGCGGACTTCGACATCGAGCCGGACACGTGGTTTCTGCCGGCCGCCAACTCGCCCCGCTTCACCTCGCGCTATGTGCGGGCCACCAATATCACGCCGGTCTATACGTACATCGGGTGGAACCTGCGGCGGCCCCTGTTTCAAGATGTCAACGTGCGGCGGGCTCTCTCGATGCTCATTCCCCGACAGCAAATTCTTGACACGATTCACTATGGTCTGGGGCGGGTGATCGAAGGGCCGTTCTTTATTGACGGCCCGTGCGCCGACCGCACCGTCAAGCCTATTCCCTATGATCCGGCCGAGGCGCGGCGGATCCTGCGACGCGCCGGCTGGATAGACCGCGACGGCGACGGAATCCTCGACAAGAACGGCCAGAAGTTCGAGTTCGAGTATCTGGTCCATACGGCGCGCGAATACCACGCCAAGGTCGCCGACATTGTAAAACAGTATCTGGGCCGCGCCGGCATTCAGGTCAACATCCGCAAAGTGGATTTCACGGTGCTGCAGGAAGCCGTGCGCGACCGCAATTTCGACGCCTGCCGCTTCGCCTGGAGCGAAATGATTGACACCGACCCCTATCAAATCTGGCATTCGACGCAAAGCAAAGGCCGCGGCTCGAACAACGTCAGCTACAGCAATCCGCGCGTGGACGAACTGATCGAGCGCGGACGCGAAGAATTTGATCCGCTCAAACGCTGGGCCATGTATCGCGAGGTCTATCGGATCATCTGCGAGGACCAGCCGTTCACCTTTCTTTACACGTTCAGCGAGTTGTATTTCTACGCGCGGCGTTTCCGCGGCGTGAAATTCTACCGCACCTTTCCCGGCTACGATTTCACGGAATGGTATGAAGTGAAGCCATGAGGTCGGTTTCCATGATCCGCAGATCCTGCAGATTCCGCAGAGTTGTCTTCTGAAAATCGGTGAAATCTGCAAAACCTGTGGAGGCATAAAAACGAAGATATGGGCAACGGGTGAGCGATGTTTCAGTATATCGTCAAACGCCTGCTCCTGATGGTGGTGACCCTGTTCGGGATCACGATCATTTCCTTCACCATCACGCGTTTGGCGCCGGGCGATCCGGCCGCCATGAAAGTGCAGGGCGCTCTGGGCGGTATTACCGGTCGCGGGCAGCAATTGTCCGAGGCGATCATCGAGGACAACCGCCGCATTCTGGGTCTGGACAAGCCGATCCTGTTCAATCCGCGCCCCAAGGGACGAAGCGCCAACGTGCAGCGGTTGATCGCCGACCTCGGGGCGTCGGAAGAGTATCTTCAGGAACGCGGGCGGAAACATCTGGCCGCGCTGAAAACCGTCGCTCTTCCCGACGCTGTCGCGGCCCTTGCAGCCGATACCACCACGCCGGTCCAGCGCCGTCTGCTGGACTTGATGCCCGTGCTCAGCGGCCGCCGGCCGCCGCCCGATTACACGTCGTTCACCCAGGCCGCCCAGGCCAACTGGTGGCGCAACTGGTGGGAGGGCGCGCGAACGAGCTACACGCTCGAAAACGGGCGGCGCGCCGTAGAACGGTATTTTGCCGACCTTGCGCAGGCCAGCTCCGAACCGATCCTGGCGCTTGGCGGCTGGGCGGTGCCGGCACTGATTGCCAAAACCCGCTCGCGCGACCCCCGCGTTTCCGACCTCGCCACGGCATTGCTGACGCAAATCACAGGCCGCCCGTGGAACAACCTCTCGGCCGAGAAGGCGGAAGTGCGCCAGGAGAACCTGTATCGCTGGCGCAACTGGTGGCACTATTGGGAGTCGCACTACGTGGAGTTCACGGGATGGCGGCGCGTGGTGCGCAGGGTCGCCGACACGCAATACGGTGTGTGGTTCAGCAAGGTTTTGCGGTTCGATTTCGACGAGTCCTATACGCACAAGCGGCCGGTGCTGGCGGTGGTGCTCGAGCGGATTCCGGTGTCGCTGCAGCTGAGTCTGATTGCGATTTTTCTAGCCTATTCGATTTCCATTCCTCTGGGGATTTTTTCCGCTACGCACCAGTTCAAGCTGTCCGATAAAATCGTAACGACGGTGTTATTCCTGCTCTATTCGCTGCCGACGTTCTGGGCGGCGGATATGCTGATTCTGTTCACCACCGGCGGCAATTTCTGGAAAATCTTTCCCACGCAGGGTCTTCATTCGCCGGAAATGGCCGGCTTGCCGTTCTGGAGTTGGGCATACATCAAGGACTGGCTGTGGCACCTGGTGCTGCCGATCACGTGTCTGACCTATTACGAGTTTGCGTTTCTGTCGCGGCAGTCGCGCGTGGCCATGCTCGAAACGATCCGGCAGGATTTCATCCGCACGGCCCAGGCGAAAGGGCTCGGTCAGCGGGCGGTGATTTTCAAACACGCCCTGCGCAATTCGATGATCCCGATTCTTACGCTCATGGCTTCGCTCCTGCCGGAACTGCTCGGCGGCAGCATCATCATCGAGACCATTTTCGGCATTCAGGGCATGGGCAAGCTCACGATAGACTCGATTCTGACGCGCGACTATGCGGTGATCAACGCCGTGGCGTTTTTCTCGGCGTTTCTGACCCTGCTGGGCATTCTATTGTCCGATTTGAGCTATGCACTGGTGGATCCGCGGATTCGGTATGAATAGAACATCGGGAAAGAGGTTCTCCTCTGCGGGTCTTTTGCGATGGTATATCAGGAAAGCCTTGGAATCGAGTTTTAGGCGCGGTGTAGTGACTCCAAAAAGACAAAAAAGCGTTGGCTGGGATGGTGCATGATCTGCGCATGGATTGGGGCGCATATCTCTGCGAAATCTGTGAAATCTGCGGATAAGAAATGGAAGAAGAAACAAGACAGACGGAAGGTTTGAGTTTCTCGCGGATTGCCTACCGCCAGTTAGTCCGCAACAAACTGGCCATGACAGGCTTTGCGATGGTTTTCGTTGTGGCCACGGTCGGCGTGTTCGTTCCCCTGCTGGCCAATGACAAACCCTATGTCATCCACACCGCGCTGCCGGACGACTACGACGAGGCATATGCGAGCGTGCTGGACGCGCACGACCGGGCGATTCCTCTGGCCAGGGCCGGCCAATATGCCCATCCGGAGTTCATCGAGTGCAGCCGCGCCGCTCTTGCGAACCTTCGGCGCATGGCGCGTCAACTCCCACCGGAATACCGCACGACCGCGGAGGAGATCCGCCGGCAATACACGAATCTTTTTTCCAGCGGGTTCGATGCCGGCGCATGGGATGCCGTACGCGCGAAACTGGTTGCCCGGTTGGACATCAGCAGGGTCCGGCTTGTGCCGCATTACTATTTTCCGGTCTTCCGTTCGCTTCGGCCGATAGAGATTTTCTTCATGGTGTTGTGGGGTGCGGCCGTTGCGCAATGGCTGGTGCGGCGACGGTCTGCGCCGACGTGGCGGCGTGCGCGGAATGCTGTGGCAATGGCGGCCTTTATTGCAGCGGCGTGGAACTTTGCCTGCCCGCATAAGATCATTCCCGTCGGCTACTACAAGGAGTTGACGCCGCAGGCCTCGCTGGCTCTGTACCCGCCGGTCTTTTACGGCGAAACTGAAGTCATCATCGAGGATATGAAGCAACCGCCGATGTGGCTGATGCCGCGCGGGAAACGAGGCCCGAATTTCCATCTGCTCGGCACGGATATGATCGGGCGCGACGTGCTCAGCCGCATGCTGTATGGCGCCCGGATTGCGATGATCATCGGATTTGTCGCCGTGAGCCTCTACGTGACCATCGGGGTGATGGTCGGCTCGTGCGCGGGATTTTTCCGCGGCCGCGTGGACATCGTTATTTCGCGCCTCATTGAAATTGTCATCTGCTTCCCCACCCTTTTCCTCATTCTGATTGTGCTAGCCTATCTGCGGCCGAGCATCATCAACATCATGGTGGTGTTGGGTTTGACGAGCTGGACGGGCGTGGCGCGCCTGACGCGCGGCGAGTTTCTGCGCATCGGCACGCTCGACTATGTCAATGCAATTCGGGCGCTCGGCGGTTCGAATTTGCGCATCATTTTCCGCCACATCCTGCCCAACGGCATCGGCCCGGTGCTGGTCGTGGCGTCGTTCGGCATTGCGTCGGCGATTCTGGTCGAGTCGGCGTTGAGCTTCCTGGGCATGGGCGTGCCGCAACCCTATGCCAGCTGGGGAACGCTCCTCAACGACGGACGGGCGGACATTCAGGGCGCCTGGTGGCTGACAGTCTTTCCCGGCTTTGCGATCTTTCTGACCGTCACGGCGTGGAACCTCTTCGGCGAAGGCTTGCGCGACGCCATTGATCCGAGGTTGAAACAATAGCCTGTCGCGCGATTTTTATCGGACCAAGTTCGGAGCCGATTTCCGGCGGAAGCGCCTCGAAGTCGTACAGATTTGCCCGGTTCGCCACCCTGAGCCATTCTTCCTCCCATGAAAACCTGTCCCGCATGCGGCTTTCATAACACGCAAGAGCGCGAGCGCTGTCTCAAGTGCGGCGCGGTGCTCGAACACGACTGGAGCGCCGCGCAGCACAAGGTGCGTCTGCGGCGGTTTCCGGTCCATCGCGCAGCATCAGGCCTGTCGCGTTTGGGGTATGCCCTCCGGCGGCAGTTCGAGTTCCCGCTGCCCGAGAATTGCCCCTACCGCCATCCGTGGACCGCCGGTTTCCTAAGCCTTCTTCCCGGCGCCGGCCAAATCTATAACCGCCAGTATCGCAAAGCGTTCTGGTTCTTTGCCGTGTTTGCCGCCTTTTTCTATCTGACGGTTGTTACCATTCTTCATCCAACCAGTTATCTATTCATCGCCGGACTTGCGGCGTGGATCCTCTATGCGTTCAACGATGCAATGGTGACCGCGGCGCGGATAGACGGCCAGCAATGGACACGCGGTTATACGATCGGCTCGTACAGCGCGCTGTTGTTCTATGTGGGCGTCTTTTGGTCGCTCAGTCAGTTCTTTCTGGTCGGTATCTTTCTGGGATTCATCCTCTATTGTCTATACAGCATTGCGTGGGGCGGCGGCGAGGTGAACCGGGCAAAAATTCTGACCACCCTTGCCCTCTCGGTTCTGGTTCTCGGCGGCGTCTGTGTGTTGTCCAAATCCGGCAATCCGGTTCTCCACAGGTGGGTGTATTGGAACTCGGATGGCATTGCGCCGACATTGCAGCGAGGAGATTTTTTTTATGTGGACTGCGCGACCTACTGGTTCCGCCCGCCGCGCGTGGGAGAGGTGATCTATTACAACCCGCGCCGTTATACGATCGAGCGGGGAGGGGACATGTGGAGCGTCAACCTGTCCCGCGCGGTCGAGCGCGTGGTTGCTCTCGGCGGCGATCGGTTTGTCCGCAAGGGCGGCGTCTTTTATCGAAACGGAAACGAAGTCCCGCCCGAGCACCGGCCGTTGAATCCCGACGGTCTGCCGGACGATTTGGAAATAGACGTTCCCGCCGGCCGCTTTCTCGTTTTCATTTCCTACGGCGTCGAGGAAAAAGTTCTGGGCGGTTTGGGAGGGACGCACCGCGCGCCAAGTCCGCGCGAAGGCATCTCGCACGACTGGGCAGCGGCTTGTCTGGTGGCCCCGCGGGAAATCTATGGACGTTGCCTGTTTATATGGCATCCGATCCATCGGCGCCGCTGGTTGACTCCGGGTTCGTTCCCGCCGCACAGATAAAATCTCTCCTCGAAACAAAAAAACGTCCTTACGGTCTCGGGCAAAGACGCCAACCCGCTAAGATCTCATCCCGTCTGGGTTAATCGCAAAGCGAGAGAACGCGGCGGCCTTGAAAACGTGACCGGAGGCCTGATTCAACCGCTCTTCTGCCAAAACCCAGTTGACAGCCCCTGCCGCCGGCATCCAAAATCCCGCCCCGTTACTGAGCACAGTGACGGAGCCTTCGGAATGAATCATGCTCTATGCAACAATTGCAAGCAGGTGGTTGCGTCGCAAGCCGTCGAACGCGACGGCAAAATCTATCTTGTCAAATCCTGTCCAACCTGCGGACCGACGGAAACGTTGATCTCCGCCGATGCCCGCCGCTATTGGAACAAACATGCCCTCGATACCGGCTTCGCCTATCGCGGCTGCAACATCCAGTGTCTCGGGTGCGACCACGGTAAGTCGCCCGGCATTGTCTTTATAGACATCACCAACCGCTGCAACATGGACTGCCCGATTTGCGTGAACAACACGCCGAGCGACGGGTTTTCCTTCGACCCGCCGCTGGAGTATTTTGAAAAGATCTTCAAGCACTTCTCGACGTTCGAGCGCCCGCCCGCCATGCAGCTGTTCGGCGGCGAGCCCACCGTCCGCAACGATTTGTTCGACATCATCGAACGGGCCAAATCATACGGTTTGCGCGCCCGCATTCTCACCAACGGCATCCGATTGGCCGATGAAGACTACTGCCGGCGCCTCGTGGAAACCCGTGTCAAACTCCTTCTGGCCTACGACGGCTGCAATCCCCACATGTATCGTTCGCTGCGCGGGTCGGAAAAAGTCATGCATCTCAAACAGAAGGCGCTCGACAACATCGGCAAGACTGGCCGCGGCCGCGTCACCCTTATGACCGTGCTCTCGAAGGATTACAATGCCAACGAACTGCCGGACTTTTTCCGTTTCTGCCACGAGCGCCGCGAGTACATCGAGGCCATCTATTTCCTCCCGCTCGCCCATACGTGGGATCCGGCCGAATGGGACTATCAGCCCGAGCAGATGACCACCGAGGACCTCGAGATCCTTGTGGACGCAGCGTTCCCCAACGACCACATTGAGTTTCTACCCGCCGCCTTCCTGAGCACGCTGCGCAATCTCATGCGGTGTCTGCGCGTCAAAAACCTCCCCTTTATGGGTGTTCACCCCAACTGCGAAAGCATGTATCTGATGTTCTCCGACGGCCGCGAGTATGTGCCCTTTTCCC
>JADFCW010000023.1 GCA_017161705.1 Candidatus Sumerlaeota bacterium | reverse complement strand
CCGCCGGGGGCGTTTTACTTCGAGCGGGAAACAAAACGATTCTATCCCAACGGCCGCACCGCTTCCCACGTCCTCGGCTACGTTCGCTTTGATGACACCGGCGAGAATCAGGGCGTGGATGGTCTTGAGTATTTCTATGACCATGTCATTCGGGGCAATACAGCCAAGTACGAGGTTCTTAAGGACGCTCGCAAGGGTCTGCTGGCGCCCATTGACAAAACCTATTGGAGCAGTGCGTTCGGCAATGAACTGATCCTGACGCTCGACGAATCCATCCAGCATGAGGCGGAACGGATTCTGCGCGCGGAGGTTGCCCGCTATCGCGCCGCATGGGGAGTTATTCTCGTCCAGCAGTGCAAGACAGGCGCCATGCTGGCCATGGCCAGCATGCCTGATTTCGATCCCGCGGCGTTTGCCGCCGCCGACCCGTCCTCGTTGCGCAATCGCGCCATCAATGAACCGGCTAATATGGGCTCGATCATGAAAATCTTCACCGCCGCAGCGCTGATCGAAACCGGCAAACTCACCGATCTCGATGAGCAGTTTGATTGCCACGGCGGCAGCTGGTATTTTCCTCCCCGCCGCGAGCCCGTCCGCGACGCCCCCGGCCATTACTTGCAAATGGCTTCCTTCCGCGACATTATCCGCTGGAGCTCAAATGTCGGCACGGTGGTCGCCGCGCAGCGCCTCGAACGAAACGCTTATTGCGCCCTTCTCGAAAAATTCGGCTTCGGGCAGAAAACCGGTATTGACCTTCCCAATGAACGGCAGGGAATCCTCCGCCCCGTTTCACAATGGACCCACTACACCATGTCGGCCATTCCCTACGGGGGCGAAATGACGGTAACGCCGATCCAGTTGGTCGCCGCTGTTTCCGCCATCGCCAACGGCGGCCGCCTTATGCGCCCCTATGTAGTGCAAGAGATCCGCTCCTATGAGGGACGGCTTATCCAAACCACAGGCCCGGTCGTGGTCCGCCAGGTGATCTCCCCGGTTACCGCCGGCAAGGTGCTCGAACTGATGGAAGGCGTGGTGGGTCCCTACGCCCCGAAAGACAAGACCGTGGGCGGGACGGGGAAAGAGGCAGCTATTCCCGGCTATCGTGTCGCTGGGAAAACCGGAACTTACAAGTATGTCACCCCCTCCGGCAGCGATCACGTCTCCAGCTATACGGCCAGTTTCGTAGCCGTTCTCCCTCTGCCGGACCCGGAAATTACGGTTTTCTGCATGATAGACCAGCCGCAGGGGGCGAAATACGGCGGCGCGGTCGCCGCGCCAATTGTGCGACAGGTGGCGGAGCATGCACTGCGTGTGCTGGGAATTCCCGCCGACCAGCCCGAACGCGGTCCGGCGGATATTCCGGTGGCGCTCCACCAGGCGCGCCAGAGCCAACGCGCCAGTGGTCAAATCGAAGCGCCGCAGGACTGCATGCCCGACCTTCGGGGACTGACCATGCGCGAGGTGGTAGCCCGTATGGCTGGACTGAACATGGAGCTATCGTTCGAGGGCAGCGGCGTTGTGGCTTATCAAGACCCTCCGCCTCTGGCTCCGCTGGAAGGGGTTCGAGAGTGTCGGATCGTCTTTCGGCCCGTCGAAGCGCAGCCCACCACGGCCACTCTGACGGTCAGTCCCACAGCGTCTGCGGCAGTCAATTCAGGGGCATGATTTTCCCGCAGTGGCAGACAACCTTTGCAAAAGACTGCGGGTCGGTTTATCCGGGCGGATGCCCCTTCGGGAAGGTGCGACAATGGATCTGCACGAGCTGCTTCGGCGCGCCGGTCTCGACGCAACGGTTCCCGTCGGCGGGATCGAAATTGCCGGCGTTACCGATCATTCCAAGCGCGTCGCCCCTGGCTGGCTGTTCGTGGCCGTTCCGGGGGTCGCTGCCGACGGCCACGCATTTATTGCCGACGCGGTGCGCAACGGAGCGGCAGCCCTCGTCGGCTCGCGTCCGAGGCCTGCCGAGGCGGGCGCGGTTCCTTATGTTCAGGTCGCGCAACCCCGGCGCGCTCTTTCACGGCTCCTTCATGCCTTTTTCGGCTTCCCCATGAGCGACTTGTTGGTTATTGGCGTAACGGGCACCAACGGCAAGAGCACCACGGTGTATCTGATCGAATCCATTCTGCGGGCGGCGGGGAAACGTCCCGGCCTGATCGGCACCATCGAGTATCGCTTCGCCGACGCCGCCGCCATGGCCGGCTCTACCACGCCGCATCCGGCAGTGTTGCTTGAATACGTGCGCGATATGAAACAAGCGGGCATGAATGCCCTGGCCATGGAAGTTTCGTCTCACGCTCTCGAGCAGGACCGCGTGGAGTGCATTCCTTTTCGCGCGGCGGTCCTGACCAACGTCACGCACGATCACCTCGACTATCATCGCTCGCGCGAGGCCTACATCGAGGCAAAGTGGAAATTCTTTGACAACTTCCTCCGCCGCTCGCCCAGAGGTATGGCCGTCTTCAATCTGGACGACCCGGTGGGCCGCGAATTTCACCGCCGCTATGACGGCCCTGCCTTGACCTATGGAAGCGACACCGCCGCCGATGTCCATCCCCGAATCCTTGCGGGCGACCGCAAGGGATTGCATCTGCAGATCAAAACCCCGGCCGGCGCCTGCACGCTCCGCAGCCGGCTGTTGGGCGACTATAATGTGGCCAACATTCTGGCCGCTGTGACGGCCGGCCTGGCCGCGGCGTTGCCGCTTTCAGCCATCGTCGAGGGCGTGGAAAACCTCGCCGGCGTGCCCGGACGCTTCGAGCGCGTCGAAACCGGCGCCCCTTTCGATGTTTATGTTGACTTTGCCCATACGCCGGACGCATTGGATTGTGTTCTTGCGTCGGCCCGCCGATTGGTCGGAAGCGGGCGTTTGATTTGTGTCTTTGGAGCAGGCGGCGATCGCGATCCCACCAAACGCGAACCGATGGGGGCGGCGGTAGCCCGCCATGCGGATCGCGCCATCATCACCAAGGACAATTCGAGGACGGAAGACCCGCGGCGGATTGCGGCAGCACTGGCCGCCGGTATCGAGGGCGCGGCCCTGCGCCGCTGCGCGCGCTATGATATCATTCTCGACCGCGGCGAGGCTATCCGCACGGCGCTCGGAGAGGCCCGCCCGGGCGACATTGTTGTGGTCGCAGGCAAAGGCCATGAACTCTATGAACACGAAGCCGGACAAGTACGGCCGTGGGATGACCGACAGGTCATTCGCGACGTCCTGAGCGGGAAACGGTAGCCTCGCAAATCTGAAATGGAAAGGCATTCCCTTGGAGTGGGCAATCAAAGATTGGATTCACGCGGTCCACGGACAACTGGTGACCGGTTCGCCGGAGACCGTCATTGCCGGTGTATCCACAGACAGCCGGACATTGGAGAAAGGGCAGATGTTTGTTGCCCTACGCGGCCCCAATTTCGACGGACACCAATTCTGCGCCGATGCCGTGAAGCGAGGCGCCGCCGCTGTGATGATCGCGCAGATCGAAGCCGTCGGCACGCTGCCCGAATTTGTGCCTGTGATCTTGGTGGAAGACACGCTGGCGGCACTGGGCCGGCTGGCATCGGCGTGGCGGTCGCGGTTTGAGCCGATGGTCGCCGCGCTGTCGGGCAGCAGCGGCAAGACCTCGACCAAAGACATGCTGCGCGCGATGATTGCCCCCGACGAGGGGTTGGTCACGGCGGGCAATCTGAACAATTTGATCGGCGTGCCGCTGACCGTGTTTGGCCTGCGCGAGTCGCACCGGGTGGCTGTGTTCGAGCTGGCCATGAATCAACCGGGCGAGTTGGCCCAGTTGACGAAGATCGTGAATCCCGAAATCGTCGCCCTGACCAATGTCGGCAGCGCGCATGTCGGCAATTTCGGTTCGCTCGAAGACTTGCGAAGGGCCAAGGCCGAACTGATTGTCCACGCGCGCCGGGATGCCGTGATCGTTCTCAACAGCGACTGCTATGGCTGCCGATGGATTGCCGAACAGTTCTGCGCCGGCCGCGACATCGGCTGGTTCGGCATCGAGGAGCCGGCCCATTTCCGCGCCGAGCAAATCCGGCCAAATCCTCCGCTCGGCTATACGTTCGATCTGATTACGCCCGAAAGCAAAACCACGCTCACCCTGACTGCCTTTGGGCGGCATAACATATCGAACGCCCTGTGCGCAGCCACCCTCGGTTACTTGCTCGAACTGGACCTGGATAAAATCTACGCAGGAATCGAGGCCTTCCGGCCCGCCCCGCTGCGCTCCGAGGTCATCGAACTCGGCAAGATCGCGATCATCGCCGACTGCTACAACGCCAATCCCGATTCGGTCGAGGCGGCCTTGGCGGGTCTGACCGACTACGCCGGCAAGCGCCGCCGCATTGTGATCCTGGGCGACATGCTTGAATTGGGCGACGACGCGCCGATGGCCCATCGTATCGTGGGCCAGGAAGTGGCCGAGCGCGGCATCGAACTGTTTGCCACGACGGGTGATCTGGCGCAGTGGGCGTCGTGGGAAGCGGGGCGGATGGGCGTGCGGTCGGGGCATTTCGAGACCAAAGAGGAGCTGGTGCGCGCCGTCGTCGAGGAAATCCGTCCGGGCGACGTCATCCTGGTCAAGGGTTCGCGCCGCATGGCCATGGAGGACGTTGTGGAAGCTCTGAAAGCGCGCCTGTAGCCCCAGGCCTGGAGTTCCCGCATCAGCGGGTGTTTCCTTTTAGGAGATCTCATGGTTTTCTGGCTTGTCGAACTGATGCAGCAAATCTGGCCGTCGTTCTCGGCCGTTCGCGTATTGCAATACATCAGCGTGCGCACGTCGCTGGCGTTGATCACCGCTCTCTTGGTTTCTCTCACGTTGGGTCCGTGGTTGATCGCCTTCTTACGCCAAAAAAAGGCCGGGGCGCAAATTCTGAAAATCCACCGCAAGGGCGCACCCGACCTTCACGAAATGCACGGCAACAAGACAGGCACCCCGATCATGGGCGGCCTGTTGATCCTCGCCGGCATTTTGGTTTCCACACTCCTGTTCTGCCGCCTCAACAACCGGTTTGTCTGGGTGGCGATTCTGGCGTCGCTGGCATTGGGCGCGATCGGATTCTATGACGACTATGTGAAAGTCACACTGCGCGACCCGCGCGGTATTTCCGCGCGCGTCAAACTCGTCGGGCAGATTCTGGTCGGCCTCGCGGTCGGCGTCTTCCTGTATGCATCCGACAACACGCTCGGGATTATTTATCATCTGACCGGGGATCGCGGCGCCACGCATTTGTGCTTCCCCTTTGTCAAAACCTGGTATCCCGACCTCGGGGCGGCCATCATTCCCTTTGCGGTGATTGTGCTGGTTTCCACGTCCAACGCCGTCAATTTGACCGACGGCCTCGACGGCCTGGCCATTGGCGTGACGATCATTGCCGCCAGCACATTTCTCCTCGTGACCTATCTGGTCTCGCGCGTGGACTATGCGCGCTACCTTATGTTTCCGTACATTCCGCAGGGCGGCGAGTTGACAGTGATTCTGGGCGCGTTGATCGGCGCCGGCCTCGGGTTTCTGTGGTTCAACGTCCACCCGGCGGAGATCTTCATGGGCGACACCGGCTCGCTTCTACTCGGCGGTTTGCTCGGCACCATCGCTTTACTGATCAAACAGGAACTTCTCCTGATAATTGTGGGCGGTATTTTTGTCATCGAGGCCCTGTCCGTGATCATCCAGGTAACGTCGTATCGGCTGACCGGCCGGCGGGTATTTCTGATGTCGCCTCTGCATCATCATTTTCAGCGACGTGGAATGCCGGAGTCGAAAATCATCGGACGGTTCTGGATCGTGGCGGCCCTGTTGGCATTGATCGGTCTAGCCACACTGAAGCTGCGCTAGGGAACGATAAATGATGAACGACGAAGGAAGAAAAAATAGTACGATTCGTCCATCATGTTCATGCCGTATATGTGAGCCATAGCAGGCAAAACATGAACGCTCCCGCCTCGCGCAATGCTGCCCCTGTCCTCCGGTCTGACTTCACCGACGAAGTCGCCGGGAAGACCATTATCGTCCTCGGGGCCGGACGCAGCGGCCGGTCCGCCGCGTTGCTCCTAGCGCGCGAAGGCGCTAAAGTCATCCTCGCGGATGACTATGCAACCAGCGTGGACGCCGCCTATCACGAAAGCCTATCGGCCCTGAACGGGCAAATTCTTCTGGGCAATGTACAAGCCGAACTCGCCGCCCAGGCCCACGGCATCGTGGCCAGTCCGGGCGTTCGTCCGACCCATCCGCTTCTGGTCTGCGCACGCGAACGGGGCGTTCCGATCATTGGCGAGTTGGAACTGGCCGGCCGGCGTGCTCGCGCGCCGATCGTCGCTGTCACTGGCACAAACGGAAAGACCACGACCGTCAGCTGGGTCGGCCACCTTCTGGCCAAAGCCGGTTTTCGCGTTGCGGTTGGCGGGAATGTCGGCACCCCATTCTGTGATTTGGTTCATCAGACGCCCGACTGGTTTGCCATCGAGGTCAGCAGCTATCAACTGGAGACCACGGCGCGGTTCCATCCGCGCGTGGCCGCCATTCTCAACCTCGCGCCCGATCATATCGAGCGCCATCCCACGTCGGAACAGTATCTGGCCGCCAAGGCGCAAATCACCGCCAAGCAGACGGCTGAAGACACGCTGATTTTGAACGCCGATGATGCGGCCGTCTGGTCGGTAGCGGCGAAAACCCCCGCGCAGGTCTGGGGCTTTTCGCTCTACCGCCCGGTGGATTGCGGCGTGTATCTGGACAAAGGAACCATCACCGTTCGGCCTGTCAGCGGGAGGCCGACGGCGCTCCTGGAAGCTGCGAAACTGTCGCTTCCTGGATTACATAATGTGGCCAATGGCCTGGCGGCCGCGGCAGTGGCGTGGGCTTGCGGCGCAGGAGCGGATGCGATTGCGGCCGGTTTGCAGGATTTTCCCGGCGTCGAGCACCGCCTCGAACGCGTGCGATGCCGGCGGGGCGTGTGGTGGATCAACGACTCGAAGGCAACCAATTTGGCTTCCCTCGAAGTCGCTCTGTGTAGTTTCTCGCAGCCGATTATTCTGATCGCCGGCGGACGCGGAAAAGGCGCCCCCTACGAGCCGCTGGCGCCGTTGGTCAAAACCCATGTTCGCCACCTGATTGTCCTCGGCGAAGATGCCGAGCGGATCCGCGCGGCCTGGGCCTCGCATGTTCCGACAACGCGGGTGGGCGACATGCACGAGGCCGTTGCCGCCGCCGCCGAGATGGCCCGCGCCGGCGAGGTGGTTCTGCTCTCGCCCGCTTGCGCCAGCTTTGACCAATATTCCAACTTCGAGGAACGCGGCCGTCATTTCAAGGAATTAGTCCGTCAACTGGAGGAGTAGTCCCATGTCACACAGCAATCCCCGTTGGTGCATTTTTGCTCTGGTGTTGACCCTGACTGCTGCGGGTCTGGTCATGATCTATTCATCGAGCGCTTTTATTGCCGCGGACCGTTACAACAAAAAGATATCTGCCCGCCTGCAACTGGGCGAGGTCCTTCAGCCGGTCCATACGCACCCGGAGTTTTTGCAGAAACAATTGGCCTGGTGCGGAATCAGTCTGTGCGGTTTTCTTCTGTTTTACTTCGTGGACTTCAAGATCCTCACCCGTTATTCCTGGCTGTTGCTGCTGCTGGCTGGAATCCTGTTGCCGCTGGTCTATGTTCCCGGCATCGGGATGAAGATTAACGGAGCATGGCGATGGATTCGTGTTGGTCCCTTCACTTTTCAGCCGTCGGAGATGGCCAAGCTGGCCGTCGTGACCACGACGGCCTATCTTCTGGGAACACGGAATAAGCCTTTCGAGCGCTTTGCCGATTTCCTTCCTCTGGTTCTGATGGCCAGTGGCTTCGCCCTCTTCATCGGGATCGAAGACCTCGGCACGGCCTGCGTGATTGCCTTGATTGCCCTGATCCTGTGGTTCGTTGCCGGTGTTCGTTTTGGCCTGATCTTCCCGCTGATTCCCGCTGCTCTGATCGCGTTCGTGGTAGCCATTATTCAGGAACCTTATCGCTTGACCCGTATTGTGCTGTTTTTAAAGCAGTTGTTCGGCATCGGCGATCCGACAAACGGAGTTCTGGATCCAAAAGCCTGGCACATACAGCATTCGCTGATCGCCGTGGGCACCGGCGGGCTGATGGGAGTTGGCCCCGGCATGGGTGTGCAGAAACACGGCTATTTACCCGCGGTTTTCACCGATTTCATCATGGCGCACATTTGCGAGGAGTTGGGCTTTATCGGCGCGGTAATTGTGCTCGCCCTTTTTGCCTTGCTGTGCTGGCAGGGATTCCGCGTGGCGCTTCAGTCGCCCGAACCTCTCAGCGCGCTCCTGGCCGCGGGCATGACACTGCTGATCGCCGTGCCGGCGTTGACCAACGTGGCCGTCGTGCTGAGTTGTCTGCCGACCAAAGGTCTGGCGCTGCCGTTTATCAGCTACGGCGGTTCGTCGCTTCTTTTTAATTATTGCGCCATGGGATTGTTGATGAAGATCGCATGGCTCAACTCGCAACGCTCGGAAGCGCCCGCGCGCGATGCAGAGCGCGAGGCTTGGCTGTTCAAGCAACATTTTGCAGGATGGAGGCCGACTTGAAGCGGCCGGTCCAGGATGCATTCATGGGTGAGAGGTGGAAACTGGTCATTGCCGCGGGCGGAACCGGCGGACACATCACGCCGGCGCTGGCCATCGGCCAGTATTTGGCGCACGTCGAGCCCTCGTGCCGCATCGAGTATGTATGCGGCGGCCGCCCCGTCGAAGCGGAGGTCTATCGCAAGGCGGGCGTTGCTCCATACGTCATGGATATTCTGCCTTTTCGGCGCGGGTGGCTGAAGGTGTTTGCCAACCTTCACCGGTTTCGCCGTTCCCTCAAGGCGGCCCGCGAGTATCTCACCGCCGATCCGCCGCGTGTGGCGCTTGGCATGGGCGGCTACGTCTGCGCTCCGGTCATTACCGCGGCTGCGGCACTGAAAATTCCGACGCTGATCCATGAGCAAAACGCCGTAGCGGGCCGCGCCAACCGCTGGCTGAGCCGCCGCGTCCGTGCGGTCGCCTGCGGCTATCGGGAAGCGGCCGGAGCCTTTCCCTCCGAGAAGACGGTTATCACCGGCAATCCCATCCGTCCGGAATGCTATGGAGCCGACCGCGCTGCGGCGCTGACCCGATGGCAGCTATCGCCTGAGCAGCCCACGCTTCTGATTTCCGGGGGCAGCCAGGGCGCCCGGCGCCTCAATCAGTTCGCCGCCGATGCTCTCGCGTGTCTGGATGCGGCGGCTTCCGGTTTTGGCCCCATTCAAGTTCTCTGGAGTTGCGGCGAAGCGAATTTCGCTGACCTGAACGAGCGCCTGACCCGCCGTCCGTTGCGCCGCGTGACGGTCCGGCTCGAACCCTTCATCCGCGAAATGGGCCTGGCCTATGCCGCGGCCGACCTGGCCTTCTGCCGCGCCGGCGCCATGACTCTGGCCGAGCTGACGGCCAACGCGTTGCCGGCGATTCTGGTCCCCCTGCCCCGTGCTGTTGACGATCACCAACGGCGCAATGCTCTGCCTCTGGCACAGGCCGGATGCGCGGTGATCATCGAGGAATCCGAACTGAACGGGTTGAATCTGGCCGAACAGTGGGCTGCGCTGTTGGCCGACCCCGCGCGGTTATCGAACATGCGCAACGCCGCTCGGACTCTGGGACGGCCCCGCGCAGTGGAAGATATTACAGCGATCTTGCTGCGTCTGAAAGGAGAAAAACCTTGATTTCGAGGGGTTGCAACTCCACGCTTCCCGATGTGGGAAGGGGTTGGCAACGCATGCAGTTGTCCGAGGTGAAACGGGCTCACTTCATAGCAATCGGCGGCTCGGGCATGAGCGGAATTGCCTGGGTGATGCTGCATCGCGGCATCGAGGTCTCGGGCTCCGATCTGGCAGAAAACACCATGACGGCGCGACTGGCCGAGCGCGGAGCCCGTTGTTTCATTGGCCACCGACCCGAGAATCTCAACGACGCCGATCTTGTAGTCGTCTCGACGGCCATCCGCGAGGACAACTGCGAGCTGGTCGAAGCGCGGCGTCGAGGGTTGCCGGTCTGGCACCGCTCAAAGGCCCTTGGCGCGTTGATGCGCGAGGGACGGTCGCTGGGTGTGGCTGGCAGCCATGGAAAAACCACCACAACCTGCATGGTCGGCCTGATGTGCGAGCGTGCGGAGTGCGACCCGACGGTAATCGTCGGCGGAGAGTCGGCCAACTTCGGCGGCACTGCCCGCGCCGGCGGCTCCGATTACATCGTCGCCGAAATTGACGAGAGCGACGGCTCATTCCTGGATCTCAAACCCGACCACGCGCTGATTACCAACATCGAGGCCGACCATCTCGATCACTATGGAAACTACGAAGCGATTGTGGAGGCCTTTCGGCGGTTCGCCTTGCAAGTCAGCCACCCGCCCGTCGTGTGCGCTGACGATTCCGGCGTCCAGCGCGTCCTTGCAGCCCTCGACCGCCCCGTCGTTCGCTATGGGCTTTCGGCCGCCGACGCCGAATACCGCGCCACAGGCCTTTCTCTCTCGACCTACGGGTCCCGGTTCGCCGTTCTGCACAACGGGCGGCATCTGGGCGATGTGTCGCTGAGTGTTCCCGGGGTGCACAATATCTACAATGCCCTCGGCGCAATCGCTCTCGCGGTTCAAGCCGGTCTCGATCCTCAGATGTGTTGTCAGGCCTTGTCGGACTATTGCGGCGTCGGACGCCGGTTGACGATCCGCGCCGAAGCCAAGGGCATCTTAATTGTAGATGATTATGCGCATCATCCGACGGAGATCAACGCCACGCTCAAAGTCGGCCGTGCCTGGGCCAACGACAAAAAAGGACGCCTGATTGCCGTCTTTCAACCGCATCGCTATACGCGCACGGCGGCCTTGGGACGCGAGTTTGGTCCGGCTTTCTCTGCGGCCGACGAGGTCGTGATCACGGGGATTTACGCGGCCGGCGAGCGTCCCATCGAAGGCATCACGGGCGAACTGATCGCCGACAGCGTCAAGTCCGCCGGCCATGTCCGCGTCCGCTATGTCGCCGAGCCCGCACAGATCGCTCCCTTGCTGGAGTCGGAGCTGACCTCCGGCGACGTGGTAATCACTTTGGGCGCCGGCAATGTCTGGCAGGTCGGCGATGCGTTGCGAAAGCGCCTCGAGCAGCGCGCCGCATAAGTGTTGCGCGCAGGGTGTCATGCAAGCAGAAGCCGCACAGCACCGGCCCATGGCCGGCATCGTATGGAAGGACGAAGCCCCGCTGGACAGGCTCAACACCATGGGGCTTCCCTCTGTCGCGCGCACCTTGGCTGTGGTTTCCGATGTGCGCGGTTTGCGCGAGTTTCTCCGCTGGGCGGCCGCTGCCGGCGAGGATTTCGAGATTCTCGGCGAAGGCAGTAATGTGATCCTGGCCGATCCTTATTATGAGCAGACGTTTCTCCAGCTGGGGGGCGATTTTGCCCTTTCGAGCGTCCGGGGGAAGGCTCTGTTTGCCGGCGCCGCAGCGCCACTGGCCCATCTAGTCAGCCAGTCGTGCGACGCCGGTTTGTCCGGCCTGGAGGGAGGGTGGGGCATTCCCGGAACCCTCGGCGGGGCAATTTGCGGAAACGCCGGCACCTTGGAATGGAGTATAGCCGATTCGCTCCTCTGGGCCGAGGTTTTCGACCGCTCGGGAAAGATGCAGCGTTTGCGGGCGGACGAAATTCGATTCGGCTACCGCAACAGTTCGCTAGACGGAATGGTCATTACGCGGGCACGCCTGGCGCTCAAGCTCGAGCGCCCCGAAGCGATCGCTCGCAATCTGGCAGCAGCGCGAGAGCGCCGGATACGGCAGCCGCGCGGCCGGTCGGCCGGCTGCATTTTTAAGAATCCCCCGGGCGATTTCGCCGGCCGGCTAATCGAAGCCGCGGGGCTAAAAGGCTATCGCTGCGGCGGGGCTGTGGTCTCGCACAACCATGCCAATTTCATTGTCAACGAAGGCGGTGCAACCGGGCGCGATGTCGTCAATTTGATTGACATCGTCCAACGCCGGGTGCAAGAAACGTTCAACATCCGGTTGGACGTGGAGGTGCGCATACTCCATTCCATAAAACGCCGATGCTCGTGAACGTTCCGCCGCTGCCGACCCGTTCGGATTCGTGGTGTTCTATGGGCCGTCATGCGACCGCTGCCGCGACTGTGACCGTTGAAGGAAGCCCCCGAGGATGTGGCCGAGCCGGAGACCGAAAAACCTGAGCGGCTATTCCAAATCCCGCCCCCGGCGTGCTGGCGCAAGGCCAGGACAGTGGAAGCGCGTGCTGGCAGGGATCGGGAAAGGGATGGTGCTTTCCCTGAGCATGCCCGGACTCGTCCTGATCGGCTATCATGCGTGGCGGTTTATTCACTCGCCTTTTTTCGAGATTAAAAAAGTTGTCATCAAAGTCGTCACCGACGGTGTACCGGATGTCAGCGTACAGGAAACCGTATCGTCGGAGATACGAGCGCTGACGCGTCTGGAACCGGAGCGCCGCATCAATCTGTTGTTTCTCCGGGAATCTCGAATTCTCGAGACCGTTCTGAAACACCCCCGCCTGGAATCCGCCGCCATCACAAAGATCCTTCCCAACGCGTTGATCATCGAGGCGACCGTGCGGCAGCCGGCGGCCATTGTGGTTTCGGGCGCTTTGCACCTAATTGATAACAAGGGCTACGTTCTGGATACGCTCACCAATCTGGACAAGGCGCCGAAGGATCTCCCGTTCATTACCGGCATCGAGCCCGATCAAATTGTGCTGGGCCGTCCGATCGGCCTGCGCCCTCTGGTCCGCGCGCTGGATTTGTTCGAATGTCTACGAAGGAGCAATCCGGATCTTGCCGCCCAGGTATCGGAAGTTCGCATTGAACGCGACGAGGGCCTGACGTTGATCCTTAGCAATGGCGCCGAAGTCCGATTGGGGGACACGGATTTCCGCCAGTCGATTCCCGCGCTCGAATTGTTCTTCCGAAAATATCCGAACCTCAATTTGATTGAATATCTCGATCTTCGATTCAAGGATCAGATCGTGTATCGGCTGCGCGATAGCGGTTCGGCCGCCGCGCCGTCTGCGGGCAAACAAACATGGGTTTCAAGTCCGGCAAGACACGAATTGTAACGGGCCTGGATGTGGGCACCACGAAAGTGTGCGCGCTGATCGGCCAGGCGGACGAGGATGGCCAGCTGCGGGTGTTGGGCATGGGCAGCAGTCCCTCGCAAGGGCTGCGAAAGGGCAATGTCGTGGACATTGATCGCACGGTGCAAGCCATCCAGCAGTCGGTCAGCAAGGCCGAACAGATGGCGGGCCTTGCCGTGCGCGACGTCTATGTCGGCATCGCCGGCGCCCATGTCATCAGCCGGAACGCGCAAGCCATGATCGAGATCACCAATCCGCTGCGGGGCGTCCACAGCCGGGACATTCAGCGCGTTCTCGAGCGCGTCAAAAAAATTCACATCCCCGAAGACCGTCAGGTCATTGATGTCATTCCGCAGGAGTTCATTTGCAACGACCAGGGCGGCTACGAGAATCCGGAGACGGTTGCCTGCTCGAAACTCGAGGTGCGTGCGCATCTGGTGCTGGCCGCCAAAACCGCCGTGCAGAATCTCCTCCGCTGCGTCAGTCAGGCCGGCTGCCGCTCCAGAGGCGTCCTGCTGGAAGCGGTCGCCTCGGCCACAGCCATTCTGGACGAAAGCGAAAAACATCTTGGCGTGCTTCTGCTGGACATCGGCGGCGGCACCACCGACGTGGCCGTCTTCTGCGATGGCAATATTCAGCACTCCGGCGTCGTTCCCTATGCCGGCGACAACATCACCAATGACATTGCCTACGCTCTCAAGATCTCGCGGTTCGATGCCGAGAACATCAAAAAGAAATATGGCTGTGCGTTTGCCAAGATGGCCGATCCGAGAGCGACGTTCGACGTCACGGGCGTGTTCGAGTCCAAGCGCATGTGCATTTCGCGCCAGCACTTGGCCGAAGTGATCCAGGCCCGATGCGAAGAGATCTTTTCTCTGGTCCGCTCTCAGGTCACGTCGGCGCTCCATCGTCCCCTGCTTTTTTCCGGCGTGGTGCTGACGGGCGGAACGGCTCTGATGCCCGGCCTCGTCGAACTGG
>JADFCW010000022.1 GCA_017161705.1 Candidatus Sumerlaeota bacterium | reverse complement strand
GGTCGGCGCTCCCCAGAACGTGCAGGGCCTGTCGGGCGTGTTGCAGAGCCCTATTTACTCAACCGGTATCGGCTTGCTTATGCACGGCCTGAAAAGCCGTGCCGGCTATGGTTTCGGCAATGGTCATTCCGTGCGGCATTTCTTCAAAATGCTATCGAGCATTATTGATTTGTAGGAAAAATGGACTCCGTATCCACCATGTTCCCACTTCGCCCCTAGGAGGAAAAATCCATGTCGCCATTCGAGATCGAACAGGAAATGCGCCCACCGGCGCGCATCAAGGTCATCGGCATCGGCGGCGGCGGTTGCAATGCCGTGGACGGCATGATCGCCAGCGGTCTGGCCAATGTCGAGTTCCACGTGCTCAACACGGACGCCCAGGCGCTCATGCGCACGCGCTGTTCCAACCGTCTCCAAATTGGCGCCGAAGTCACGGGCGGTCTCGGCTGCGGCGGCGATCCTCTGATGGGCGAGAAAGCCGCTACCGCCTCGAAGGAAGCCATCCAGAAAATTCTGGAAGGAACCGACATGGTTTTTCTGGCCGCCGGACTGGGCGGAGGCACCGGCACCGGCGCCACGCCTGTGATTGCGCAAATGGCCAAGGAGAAGGGCATCCTGACCGTTGCGATTGTGACCCGGCCGTTTCATTTTGAAGGCCCGCAGCGCATGCAGAAGGCTCTTCAAGGCCTGGAAAAACTGCGGCAATATGTAGATACACTTATCGTGGTTTCCAACGACCGTCTGCTCGAAGTGGTCGGCGTCAAAGCCACTTTGCTCGAAGCGTTTGCGCTGGCCAACAGTGTCCTGGCGCAAGGAGTTCAGAGCATCTCCGACCTGATCTCGCGGCCGGGACTCATCAATCTGGATTTCGCCGACGTGCGGGCCATCATGGGCGAACGCGGCGGCGCAGTCATGGGCGTTGGCGTCGGCAAGGGCGAGAACCGCGCCGAAGAAGCCGTCAAGAAAGCCTGCTCCAGCCCGCTTCTGGACAAGATTCAGATTGACGGTGCAACCGGCATTCTCATCTGCATCAACGGCCCCGCCGATCTGCGTCTTTCGGAAATCAACGCGGCCACCACGATGGTCTATAAGGCCGCCGATCCCAACGCCAATATCATCTTCGGCGTGGTGGTGGACGAGGATCTCAGCGACGAGGTGCGCGTAACGATCATCGCCACCGGTTTTGCCGAAGACATGCGTCAGGGAGCCCAAAAGAAGGTAGACGACGAACAGCTCAAGTCTGCAACGTCGGGATTGCCGCTCGATTCCAAACTCAAAGCGATTTTCGCCGGCCGCGGTGAAAAACCTACTCAGCCCGAACCTCCACCTTCAGCACCCCCTGCGCCCGGACAAGCCCGGTCTGCAACTGCCCCGGCGACCGAGCCGCCCCAAGCCCAAACGGGTCAACCCGCTCGGCCGAGACCCGCTGCCGCACAGGCTCCGGAAAGCGGCACCGCTCCCCTGCCTCCGCCGCGCTTCCCTGACATCCCCCGGCGCAGTCCTGCAGGTCCGTCCGGCTGGACAGGCGGCGAATCACGCTTCTGGAGCAACGAGGGCAAAACCGCGACTCCTTCGCCTGCAACCGACAGCCAAGACATGGAGACTGCGGAGTCCGACGACATGTCGCAATATTACCCGCCCGATGACACAACCGCAGAATCCGTGGATTTTGGGCGTATTTCTTTGGATTCGCGTCGCGAAGTGGTCGGCGACGAACCCTCTCAGCAGCCAGGCTATGGCGCAAGCGGGCCTGACACCACGGACCTTGAAACTCCGACTTATTTGAGGAAACGCAGGGATATTTCCTTATAAAACCACTAAGTTGTTTTTTTGGAAAGGACAGGTGACTTATGTGAACTGAAAAAAGATGTCAAGTCTGGTTGTCGTATCCGGGCCAAAATTGCAGGAGAATCAAAAGTAATCTCTGTTGCACTTTGGAAGCGATGCAAACTTTATATATTATTGAAATAAAATGCTTTATCATGTGGAAAAAAACTAATCCCCATGCAGATTTGGTTTGACAGATCAGCACCCTGAAAGCACACTTTCCAGAACATGCAGGGGGTTGATTCTGCTTGAATTCCAGGGCACTTTTTGGGGTATTATCCGAAAAAACCGCAATCGCTGATCCTTCCGTACGGGATCGGTTCATAGAGCACTATCGCCAAAAGATTTGCCTGCCATCCCTCTGTTCAAGTCCTCAAACCAAACTTTGCAGTTGTCCGTTCCTGGAGGTGAGGGCCTAATGGCTCAAGCGCAGCACGTTTACGACGAAAAATCCATCAAGATTCTCGAAGGCCTCGAGGCGGTCCGAAAACGCCCGGCCATGTATATCGGCAACACCGACGTCATTGGACTGCACCATCTGGTCTGGGAAGTCGTGGACAATTCCGTGGACGAAGCCCTTGCCGGCTCGTGCGACAACATCCATCTGACGATCCACTACGACAACAGCGTGACGGTTGTGGACAACGGTCGCGGCATCCCGGTCGAACCGCACCCGGCCCGGCCCGACAAGTCCACGGTCGAGATCGTCATGACGGTCCTTCATGCGGGCGGGAAGTTTGATCGCGACGCCTACCAATACAGCGGCGGGCTTCACGGGGTCGGTGTCTCCGTGGTCAATTTTCTGTCCGAGTGGTTCGAGGTCGAGGTCAAACGCAATGGCGGCGTATGGTTCCAGCGCTACGAGCGCGGCAAGCCGGTCAAGCCTCTGGAGAAACTTGGCCCGTCGCGCAAAACCGGCACGAAAATTCGATTCCGACCCGACTCGAAGATTTTTTCCACGATCGAATTTTCATATGAGACCATCTCGAACCGGTTCCGCGAGTTGGCATTCCTGAATCCAGGCCTGACCATGATATGCGAGGACGAGCGGTCGGGCAAGTCCCACACGTTTCTCTTCAAGGGCGGCATTGTCGAGTTTGTCCAGCACGTCAACGAAAACCGCAATACGATCCATCCCAAGCCAATCTACTTCAAAAAGAGCAAGGAGTTCACGCGCGGCGAGGAAGGCAAACAGGAAACCATTCAGGCGGAGATTGCCATCCAATACAACGACTCGTACAATGAGAATATTTTTGCGTACGCCAACAACATCAGCAATCCCGACGGCGGCACGCATGTGTCGGGTTTCCGCCGCGCTCTGACGCGCACGCTCAATGAATATGCCAAACGCAACGACCTGCTCAAGAAACTGGAAGAAGGCATCACGGGCGAGGATGTGCGCGAGGGCCTGACCGCCGTCATCGCGGTCAAAATCAGCGATCCGCAGTTCGAGGGGCAAACCAAAGGAAAACTGCTCAACAGCGAGGTCGAAGGGCTGGTCACGCAAATTGTCAATGAAGGCCTTAGCGAATACCTCGAAGAAAACCCGAGCGTGGCCCGCAAAATTCTCGACAAGGTGATCCTTGCGGCGAAGGCGCGCTACGCTGCGCGCAAAGCCCGCGAGACCGTCCGCAAGAGCGTCCTGGAAGGCGGCTCGCTGCCGGGCAAACTGGCCGATTGTTCCGACCGCGACCCGGCCAATTGCGAGCTGTTCATTGTCGAGGGCGACTCGGCCGGCGGCTCGGCCAAGCAGGGGCGCGACCGCCATTTTCAGGCCGTCCTCCCGTTGCGCGGCAAGATCCTCAATGTCGAGCGTGCACAGATTGACAAGATTCTGGCAAACGAAGAAATCCGCAACATGATCACGGCGCTGGGCACCGGCATCGGCAAGGACCTGTTCGACATTGGAAAGCTGCGCTATCACAAGATCATCATCATGACCGATGCCGACTTCGACGGCTCGCACATTCGCACGCTGCTCCTGACCTTTTTCTTCCGCCAAATGCGCGAGCTGATCGAGCGCGGCCACGTGTATATCGCTCAGCCGCCGCTGTTCCGGGTCTCCCATGGCAAGAAGTTCGATCAGTATCTGAAAAACGAGGCGGCGCTCGACGACCTGCTCCTGGATTTTGGCTGCAAGCAGGCCACGCTCGAGTTACGCACCAACGGCCGCGCGCAGGCCGTGCCCAAATCGGCTCTCAAGGAAATGCTCGATCTATGGCGCCGCCTGCGAACGCTCGCGCGCAATCTCGAACGCAAGGGCGTCTCGCTGCCCGACTACCTCGAGCATCGCGGCCCCAACGGCCGGCTGCCTGCCTACATGATCGTTGCTCAGGACGCGGAGCGAATTTTCTGTTATACCGAGGCAGAACTCGCCCAGCAAGAAGAACAGTATCAAAACGGCAACGGACAGCATGAAAATGGGGACGGGGCGGCAAGTTCCGACGATGAGGTGCAGCAGGACTTCCTCGAAACGGCGCCGGCCAAACCGCGCCGCGAGGTCGTCGAGTTCCCTGAAGCGCGCGAAATTGAATCGGTCATCAAGCATCTGGAGAAACTGGGCGTGACTGCCGACCGCTTTTTCAGCGATCCGGGCGACCACACGCGCCGGCAGGCCAACGCGCCCTTTGCCCTCAGCGATGAGAAGGAACAGAACGTTCTGCTGCATTCGCTCGACGAGGTGTTTGAAAAGGTCAAGGAGATGGGCAGCCGCGGCCTGACCATCCAGCGGTACAAAGGCTTGGGCGAAATGCGCGCCGACCAGCTGTGGGCCACCACCATGAACCGCGAGTCGCGCACCCTGCTCAAGGTCCGCATCGAGGATTTTGCCGAGACCGACAAGATCTTCAACGTGCTGATGGGCGATCAGGTGCAGCCGCGCCGCGGCTTCATCCAGCAGCACGCGCCGGAAGTCCGCAACCTGGATATCTGAGCCATGAGTTCAGCCGTATGTCTAACTTCCACCAGATTCTGTATATCATCCTCGTGGTCTGGGCCCTTACGGACTGCCTGCGCCGGCGGGAAAACGGTTTCTGGATTCTGGTCATCGTCATCATCCCATTCCTTGGCCCGCTGCTCTATTTTGCGTGGACGCGCAACTGGCTGGGGCGGGCGCTGCAAGGGGCGGCTTCGCGACGCGCGGGCGCGGAAGGCAGTGATTTCGAGCCCGTAGCCGAAGACTCGCCGGCGGCGTTGCAGCGCAAAGGCGCGGCATTGGTGCGTCGCGGGCGCTTTTCGGAAGCCATCAAAACGTTGGAGAAACTTCTCGAACGCGAAGGACCGGCTGCCCCTCATGAAGTGCGATACCATATTGCGATTGCATACAAGGAAGCAGGACGCTACCGCGACGCGCGCGACCAGCTCCGCCTGATCGTCCTGCATGATCCGAAGTTTCTTCGCGGCGCCGCCATGCTGGAACTGGCCGATTGCCTCGAGCAATTGAAGGACGACGAAGGCGCGCGGAAGGTGTATGAACAACTCCTGCAAATGATTCGTCTGCCCGAAGGGCGCTACCGCTACGGAATGCTGCTGGACCGCACGGGGCACACGCATCGGGCGGTCGAAGAAATGCAGCGGCTGGTCAGCGATTTCGAACAGTCGCCCGACCATCATCGCAAAGAGAATCGCCATTTTTTCAATTTGGCAAAAGAGTTTCTAAAACGCCGCACAGCGGATTCGCCGGCTCTAAATGCAGGACAGTAGGCAAATGGACAGGACGGACGAGGGCGGCCAGATGGACGACAGGAACGAAATGGGCAAGGGTAGAGGCAAAGGGCTGTATGGCCCATATCGTCCCTTTCCTCCCTGCCGTCCCTTCCACCCACATTTTCCCCGAGGATAATCCATGCAAGACACCCGCGAACAAATCATTCCCACCTCGCTCGAAGAGGAAATGAAAAGTTCCTATATTGACTTTGCCATGAGCGTCATCGTCGGGCGCGCGCTGCCCGACGTGCGCGACGGCCTCAAGCCGGTCCATCGCCGAATCATCTACGCGATGAACCAACTGAATCTGACCAGCGGCCGGCCGTATCGCAAGTCGGCGGCGGTGGTCGGCGATGTCATTGCAAAATATCACCCGCACGGCGACCAGGCCGTCTACGACACGCTGGTTCGCATGGCCCAGGATTTCTCGCTGCGCTATCCGCTCGTGGACGGCCAGGGGAACTTCGGCTCGATTGACGGCGACCCGCCGGCGGCCTACCGCTACACCGAAGCCCGCATGTCGCGCTATGCGGAACTCCTCCTGCAGGACATTGACCGCGACACGGTGAATTTTCGCCCCAACTTCGACGGCACCACGACGGAGCCCGAAGTTCTCCCCAGCGCCATTCCCCATCTTCTGGTCAATGGCTCGTCGGGCATCGCGGTGGGCATGGCCACCAATATTCCGCCGCACAATTTGCGCGAGGTCATTGACGCCTGCGTGATGCTGATAGACGACCCCGACACCGATTTGCGTTCGATCATGAAAGTTCTGCCCGGTCCGGATTTTCCGACAGGAGCATTCATCTATGGCCGCGAGGGCATCGTCGAGGCCTATCGCACGGGCCGCGGCCGGGTGGTCATGCGCGCACGCATCAACACCGAGCAGCTCAAAGGCGGCAAAGAGGCCCTCATCGTAACCGAAATTCCTTATCAGGTCAATAAGGGGAATTTGCTGAGCGAAATCGGCATGCTGGTGCGCGAGAAAAAAATCACCGGCATTACCGAGGTGCGCGACGAATCCGACCGCGACGGGATGCGCATTGTTCTCGAACTTCGCAAAGGGGAGCCGTCGCAGGTGGTCATCAACCAGCTGTACAAGCACACGCAGTTGCAAGCGTCGTTTGGGGTGATTTTGCTCGCGCTGGTCAACGACCGCCCGCGTTATCTGTCGCTGATCAAGATCCTGAAGTTGTATCTGGAACACCGCACAGAAGTCACGGTGCGGCGCACGCGCTTCGATCTCGAAAAAGCCGAGCGGCGCATGCACATTGTCGAGGGCTTGCGCAAGGCGCTCGACCATATTGACGACGTAATCGAAACCATCCGGTCGTCGAAGACGCAGGAAGAAGCGCGCGGGAAACTCATGCGCTGGTTCGAACTGAGCGAAGCCCAGGCCGACGCGATTCTGGAAATGCGCCTGGCGCGTCTGACCGGTCTCGAACGCGAGAAACTCGAAGAAGAATACAAGGAACTCAAGAACCTCATCAAGGAACTGCGCTCCATTCTTGAAAACCCCGCCAAGCTGCAAGCCGTCATTAAAAAGGAACTCCTCGAGATCCGCGACAAATACGGCGACGACCGCCGCTCTGTCATTGTGGACTCGTCCGAAGAGGTCACGGTCGAGGACCTCATCGCCGAAGAGAACATGGTCATCACCGTCAGCCATGCCGGCTACATCAAGCGCACGCCGACCTCGCTGTATCGGCGCCAGAGACGCGGCGGGAAGGGAATTGACGGCATGGACACCAAGGAAGAAGATTGGGTCGAGTATCTGTTCATCGGCACAACGCACAACTACATGATGTTTTTCACCGACCGCGGACGCGCGTATTGGTTGAAGATCTACGAATTGCCGCAGGGCGGCCGGGCCACCCGCGGCCGGCCGATTGTCAATATGCTCCAACTCGAGGGCGACGAGAAAATTCAGGCGATGATTCCTGTGCGCGATTTCGACGACGCGCACTATCTGCTGATGTGCACCGCGAAGGGCCAGATTGTCAAAAATGCGCTGTCGCTCTATTCCAATCCGCGCAAAGTCGGCATCAATGCCATTAAGATCGAAGAAGGCGATCGGGTGGTGGATGTGAAACTGACCACCAAGGGCCAGGAGGTAATCATCGGAACCCGCAATGGCATGGCCGTCCGGTTCAATGAGCAGGACGTCCGTCCGATGGGCCGATTCGTGCAAGGGGTGCGCGCCATCACCTTACGCGGCGAGGACGAGGTCATCGGCATGGAAGTCTGCCGGCCTAACGCAACGATTCTGACGGTCTGCGAGAACGGCTACGGCAAGCGAACGAGCATTGACGAGTATCGCCTGACGCGCCGCGGCGGCATTGGCGTGATCAACATCAAGACGACCGAGCGAAACGGCAAGGTCGTGGCCATCAAGGAAGTCCTCGACGACGAGGAACTGATGATGATCACGTTGAAAGGGACAACGATCCGCTGCCCCGTCAAGGACATCCGGGTCATCGGCCGCAACACCCAAGGGGTACGATTGATCAACCTCGAAGAGGGCGATCGGGTGATGGACGTGGCGCGGCTGGGCGAAAAAGAAGAAGAAGCCAACGGCGCGGAACCCAACGGCTCGACCGAAAGCGATTCGCCTGGTGCAGAAACGCAGTAAAATTGCTTCCGTCCGGCGAATGCATAAATCTCCATTGCTTGACAGTGGGCATAGCAGGAATTCGATCTTTTGGCCCAGTAATTATGGAAGGTTTTATTTGACCGAAACCGCCCGCAGTTCAAACTTCAGTTTGTCGTCTTTTCCCCGCTTCGGCGGGGCTTTTGGGTGGGGGGCGGCGGAAGATTGAATTACGAACGGCAAACTATCGCGGCCCCTGGGCACAACCAAAAAGATCATCGCAGGATGGAAAGATCTCAGGATGAAAGATTCCCGGGCGGCTGTAAAAGCGATGGCAATAGTCTGCTTTGCGATGAACCCGGATTGCAAAGCGACAGCATGGCTGCCGTAGTCCAAAGCAAAAGCATTCCGCTTTGCCGTCTAAGGAGTCTGCGACGCAAACGTTATGGAGTGTGGCAGCCAGGCTGCCGCTTTTGCTCGACAAGTTCCGACGCACCGAACGCGGCCAGTAGCCATAACCAATTTGGCTGGATCTTTAAACGAAAGAATCCAAGGTTTGGATTGCGAACCGCAAACTGAAGATTGATGTACAAGCAGGGGGACGTAGATCCCTATCACGTTCGACTTGAAGGATTACGAGGGCGCGGGGCACGGCGATGAATCCAGAAGAGATTTCCGAGATAGTGCGCACGGTAGTCGAACGTGTGGCACGCCGGTTGGAGAGCGCCGAGGCGGGCAGCAATGCAAGCCCGGGCCTTTTCGGCGCACGACCGGACAGTATCCTCCGCGCACTGGCCGAAGGAGCCGCGCGGGTTTCACCGCAGGCGTTTTCACCGGCCGAATGCGGTGACATCCTGCCGCGCATCGAATTGATTTTGTTGCGCCCCGACGCCCGCGAGTCCGACATACACGCGCTTTGCCGCGAGGCGCTTCAATTGCGCTGCGCCGCAGTGTGTACGATGCCCGAATGGATCGAGACAACCGCCGCCCTGCTCAAAGGTTCGCCGGTTCAGGTCAGCGCCACGATTGGATTTCCGACGGGAACGCAGGCCACAGAAACGAAGTGTGCAGAGGTACGGCGGGCTGTCGGCCAGGGCGCGGACGAAGTGGACGTCGTGATGAATCTGTCGCGGCTGAGTGCGGCCGACTATCGCGGCGCAATCGAGGACCTCCAGGCGGTCGTGCGTGCGGCGCAGGGCAAGCCGGTAAAAGCCGTGATCGAGGCCGCCGTCCTGCGGCACGAGGAGAAAGCGGCGGCGGCCATTCTGGCCAAAGCTGCTGGCGCCCGCTATGTCAAGAGCGCAACGGGATTCGGCCCCGATGGGGTTTGTATCGGCGATGTGGCGCTGATTCGAGCCGCGCTCAACGGCTCCCCCATTCCTTCCGAATCCGCAAATCCCGAATGGACGGAGCGGGTGGGCGCCGTCGTGTGCATCGAGGCAAACCCCGCGTAGATACCTGCCCGTGCAATGCGCCTGACCGTGGCCGCCTATGCAACACGCGGTTTTTCGAGAGCGCCGTCGTAAGGCAGCGTACCCGGCTTGCGCAGCAAAAAGAAGACATTCCACAGACGGTCAGGGTTCGGTTCCCGCCGCCCGTCCACCCGTTCCACGCCCGCTAATTGTCCGGTTTGCGGGTCTTCCAGCGTTTCTCCCATCAATTGAAATCCGGTCTGGCGCAACAGCCAGCGCAGTTGCCAGTAGGTGGGCGGCCAAATCACATCTGACGGAAGGCGATGCGCGGGGTCGGCGCAAAACAGCTGGGCCAACAAAAGCAGATAGCCGTCGGGGCGCAGCAGCCGCTTCCACTCGTTCAGCGCGAACAGCGGAGAACGGCTGCGCTCGATTGCAAACGGGCAAACCAGCAGATCGAAAGCGTTGCCGCGCTCAGGAATGAAGTGCGGGTCGGCACGGAACGCCTCGATGCCGCGGCGATCGCGGTCGCGCCGGGCCCACTCGTGCGGCGTAACGGATATAACACGCATACCGGCCGCGGCAAAATGATGCGCAACGTGGCCCGTGCCGAATCCAATCTCCAAAATGCTTTCCACTCTCCCCTCGATCGGTTGCGCGCGAAACCAATGCCAAAATCCGCAGCGGCACTGCTGCATGTGCGTCGGGAAGCGCTCCGGCTCCCGACCGGCCGGCGGTTCAATTTCCGCTGCCGCGCCCGCTTCGCCTTCAAGGGGCAGCCGCCAGCGCACATCGTCGAGGGTGATGCCCATGTCCAGCTCGATCAGGTCGGCAAACAGATCGCTGGCGAGAACTCGCCGAAGCACGGCGCTCACCGGCCTCGACCATGTAATGGCCCGGATTCGATTGATACCGCCAAGTTGCATCACGGCATCCAGACGCACTCGCGCGCGGGCAAACTCCGGATCGAGCCGCAGGCATCTGCGATAGGCGCGGGCGGCTTCCTTCCAGTTTCGGCTGTGATAGAGAATTTCGCCCAGTTCAAACCAGCGTAACGCACTGTCCGGCAGCAACTCGACGGCGCGTCGGGCGTGGCGCACGGCTGAGGGCAAGTCGTTGCGCTCGCGTGCAATCTTGCTGCGCAGGGCCCATGCGCCGGAATCGTCGGGAAAGGCCTCCAGGTAGCGGACGAGATATTGCTCGGCCTGGGGAATCTCGCGCCGCACATAGCGGGCATAGGCAATGTCGGCAAGGGCTTTGGGCATGGCCGCGACAAGGGTTTCGAGCAGCGCAAGGCCTTCCTCGACGCGGCCTTCGCGCAGCAGGTCCAGCCCCTGCTGGTAGGTGTTCAACTGGGATGCGTCCGCGGTTACGTCCATGGTATCAATGGCCACAATTGTTGCGTGCCGGCTGCAACGCTGTCCCTTCGTTCGCCAAGCCGCGCTCAGGCTTCTGCAGCAGAAACATCCCGTTATACGGGCGTTCAGCGCCGCGCGGCCGGCGGACTTCGGCCTGCTCGACGGCCAGGATTACGTTGGTGACCGGGTCTTCGGCTGCTTCGGCGACAATCTCAAAGCCCACCCGGCGGAAAATGCGTTCCAGCTGCCGGCGATTCATCACGTAAATATGGCCCCACATGCCGAAGGCGGAATGATCGGCACGGAAATCTTCGAGCGACGGCACCTGTTCGTCGGTGCGCGTGAAAACCATCGTGTCGGTTTCCGGGTCGTAATGCTTGTCGGATGTACGCGAGTCTATTTCGACAGGAAACGGCAGTACGATGTAAAGATAGCCGCCCGGCCGCAGAACGCGTTTCCATTCCCACAACGCAAATAACGGCGAAATGCTGTGCTCGAGCGAATGGCTGGAGAACACCAGATCGTATCTCCCGTCGGCAATGGGAAGAAAATGAAAGTCGGCGTCAATGACGGGGATACCGCGGGCTGTAGTCTCCCGCTTTTCGTGCGGGTTCGACGTAACGCCGGCCACGGCATAGCCGCGGCGCAGAAAGTGTTCCGTGGAAAAACCTGTGCCGCAGCCCACATCCAGAACCGACCGGATTCGGTCGGCGATGCCCAGCGAAAGAAACCAGCGCCAGAACGGCGGCGCGTCCTCCTGAACATGCTTTGAGAAATCCTTTGGCTCGACCGCTTTGGGCGGCAGAGGAAACAGCGACATGGCCGAGCCCTGTTCGCACGCCTGCGCCCAGCGCATTTGATGAGCGCCCGCGCTGTCGCCCCGTATTTCCAGCAAATACGTTCTCCCGCCCGACCGGATCACGCGCCGCAGCATCCGGCGCACCAGTCCGAGACGATAAATCCAGCGCGCCAGAAAACGCCAGCGCCGCGGCCGGCAAAGCGCTAAACGCGACCGCGCCAGCATGTGGCGGCCTTCAATGCGCAGGCACCGGCGATAGGCCGCGGCAGCGTTCACACGGTCGCCGGAGCCAAGATGCGCTTCGCCAAGTTCAAACCACCAGGCGGCGCAATCCGGAGCAGCCTCGACGGCGCAGCGAGCCTGCTGAATGGCCTCGCCCGTGCGGCCTGCCTCGCGCAACAGACGCGAGCACAACGCCAGCTCGGGCGCGGTCGGATCAGCGCCCGGCTGCCTGCGCTGTTGGAGGCCGGCGATGGCCGCGGAGCGAAGCGGCAAGTTGGCAAACATGCCGCCGATGTCGTCGAGAAGGTCGGGACAGGATTCGAGCGCGCGGACAAATGGCTCGATCGCCTGCTCGATCTGGCCTTGAGCGAGCAACAGGCAGCCTTGCTGAACCAGAAATTCCGGAGTCATTGGGGAAACGACGCGTGTGTCCTCCCGCCAGTTACGGTCTTAGTTTTTTCAAAGCAGTCTCCGCCGCTGCCGCAAGCACCGCGTCATTGACCATCGTGGCGGCGAGAATTTCTTCCACGCGCCGGCGCTCGCCGGCGGTCAAGTTGCGTGTTTTGTGCGTTGCCAAATAAATTGCCGCAAACGATCGCGCGGCCGCGCTCTCGGAGTCCAGTTGCTTTCGCGCCGTGGCGGCCAGAGCGGCCAGAACGCTGTCGGTTGTTTCGCGGCTTTCCATCTCGAGCCGTTCCAGAAGCACGGGCGGCTGCAACGGGATGCGGTAGACCGCCGTCTCTCCTTTGCCGTCGCGGCGGCCGCCTTCCGCGGCAATCACGCGTTCGGCCAGGCGCGCGGTCATGGCGACAATATCCTCCATGGTCTGTTCGGCGGGCAGGCCGTCGCGCGTGACGTTTTCAAAAACCACAGGCAGTTTCCAGTCCCGGTGTGCTTCCATGGCTTTGGCGCCGTGCAGAACGCCAAGAATGGTGCCGCAGGTGGCCGCATTGCAGTCGGCATCGTAGCCGAGGGCGAACGACAGGCGCAGCGTTTGGACAAAGTCGCCTTTGCCGCAAAGCAGAGCGGTCAGCACCAGCCCGCCGTTGGTCACCGTAGCGTTCATGTTCCACTTTCGCTCGTCGCGGTATTTCGCCTGAATCCTGGCGCGGATGGCCTGCCAGTCGTCGGGGGTCTGGCGGTGCCATGCCAGTACATCACGAACCATTTCGGCATGCTGGCTTTGGGGATCCACAGTCTCGAGCGCCAGTTGGATCATCGTCTCGAGGTCGCGCTCGACAAAAGCCAGCGAGACCATGGCGGTCCAGAAAGCCGTCGCTTGAATCGGTTCGCCCCGCACGGCGATGCGGGCATAGTGGCGAGCGATTCGTGCGGCCGCGGACGGCATGGCCGGCGCAATCAGGCCGTAACTTTCCACACAAAACTGGCCGGACAAATTGTAGCGGGCATGGGGATTGAGCGCGGGATGCGAAGTCCACGGCGGCAGGATGCCCGTAGCCATAAGGTCGCGGGCGCGCTTGTTGGATACGTAGATTTTGCGATTGATCGAGCGGAGCCATTCCCGCGCGAGATCGGGATAAGGGATCTCGATCAGGCCGAGGCGGTCCATGGCCATGAGGTTCACCCATTCGACGTCGGTGTCGTCGTCGCTGGGGCAGCGCGGCAGGTGGGGGATGAAATCGGGCAAGGGACCGGGAGCGTCTTTGTATTTAAACTCGAAGGGCAGACCTTGAATGTCGCCGATCATCTGGCCGGCCCATCCGCCGCGGATGCGATCGAGCAGCTCGGCGCGAGGGACTGTGAGGACTTCCGCCGGCAGTGCGGTCTTTGCCGCAAGGAACCCACATCCGACCAGAATCAGCAAACGGATTGGAAGAGATCGGTTTGCAGTCATGATATGCTTCTTTTAGCCATCCTCAAAAGTCTAGATTCTTTTCATCGGTCATCGAAGCAGCCGGCAAGGTGAAAAAAAACGTGGAGCCGAGGCCGACGCAGCTTTCCACCCAGACTCGCCCGCCGTGGGCCTCGACCATCCGTTTGACAATGGCCAGTCCCAGTCCGGTGCTTTTCTCGCCGGCGGTCGGCCGTACGCTTGTGCGCGAAAAGTGCTGAAACATCTTGGGTAGTTCTTCCTGCGGAATGCCCTGCCCCTGGTCGGCCACCGAAATTTCGACCTCGCCGTTGCAGGCGCGCGCCCGTAATGTGACAGCCGTATGCGGATGAGAAAACTTGAACGCATTGGTGATCAGATTGTTGATCACCTGGGCGATCCGATTCGGGTCTATATGCACGGGGGGCAGATTTGGCTCGATAACCAAATGAAGTTCGATGTCTTTGGATTGTCCGAGGACGCGGTTGTTCTCATAACATTCGCGCAGAAATTCGGCTAGGTCGGTTTTGCGGCAGTGGAGTTCCAACCGGCCCGATTCAATCGCGCTGATGTCCAGCAAATCGTCTATCAGCGCCAGCATCGTCTGACAGGTGCGGTTGATGGTTTCGAGCACCTTGCGATGGCGGTCGGAAAGCGGGCCCAGGTAGCCGCCCAGCAGCAGGGCGGCGTTGGATTTGATCACAGCGATGGGATTGCGCAGGTCGTGGGCGGCAATGCCGAGGAACTTATTCTTGAGGTCGTTCAGTTCGACCAGTTGCTGATACAGCCGTCCTTTTTCGACGATCATCGCCAGCAGGCCGGCGATCTCCTGAAACAATTCAATATGTACATTTTGATACGTGTTCGGCGTCATGCTGGAAAAGAAAATGAAGCCCACGGGCTTGCCTGCGGCAATGAGGGGACAGGTCAGGCTCGACCGCATGCCTTCCTGGACAATCAGGCGCGTGGACTCGGAGTTCGGGTGCTCGCGCAGATAGGCTTCGAGGTCGTTGAGGATGCGCGGCTGGCCGGTGGCGATGATCTGTTCGAGGCTGCTGCCTTTGAGCGGCGCCCGATAGCCGGCATGGATCATCGCTTCGGAGGCCGCCGAACGCGCCCATCGCGCGCAGACCGTTGCGCCCTCGTCTTCCAAAAGCGAAAAACCGATTCGGTCGTACGGAAGGATCGAATGGAACCAGTCATAGACATGATCGAGGACATCGTCGAGGACAAGACCGGCATTGATTTTCTCCGTGACGCGGACCAGCGTACGAAGCTCTGCGAACCGTTTTTCGATCGCTCGGTTCAGTTCGAGCAGAGCCTTGCCCAGCAGGGCGATTTCATCTTCGGGTTCGAGGGGAATGTACACGTCCGACCGGCCGTCTTTCATAGCCAGGACAGCCTGCCGGTATTGCAAAATTCGCTCGTCCACGCCGACGCTGCCTCCAAACAAAGTCCAACGAAGGCTATCGGCGCGCCGGAGGGAAATCAACCAGAGAAAGGCCGGGCGAAAAAGACGCCTCCGTCGGGAACCGGTGTTTGTCCGGGTTTCACGTCTTTGCCTGGAATTACATGCGGTCCCTGCCGCCTAGCGATACAGTTCCCAATGCGCAACAGGCGTGGCCGCCTCCAAAGCCACAGCGCCGAAAATGCCCAGACCGTCGGCCCCGGCCAGACCTGCATAGCTCTGCACGGAAACGGTTCCCTGGGCGGTATTGACTACTTGACCGGCAGCATTGATGAAGCCGAAATCCAACGCCTCATTCGGCGCCTGATCGCGCACCAGCCGCATCATCGCAGGCTGGCTAACTTGTGAATTGAACTTGACCACATCCGTTTGGGTTGGATCTGTCCGGTTTTTGAATTGCACAGTGATATGAACCGGCGCGGTGAACGGAATCGGCTGATACTGGGCGTTTTGCACGGTGACGACAAAGATCGCCCCGCTCTGCGCCGGAAACGACTGGCCGCCGGAATACGAATACCGCTCGGCCAGAGTCGC
>JADFCW010000021.1 GCA_017161705.1 Candidatus Sumerlaeota bacterium | reverse complement strand
GGATTGTGACATGGATGGCTGCCGGATCGGCGGCAGTCGTAGTAACGTAGTTGGGAAACTCCAGCTTGTGAAGCGTGTAGGCGCCGAGCGGGCCGGGCATGAGAACGACCGATCCTGCGCTCGGGCCAAGGCCGGAACCCGGCTTGATGGTCACAGAGCGCTCGTCCACGGTCTCGATGGGCAAACCGGCAAAAATGCCAGTTTCGCCCTCCGCCGAGGGAGACGGAACGAGGCTGGGTGCGCTCAATGCGGAAATATTCGCCGAAACCGTGCGCGCGGCCGTATTCAGCGTGTGCACGCCCGGCAACACGCGCCACGTCGGAGCGCCGATCGTTCCGTCATATAATTGGTGAACCTTGATTTCCGATTCGAGAAACCCCCGCTCGCGGTCCACATCGCCTTCGCGATATTGCAGCCGGAGCGTTGCGGGCATGAGAAACGCAACCAGCGGCGGGTTGGCCGACACCTTGACGGCATTGATCGCGCCAAGGTTTCGCAGTGGCGGCAGCAAGCTGAATGTGACCGTCGAGCCAAGGGCGCTTGGACCAACAGTCAGACGGTGTTGCGTATAGGCAGCGTCGGGTGAAACCCCCGAAGCAATGGAACCGCCCGCGGGGCCGATCGCGGCCATTCGCGGAATCAGATTATACTCCACATCCACACCCGAATCATCCACGCCAACGAGGCCGCCGTCGGCGGCGGGAATGCCCAAACGGCTCACAATCGCGTGGGTCGGCAGACTGGTGGCGAAATCAATACCGGAGGGCGAGTTGTTCCCGCGCTGGGACATCGAGAACTGGCCGGCGGCTTTCAGCCGTGCTCCCTGCCCCAGGGTAATTGCGATTTGCCGCGAGTTGCGCGGATTGACCTCGACGGCAAAACCGGCGCGGCCGAGGCTGTCGCCAGCTACGGGGAGAAAGAAATGGCTGGCCCGCAAAGTTTGTGTAGCCACGATCACGCTGTGGTCGAGAGTCAGAACCAGCTGGTCGCCGGCATCCACGGCGTCATTCACGTTCGCGTCGTTGTATGTGGCGTTCTGGATTCGCGGCGCGCCGTTGCCGTATTCCATGACCCAGAATCCGCCGCCGTTGACTGCGGCATAAATCATGCCGCGTTGGACAAAAACATTTTCGGCCTCGGCTCCAGCGGTCCGGCCGATTGCCCGCAGCGTCAGCGAGGTCGGATTGCTGGCATCCAGCACCACGATCCCATCGGTGTCGCAAGCCACGTAAAGGAGCGATCCGGAGCGGAAGACTGCTTTGGCATATCCGGAAGTTATATAGCGATGGCGCAACGTCGGCGATGTCGGTTGACTGACGTCCACCACCGAAATCCCCCAAATCCCTCCGGCCACAAAAGCCCAATTGCCCAGCACCGTCACATCCAAAGAGCTCGTCAGACCGCGCGTGCGTCCTTGAATGACCGGCGCCGCTGGATTGGCCACGTTCACCGTCACCACGCCGCTGGTTCCATTTGCAATGTAGGCTGTTGTGCCGACGACGTGCACTCCATAGGGCACTTGGGGTAGTGCGATAGAGCCACGAACCGTCGGCGACGACGGGTTGGAAACGTTGAGAATCTGAAGGCCCTTCCACGTATTCCCCCAGCCTTGATTGAGAACATAGGCCAGGTTGCCCACGACTTGCACGTCCACAGCATCGCCGTATGTGCGATAGGCGCAGCGCAGAATAGGCGACGAAGGATTGCTCACGTTGACAATTTTCAGACCGTTCTCGAACGTGCTGACGTAGGCGGTCGTTCCGGCCAGAAAGAGATTGCCCGCCGAGCCGCCAACGTCATACGAGCACCGGATGGTCGGCAGCGTCGGATCGGCAACGTCCAGAATGTGCAGCCTCGAGCCATAATCTCCCACGTAAGCAAGGTTGTTGTTGACCACAACGGAATTGGCGCCGATGGGCGCCGGGCGGTAGTTGGAGCGAATGATCGGATTGGAGGGTGTGGCCGCATTGATAATATACAGACCGCCTCGATCGGAGGCCACATAGACCAGTCCGCTGTGGACGAACACATCCTCGGGGCCGTCCAGAGGGGCCGATGCGCCGAGCAGAGTCGGCGACGAAGGATTGCTGACGTTGATTATCCGAAGTCCGCCGTCTTGGTCGGCGACATACGCAATATTGTTGACTACGCGGACGGCCACGGCGTTGCCCGGAAACTGGTAGTTACAGAGCGTGGTCGGCGACGAAGCGTTGGCCACATTGATAATGGCCAAGCCGCCGCTCATCGTTGAGCCGGTAAAATATCTCCCGTCGGCGACATAAGCCGTAGTGCCCGAAACGAAAACCTTGCGGGCGACACCGGCAGTCCGAATGCTGCCCACAGTGGTCGGCGAACTGGGACTGGCCACATTGAGAATACGCAGCCAGCCGCCGTCGGCCACATAGCACCGCGTGCCGGCGACATAGACACCGTTGGCGATGCCGGCGGTGTCGCACACGCTGCGCAATCGCGGCTGGGTTGGGTTGCTGACATCCACAACAAACACGCCGGCAGTACCGGAAGCCAAATAAGCCATGTTATTGACTACGGACAGATTCCAGACACCGCGGCCTAAATTCAGCGAACCGAGAATCTGCGGCTGCGTGGGATTGCTGACATCTATGCAAAACAGACCTGCGCCCTCGGCGGTCACATAGGCCACATTGTTGACGACCTGAATGCCGCCGATCAGTTCCGGCAGCCGCAACTGGCCGACGCGAACCGGAGCTGACGGATTGCTGATGTTCAGGATTGTCAGGTTGGGGCCGACGCCAAGATAGGCATACGAGCCTGCACACGTAACCGACCACGACCAGCCGCCGATTTGACCATGCTCGCGGAGCACTTGCACCTGGGCCGCAGCGATTTCCAAAGGCAGGGCAAGAGCCGGAATGGCTGCCATAAGAAATGAAAACGCGCGAAACATACGGAAGGGATGCGCGACCTCGCGTTGGTGTAGCGATCTCATGCTTTCTCCAATTCTCTGTATGGCTTTACTTTCCAAAGGCTTTTTCTCACAAAAGCATAGGCAAAGTCAAGGAAAGAAACCGGGTGGCGGTTGGCACGGGCGCTTTTGCAGATTCTTACCCAAGCCAATGGATTGAATACGGGGAGAGTCGGGTCCCACCCCGACCATTAAGGCAGGATCGAGCGGGAAATCCCACCGCCACAGTCCACTATTTCGGTCAGGAGAAGGGCCCCCGGCAGCGGAATCCGATCATGCTTCCAGGACACGGCTCACGGTTTCAAGAAGCTCGATCGGTGAAAAGGGTTTGCGGATCAAACGAACTGCCCCGCGGTCGAGCGCCGCGGTGGCATCTTTTTCCGCGCTCAACACGATTACCGGAATTTTCGCAAATGCCGCATCGGCCTGGATTCGGGCGATCATTGCGTAGCCGTCCATGACCGGCATGGCCAGGTCGGTTATAACCAATGCGCAGTCGGGATTGGTCTGCAGCATGTGCAGGCCTTCCCGGCCGTCGGCGGCTTCGACCACCTCGTGTTCGCCCATTTCCAATGCCATGCGAACAATGGTGCGGATGCTTTCGTTGTCCTCGACAATCAGGATTTTTGCCATGGTTCTCTGCTCAGGATTCGGTTTCTTCTATTCCAAAATGCTCGCGCAACCGCTGGTCGAGTTGATCCAGCAGTTGCTCGATGTTGTCGTAGAGCACAGCGCGTTGGGCGGGCGGGACCTGTTCGCTGCGGGCCATCCTGACAAAGTCGCGCGCCGAAATCACCGGCTGCAGCAACTCCTCGACCGTCTTCTTGTACTGCCCGCGGGGCGAGCCTTCGAGAATGCCCGACAGACCGAGAAACTTGTCCGAGACCACGAGGCCCCGCGGCCCGCAATCTATGGCGCGTAGGTCGCCCTCGCATTTCGCCCCGCGCCGCTTCAGAATCGAAACCACCTTGCGCAACTCGCTTTCGATCTCGACCTGTCCCAGATAGACTACCGTGTCGAACTGCGACAGACATCGGATGTCGCCGATGGGCGAACGGTCCGACAGCCGGTCTATCTTCTGCGTCCACAGCGCCGAAATGCCACGCCGCATCAACAGGTCGTTGAACCAGATCAGATAATCCTTGCACCGCGCCGGTTCGGGAACGCACCGTTCGAAATCGTTCAGACTGTCTATGGCCACACGGCGGATCGAGTACCGTTCGATTGCGCCCTGCAATTGATAATACAGCTCGTCGAGCGTCGTGCCCTTTGGAACGCGGTGCCACAGATGCAGCAGGCCGTTTCGGACCGCACCCTCCAACGGGATGCCCCGCTGGTGCATAACCTGAATAAAATACTGCGGCGGTTCTTCGAACGAAATGAGCAGACCCGGCTCGCCGGCTGCCGCCCCTGCAGCGAGAAAATGCGCCAGCATGGTACTTTTGTAAGTGCCCGAGACCCCGGCCACCAGCGACGGCACGCCGGCCGTAAAGCCGCCCTGCAGCACGCGATCCAGTCCGGCAATTCCGCTCGACACATTGGCCAGCGGACGGTCGGCAAGATCTTCCAGTCCCATCGGCGACGGCACGCAGTGGGGAAAAACCTCGATGCCAGCCGGAGTGAACTTGAAGGGATGTTTGCCGCCGAGGCAATTCTGGCCGCGCGCCTTGCGAATCTCGATCGTGCGTTCGGGCAGGGGCTGCCCGGGCCGCAGAAGCAAATCGAGGAGGACAACGCAGTCCACGACATACTCTTCAAAATCAATAAGGTCGTCGGCGCGGCTACCCAGTTCCGCCGTGAGAAGGGGAGTCAGGCCCATCGCTTTGATTTCGTTGATCGCACCCATGAGAAGCGTGCGCTGGCGCATGGGATCGTTGGTCACGCGCTTGACGTGGCTGACGCTGTCGACCAGCACGCGGACGGCTCCGATCTCTTCGGCGGCTTGCTGCACACGGCCGAGAAAAAGACTTTCATGATGGGCGGCAACGGCGGCAAGGTCTTCGGGCGAGATAAACAGCGTCTTGAATTTCCCGCCGGCTTCCAGTTCGGCGACGTTCCAGCCGAAACTCTCCATGTCGCGATGGAACTGTTGCGGAAACTGATCGAACGACACCACGAGGCCCGGTTCATCATAATGCAGAATGCCGTTGCGGAGGATCTGAAAGCCCAGCGTGGTTTTGCCAGCGCCCGGCGCCCCCTTCAGCAGTATGGCGTTGTGATACAGGAAACCGCCGTCGAGAAGGGCGTCCAATCCCGCAATGCCGGTTTTCATCTTGCCTTTCATGACCCTTCTCCGCTTTGCCGTTCATGCGTTAGCACGTCGTTTTTGCCCGCTGAAACGGGGACTCCAATTCACCCGCCATAAATATCCGAGGTTCCCCCGCGTGCAAGAGCAGTGCAGTCCATCGTGCAATCCACCATCCAAAATGCTAGAATCCCGCAATGATTCCCCCGCGGTCTCCTGTCGCGGCCACGCCTTTCACCGCCCGTTTGTAGGCAAACTCATCGTCGCAATTGGCCACGGCTTCTTCATCGGTGATTTTTTGGGCCCGCACCAAATCGGCCAATGCCTGATCATACGTCTGCATCCCCTGTTCGCGGCTCTTGATGACGGCGCCGACCTCGTGAATGCGGTTTTCGCGGATCATTTTTTGAATGGACGATTCGACGATCATGATCTCCAGCGCCGCGACCCGGCCTTTGCCGCCGGCACGCCTCACCAGCCGCTGGCCAATGGCCGCCTTGAGGTTGCTCGCCAGCATGTCGCGGATCAGGTCGTGCTCGGTCTGTGGAAAATTCGCAATGATCCGCTCGAGCGAATGCGTAGCATTGGCCGTGTGGAGTGTGCTGAGAACAAAATGGCCCGTCTCGGCGGCCTGCAGGGCGACTTTCATCGTCTCCGGATCGCGCATTTCGCCGATCAGCAGCACGTCAGGGTCCTGCCGCATCGCCTGCACCAGGCCGCTGGTGAAATCCGAAACGTCGCGCCCGACTTCGCGCTGACTGATCGCGCACTTCTTGTTCTCGTGAACGTATTCGATCGGGTCTTCAATCGTGATGATGCAGTGGGAATAAGTGTTATTGATATGATCGAGCATGGCCGCCATTGTCGTGGACTTGCCGCTGCCCGTCATGCCGGTGACCAACACCAGCCCCCGCGGAAAGTCGGCGATTTTCCGGATCGTCTCCGGCAGTTCCAACTCCTCGATAGTGGGGATGCGGATGGGAATGGCGCGCATGGTAATGCGCAGCCGGTCGCGCTCGTAGTAGGCCACGACGCGAAAGCGCAGTTCGGGAACGGGCTGCCAGGCGAAGTCCACGGCCCGGCGCGATTCGAGCTTCTGGGCAAATTCCTCGCGTCCTGCCAAGGTTTGAAACACCTGGCGCATCACGGTCCCGTCGAACGGGGTCATCTGGACGGGCCGCAGTATACCGTCTATCCGCAGATACGGCGGATGGCCCTCCCCCAAATGAACGTCCGAAGCGTTGGATTTTAGGCAGAGTTGAACGAGAGGTTTGAGGTCCATAGAGTCGCCCATCCGAGCGATCAATGCGGTTTTCCAAGCAAAGAGCCCTTTGGGCGTCAAGTGAAAAACCGGACGACAAACGAATCCGCCAAAAAACTCGCGGGAAATGTTTCGTTGACATCGCAGGGAGCGGGCCGTATTGAATTCGCCATCACAGTCCCCAAAGCGCCGGGGACGCTCAAGCTCGTGCGAACGCTGATCCTGTCGAAGAGGTGACGACCATGGCCGAGGCTGCTGCCCCCGTACTGCATCCCGCCTCGTTGGGCGGCGATGCCATTGAAATCCGCGATCCGTCAATCAACGTCGAAGAGATCATGTGCCGCATTCGGCAAAGCATCGCCGAAAAGAAACGCGCGCGTCTCATCCGCTACGATGCTTTTCTCGCGCAGGGCGCCGAGCCGCTGCCGCTTTCGGACTCCAGCCGCAACCTCGCCGATCATCTGGCCCTCCTCCAGATGGCCGGCCGAATGGACCTCGAAGGCGAGCCGATTGTTTCGCATCGGCCGGTGGCGGGCTTTTTCATCACGCTGGCCAAGCGATTCTCGCGCTTCTGGATCCGCAAGTACACCGACGGCGTGCTGGCCAAACAAAACTACTTCAACAGCGAGACCGTTCGGCTATTGACGGAGATGAACCGCCGGATCGAAGCCCTCGAGGCCGAAAACGAGCGGTTGCGGGCGGAAATCGAGTCGCTGCGCTCGAAGTAGCCCGTTTTGCGCCGCAGAGTTTTTTATGTTGCGCGGAAAGCCAGACAACGCTGGACTTGCAGCACCGGCAAAGCCGCTCCTCCAGTGGAATGGAATGGGAATGGAGATCACACTGCGCGCAGTTCTCGTTCGTAGTTCAAACTTTAGTTTGCTGCTCGTAGTTCAAACTTTAGTTTGCTGCTCGTAGTTCACGCTTCAGCGTGCCGTTCGTAGTTCAAACTTCAGTTTGCCGACTGCTTTCACTCCCATGGAGCAGTTCGTTTGCCTAAACTGCCACCCAAAACCCCCGCCAACGCGGGTCT
>JADFCW010000201.1 GCA_017161705.1 Candidatus Sumerlaeota bacterium | reverse complement strand
CACGCTGCACCACGTTTTGCTTGAGCACGTTCTGTTCATAATACGGCTTATCGCAGACGACATAGTTTCCGGTGCTGCGCTCCTTGTAAAAGACCCAGTCGCGCGGCGTTGAAATGGTCTTCAATGCGTCTTCGAGCGTGACATCCTTGAATTGCGGGGCGGCAACCGGTTGGCCTTTGGCCGCACCCTGGGCCGTCACCGTCACGCCCGTCTGGGTTCGAATCATCGCCAGCACCTGCTCGATGGGCGTATTGGGCGGCATGGCAAAATTGACCAGCGGCTTGCCATCAGGGGAATAGCGCCGGATCGGGCCGGTCGTGGTTTCGGGAACAGCAGGCGCCCCGGAGGTGACCGGCGGCGGACCGGACGGAACAACTGGAGGTGCGGCAGTCGGTGCGGATGCCGTCGCGTCCGGGGGAGCGCCGGTCGGCGGTGCGGGTGTTTGGGCCGAGGGGCTGCATAGAATGCCGGTCGCAAACACCGCTGTCAAGGCCGCACGGACAGCCCATCGCAGACCCGCTAGCCCAGCCTCATCATATGTTTGATTCTTCATCCGCAGATACTCCTTGTTTATCCAACGAGCGCTTGAGGCGAATTTGCACCATCAGCATTCCCCACCGCTTTTGTTTCCTAGCGAAGCCCGCACACGACTTGCAAGTGGAAACTCCCTCTCGATCTCTCCCTGCCCGGCTCTCCTGACATCGCAAAACCCTGTTTTATTTTGGACTGCGTGCAGCCATGCTGCCGCTTTATTTTGGAGTGCGTGCAGCCATGCTGCCGCTTTGTTTTTGGAGTGCGTGCAGCCATGCTGCCGCTTTGTTTTGGAGTGCGTGCAGCCATGCTGCCGCTTTGTTTTTGGAGTGCGTGCAGCCATGCTGCCGCTTTATTTTGGATTGCGGCAGCCATGCTGCCGCTTTGTTTTAATAACATACACCCATGCGCTCCATTTTTCCTCTAACCGTTCAAGACATCGTTTACCCGAAAAGACCTGCGGTTAGAGCAAAGCGCCAGGACTGCACGCAGTCCAAAACATCCTGCCGCGGTCAGACCTTTTCTCGCTGTCCGATGATGCTCCTCTCACCACCCGCCGCCCACGTGTAACCGGGCGCCACTCCCCTCGCGCTACCCACCTCCCGCTACCCCCCCACAACCTCCATCACTTTCCCGCTCCAAAGAACCCCCACGGAAAAGTCTGATTATTGGGAGCGACAAAGATTGCTTTGAACTCGTTCGGATCCACCGATTGCAGGGTAACGTCAAGACTTTGCGCCCCCACGTTGATCCGCCGCGTCTGCCCCACGAGCCATTCAAACTGCTGCTGCGTCTTCGGATCCAGCAGCGTTACGCTGCGCGGGGGATCGAGCATAACCAATTGATATTGGCCAAGGGCCAAATTGATCGGCAACGGTGTGGGTGTAGGCGGTGGCGTAGGCGTCGGGGTCGGAGTGGGCGTGATAATGGTCCGAAAGGGATTGATCTCGGCGACCAGCGCGCGGTCCACGGGCGTGATCGCAGGCCGTACGGCGCCGGTTTCCGTAGGCACAATATCTTCTTCCTTGAGCAACTGCGCTTCGAGGTCGCCCGATCGTTTCCGCTCCATTTCATACGAGGCGAACAGGTAAGCAACACCCAGAATCGCCGCCAGCAACACGCCGTTGATGATCAGGTCTTGTCTAGCCATGAGACTCTCTCCAGATTTGGATTATCGAAATGGTTTGCGCCGTTTTTCTTGCCGCGCTCCTGAGCGGCGAAATCTCGCCCGCGATTTCTGCCCTGTTCCGTTCTCCATCCATCATCCTTTAGTTCACCATTCTTTTCACAGTCCCATCGGCTCGCGTTCGCGAATGCGGCGCGTGGCTTTGACGCCCTTGCGTCTCCATTCTTCCTGTTTCTCCGGCGGCACTTTGACGATCTGAGACACGGTCACGTCAATATTGATGCGGGGACTGTCGAGAAAGGAGGTCAGGTGCAGTTCCTCGACCAGAATGGCCTGCTTGTCGAAAAAGTTCAACATCTGCACGACTTTCTCTACATCGCCCTCGCACGTAATGTGCAACTTGACGTAGCCCAGTTCGGCGTTGCCCTCCATGGGCGCTTCTTCGGGCGGTCGGAACTGCGGCCGGGCCATGCCAATGGCTGCAAAGGCGCTCTCGACGCTGCCGGTGAACTGACTGCTGCCCTGGTCGTTGATCGAATACATGCGCTCGATGGCGGCGTATTCGCCGTCCACTTTTTCTTTCCGGCGCAGTTCCTCTCGGAATTTCCGATAAGTCTCCATCTCGACCCTCAGCTGCTCGCGCTGGTCGGCCAGCGCGTTGAGCTGATCCTCCAGTCCGAGATAGTAGAGTGCCGCGAATGCCGCAAGCGCGACAGTAAGAATGAGAAAGGTCCGTTCCCGACGCGTCATGGTGAACGCCATCATGAGTCTCCTTGCTTCCGATCGTCAGTCTGCAAACGTAACTCCGCCGCTGCTATTTTGCTGCTTCCTTCAGGAACACGCAATCGAACTCAAATTTCTGCACTTCCGGCCGATTGCCCGGTAGGCGGAACGGCGACCGCGACTTGATCGTGATGCCGCCTTTGAAAATGCCGGTTTTCTCCAGCGCCGCGCGGAAATTCTCCACCTCCGCCGCACCGAAGGTCCCCGCCCCCGGATTGCCCACCGCGTGGCCCGTCAAAATCACTCCTTTGCCCTTGATATAATGATATTCGGTCAGCGCGATGACGCGCTTGGCCACCATGTCAATCTTGCAAATGGCTTCGAGAACGGCACCCGCCGACCGCGGGTCTTCGACAACATCTTTGACGATGTCGAGTCGCCGCTGCTTATCGCTGAGCTCCTTGACCTTGGGCGCAAGGTTTTTGTTCCGCTTCTGAAGATATTCGAGGTCCCGGCGCTGGTTATGCAACCAACGCGCACCGAATGCGCTGCTCAGCATGAGCAGAAGCAGCACGAGGACGCCGCTGACGGCCAACGAGCGGCGGCGTTTGCGCCGTGCAAGGCCCTCGGTGTATTCCGGCGGCAGCAGATTGACCGCCGGCATGGCTGTGCCGGCGACGGCTCCGGCGACCACGGCGAACTCGCGCCAGGCCCCGCGCAGGTCGCGATTTTTCGGCGCCGCAAAATCCACCGTGCCAGGAATTTGTATCAGCGCCACCGGACAGCGCATGGCCTGTTCGAGATACTTGTCCATATTGGCAATATACGAGCCCAGTCCGGCCAGATACACAGCCCCGACCTCGGGGCAATCGAACTCGCGCGCGGCAAAAGCCTGGGTGCGCTGAATCTCCTGCACAATCCGGTTGAGCCAGTTGGTCACTTCTCCGGCTGGGCCGGTCGGACTGCCCGCGGGTTCCTCAGGTTGTTCCGAGGCCGCAGGGACGGCAGGTGGCGCGTGCGGCTCCGCCTCTTCTTCGAGAAAGTCATCCACAGTATAGGTGGTCGAGACCGGCCGGCGACGCGGTCTGCCCTTCCGCTCGAAAAATGCCTCCGGCGATAGCGCGTCGAGGCCGCCCAGCCGCTCGCGCGTCAACGCCGCCCGCGACCCCGCCGCTTCTTCCAGCACCGGCGCAATGCGCGAAATCCCCATCGTCCCGCTGCGGGTAAATCGAACGATCCCGTTCGAGATGATCGTGATGTCAATGGTAGACCCGCCAAGATTGACCAGCGCGTAGGTCTGCTCGGCATAGCCGGCCGGCGGGTCGAGAAGCAGAGCTTCGGCCAGCGATAACGAGGAAACGCGTGCAGTGCTCAGCTCGATTCGTGCCTCCCGACAGACGGCCATCGGGTCTTCAAGCGCCGCGCGGTCCACGGCGGCAATCAGAACCAAACTTCCCTCAACGCCCTCCTTGCGCAGCACGGCGTGGCTGATGACGTGCCGCTCGACGTTGAACGGGATGTGTTTCTGCGCCTCGAAGCGCGCCATTTCCGCCAACTCGTCGTCATGCGTCGAAGGCAGCGTGACCAGCCGCAGCGTGACCACGTTCTTGGGCAGCACCAGCGCCATGCTCCGCAGTTTCCAACCGTGCGAACGCAACGCATCCCGAATGGCGGCGGCCTTCGCCGCCGGCGGAACGATTTGCCCTTCCGGCGGAACCGGAAACTCGACTTCGATCAAGTCCGCGACGGTCAGCCGTGTCTTCCCTCGCTGGAGAACGGCGATCCGTGCTCCGCGGTCAAAAAACTCGATTGCCGCACGGACGGCGCCGTGTCCGCCGCCCGCTGCTTCGCTCAGTATTCCTGCCATTGCACCACCCGGACTGTGAATTGTTCGATCGGATTTCGATCCCGACCGTATCGGCGGTAAAAGCGCTCGGCCAGACGCGCGCGCACCGCCCCGCTCTCATATAACTGGAACAGCTGCTCCGGTTGATACACCTCCAGATTGCGATGCACCACCGCGCAGATCAATCGCCGGCTCTTTCCCGATTCCCCCAACGACCAGATGCGGTAATGGTCGGAGCGAACCGACAAAGGGGCCACCGTCATCAGCTGCGGGATCAGATTGACCGGCATGCCGGCAACCTTGGCCAGCTCCGCCACGTTTTTGAACGCCCCTTCGTTCGAGTAATTGCCGCGGGCGTCGGGCTTGCGCATCAGAACAATGTTGTTGGCAATCTGCTCGGACATTTTCGGGTCCTGCGTGGCTGCGCGCAGAACCACCCGCAGCACCTCGGCGGGCGCCGTATTGATATTCACCGTCGGGGCATTGCGAACAGCGACCAGATCGCGCAGGCCGATCGTGCGCTCGCGCGAGCGCGCCGGCCTTGCTTCGTCCAACCGCGCCAGCGTTTGCCGAATCGGGTCCGGGATTTCTTCTTTTTCCGGGTCCACTCCGTAGTACATCGTGGGCGTGACACCGTGAACGTAAAGCAGCTCCTCGACGGTCGAGAACCGGTCGTTCTTGCAGCGATAGGTCAGCCGCTCCTTCGGGCCGCCTTCGCTGTCTGCGTGGTCAGACCTCCGCCGCTGTTTCGAGTAATACTCGTCTTCCTTGCCCGTACCCGGCGGCAGGTTGCACATATCGTCGGGATCGCGGTAGTCGAGGATAGCGGCGGCCACTTCCGCCACCTCTTTCGGCTTCAAGCCCACCTCTTGCAGCAGAGCCTGAAGCATGATATGATTCATTGCCACGGTGTTGAGGTCCAGTTTTGCCGTTTCATCCTCGATCCAGACCCAGAAACGGCCGCGGCCCATCTCGATGCCTTCATTGTTGCGGCCTAGTTTGCCTTCGTCGCCGCGGGCCCAGACATCGCCGAGGGCGTCGAACATTTCGGACTGTCGCTCGCGGTCCATTTCCAGGTCGTTGCGCAGGTCCGCGATCGCTTTGGCCAGTCCCGCGCGCGCCAGACACAGCGCCTCGAAATCCTCGCGCTGAAACTGCGCCAGACGCAGTTCCAAATGGGTCTCTTCGAGCATCGAAGCACTGATCATACCCAGCACGACAATCATCCAAAGAGTCAGAACGAGAATGGCCGCGCGACGGAGTCGCCGCCACCGCACCAATGGCCGCAGGCGCGGCCGAACGGCGCGAACGCCCCCGCTCGTTTGACTTGCTGTTTTGCCTGTTTGGAAGACGCTTTTCATTCGCTGAAATCCGTTGTGCATTCCAAGTGGTTCATCCGCGCTTATGCACCCGTCCCGTCAGCACTATCGCCGGATTCCCGGCAGGGCGCCGAACGGCGTGGCCTGCGGAAACATCCCCGGGGGAAAGTCGCCTACGCGCGGCAGCATGTTCGGCATCGGCTCGAAAGTTTCCGAAGAAACCATCAGGCGAAACCGCGACCGGAATACCCGCGTCCGGCTTGCGTCCTGTCCGTATCCCAGCGTCAGTGTCATGCTGATATACGCAGGGATATCGTCGGTAGGTCGGTTCATTTCGCGGATTCGCAGAAACAGGGCATTCGGATCGTTTGGATCAATTTCCATCGGCGTATTGCGGAAACGCCGCTCGTGGGCGATCCATTCCGGCGCCTCGAACCATCCTTCGTCAGTCCAGTAGCCATAGTGGAGGTCGAAGGCCAGAACATTGCGGGCGACCATTTCGCGGGGCTGGCCTTTCAGATACTCGTCCGCTTCTTCGGCTGTCTGCGCCGGTTCCGGTTCGAGCAAGCCGGATGGCGCGGCGCCTCCCGCGGCCACAAAGATCGGCTGATGCTGAAACCTGGGGATTTTTTCGACAAAGACCGGTCCTTCGCTGCGAAACAAAATGCCGTTCTCGACGAAGTATTTCACGCGGGCCAGCGCCCAGGGCTCGACCGGCGTCGTTCCCCCCCAGTCGGTCTGCTTATAGACAAAAGTCAGCGAGTCCAGGTCGCCCCCGTCCACACCGACAATAGTCAGGTCAATCGGAATCCCCGGAAGCGGCGGCTCTTCCTTGTCTTTCTCTTTTTGGGCGGCGGGCGCGCGGCCCGGTGTCAGATGCCCCCCTTGTTGCATTTTCAGCAAGTCGCGCTGGCGTTGCACCGCCACAAGGTCCTGATTATACTCCCGCGGCGTCAAATAGTAGAGTGCGCGCAGATCGCGGCCAATAAGCTCGAAGACCGCCCGCGCCGTCTGATTGATTTCCATCTGCTGCCGGCCCGACTCATAGGATTTCAATCCGATCCGAAATGTGCTATAGACCGCAAGTGTCAGAATCCCGAAAATAGTAACGGCCACCATGATTTCCAGAAGCGTGAAGCCAGCGAGGCAGCGGGCGGGGACGACGGGGCAAACCCGCCGGATTCGTCCGACGGCTCCGACTCGTCCGACCAGCCCACCTTGCCCACCCTGTCCGAGCAGTTTCATGCTTTGCCTCAAAACATCCCGGTCCATGATTTCGTCCGCGGCGAAAACTTCTCGATGCCCGTCAGATAGGTCGTGACGCGAAGAACCTGCGAGACTTTGCCGGTGGAAGGCGCCGTATAGAACACCGCGATTTCCACCTGGCGCAGGGGTTCAAATTCCTTCCGCGCCAGCCGAAGCTCGAGGCTGTGGTATTTTACCTCGACCGGTGTAAAGTCAGCCGTATAGCTGAAGCCGGGAAAATCCGGTCCGAAATTGCCCTCGACATGATCGGTTTCGGGCGCTTCGATCTCGAAATCATCGAGCAGGCCCTGGGCCAAGAGCGTGGCTTGCGTCACACGGCGGTCGCGGCTGATCGCGCTCAGCCCGCTGGTGAAACACCGCAGCATGGCCGTTAGTGCGGTGCCCAGAAGGAGCGTGGCGAGGATGATTTCGAGCAGGACAAAAGAGCGGCTTGCGCGGCGCCCGGACGGAGAAAAAACATCATGCCCCGCGCACGGACAGCCGCGAAAAGAAGACAATCTGGACGATAGAAACAGCATGGTGGAAATGGACCTTTCTCCCACGGCTCATTCCGGCGGCTCGCCGGCATAGACCTCAACGGCCCCGGTGATGCCAAAAACATCAATAGTCATTTTCTTGCCCTTGGCGTCGGTCAGCACAATAGTGGCCGGCGTGCACGTGCCCCGCGGCGTGAACTCCAGCACCACGATGTCGTTGCGCACTTTGTCAGCGCCTTCGTAAAGAACGACGCGGTCGAAATAGACTTTTTCATGCAGCCGCCGGATCATCTCCACCGGCTCGATGGCGTCGGGCTCGCGCTCGCTGGCCGGTTTCCCGTCAGTCATCCGATCGAAGCGATACGCGCCGTTTCGCACATCCATGCGCAGTTTGACCAGGTGCCGCCCATAGATCGCCTCGCCGCGCGCATAGCGAATCATGGCCGCCAGGTTGCGGGCCGACGTTCGCAACTGTCCCTTGAGGCGCGCCGGTCCGAAATTCGGCACCACCACGGCGATCATGACGGCAATGACCGTAACCGCCACGGTGATTTCGAGCAGGGTCATGCCGCGCCGGCGCGGCGAAAGGCCCGCGCTCGAGAGAAACGCTAGCAACGGCATCGGCGACATGGACACTCTCGTGTTTGTTTCCGCATTTTCTGGTTTTCTTTGCGGTTTCCTTTTTCTTGCCCTGCTCATGCACCCTGGCTGGGGTCGAGGGCGAAAATCGGCAACAGCATGGCGACTACGATGAATCCGACGACCAGGCCCATGGTCAGAATAATCAAAGGCTCGATCAACGAGACCAGTGCGCGCACCGACCGATCCACTTCGACTTCATACGAACGGGCGACGCGTTCGAGAACGTCGGGCAGCCGACCTGTCTCTTCGCCGATAGCAATCATATTAACCACCACCGCCGGGAAGACCTTGCTCGTGCGCAGCGGCTTGGCCACACCGGCGCCCTGGCTGATGTTCTGCGGAATTAGCGCCACTTCGCGCCGCACGACAAAGTTGCTCATCACCTCGATCACAATTTCGAGGGCCGGCAGAATGGAAACGCCGTTGCGCAGCAGTGCGCCAAACGTCCGGGCAAATCGCGCAATCTCGCGTTTCTGCACCACCGTGCCCAACACCGGCACCTGGAGAATCCAGGTATCTATCAACGTCTTGCCTTCCGGTGTTTTCATATAACGCCACACGGCAACAACCAGCATGCCGACACCCGCAAGGACGGCCCACCAGTATTGCCCGAGAAAATTGCTGATCGAAATGAGCGCCTGAGTGATCGCCGGCAACGTCTGATTCATGTCCTGATAAATCCGGGTGATTTTCGGCATGACCACCGTCATCAGCACGGCGATAGCGGCAATGCCCACAAAAACCATAATGACCGGATAAATCAGCATGGTCTGCACGCGGCCCTTGAGTTCCTGCTCGGCCTCGGCGAAATCGGCCAGGCGTGCCAGAACGTTTTCGAGCATCCCGCCGGTTTCGCCCGCGCGCACCATGGCCACATAGAGTTTGGAAAACGCGCGCGGATGTTTCGCCATGGCCTTGGCCAGCGTGTCGCCGCCCTGCACATCGGTCATGACCTGATTGATGATCTCGCGCAGCGCCTCGCACGGCGTTTGCGAGACAATAACGTTGAGGGCCTTGACCAGTGTGATGCCCGCCCCCAAAAGGTCGGCCAGCTGGCGGTTGAACGTTGTGAGATCGCTCGTGCGAATTCGGCCCCGGCGCAGGTTGAGAAACAATCCGCCGCTGGCCTTCCGCGCCTGCGTCTCGTCGCGGATTTGCAGCGGAAAGTAGCCCATCGCCTGCAAGCGGGCGGTGACCGCTTGCGGTCCGTCGGCCTCCATTGTCCCCGCGATGGTTTCGCCTTTTGCGTCTTTGGCTCGATAGCTAAATGTTGGCATTGGCAGCGCTAAAAAGGAATAAGCAACGACATGGACGCCCTCGAAATCATAGACAGCCCGTTTCGTTGTCCATTCTGTCCATTCTCCTGGTTTCTTCTTCGGTTTTTTCCCTATTCTTCTTTCACATCAAATTCTTCTTCCATCGTCACGCGCAGCACTTCATTGAGCGTAGTCATCCCCTTCTTGATCTTTAGCCAGCCGTCCTCGCGAATCGGTCTCATGCCGTGCTTGAGCGCATCCCTGCGCAGCACGTTGGCCGGCGCGCGCTCCACAATCAGCCGCTTCAGACTTTCATTGACCGACACGATTTCATAGATCGCCGTGCGGCCGTGAAACCCGGTATAGCGGCATTTTTCGCACCCCACCTCGCGGTGAATGTGCGCCTGTGCCGCCTCCTCGCGCGAAATCCGCAGATGCTGCAACATCTCGTCGGGAATCGTTGTCGGCGCCTTGCAGTGATTGCACAACAGCCGCACAAGGCGTTGCGCGATGAACCCGATGCACGAGGAAGCAACCAGAAACGGCTCGATGCCCATATCGAGCAGGCGCGTAACGGCTCCGCACGCGTCGTTGGTGTGCAGCGTCGAAAAGACCAGATGGCCGGTCAGCGCCGTCCGGATCGTAATCTCGGCAGTCTCGGTGTCGCGAATTTCGCCGACCAGTATCACATCCGGGTCGTGCCGCAATATGCTCCGCAGAATCCGCGAGAACGTCAGATCAATCACCGGATTGACCTGCACCTGCGTGACCCCGGCCATCCGATACTCGATCGGGTCTTCGATGCTGATTATCTTGACGTCCACCTTGTTGATCTCGCTGAGGGCGGCATACAGGGTCGTGGACTTGCCGCTGCCCGTCGGGCCTGTGTTAAGAATGATCCCGTACGGCCGCGTGATCATCCGCCGCAGAATGGCCAGATTGAACTCGTCCAGTCCGAGCCGCTCCAGATTGATCAACTCCGCCTCGCGGTACAAAATGCGGATCCCGATACTTTCGCCGTAAGGGGTCGGCATGGTCGAGACACGCAGGTCGTAGTCGTGCTCCCCCATTTTCAGTTTGATTTTGCCGTCCTGCGGCAGCCGGCGCTCCGCAATATTCAGGTCCGCCATGATCTTGATGCGCGAGATGATCGCCGACTGGAACCGTTTGAGATTCGGCGGCACCGCCGCTTCATAGAGCATTCCGTCAATGCGGTAACGGATGCGAAGGTCGTGCTCCATCGGCTCCACATGAATGTCCGTCGCCCGGCTGGCCAGCGCCTCGGTGATCACCTGATTGACAAACCGCACGATCGAGGCGTCCTCTTCGCTTGCTTCGAGATCGGTGACCTCGCTCTCGCGCTCCACCTCGATACTCTCGCTCTTGCCGTTGATCATCCCCTCCACTGTTTCGGCGCCGATGCCATAGTAACGTTTGATGGCCTTTTCGATCTCGTCGCGCGTGGCAATGACCGGCTCGACATCGCTGGCCAGCACCAAACGCAAGTCGTCCAGCGTATGCATGTCCAGAGGGTCCGACACGGCCACGCGGAACACCCCGTCGCTTTGCGACAGCGGCATCAGATGATAGTGGGTAACAATTTTGGCGGGCACCCGTTGAATGACCTCGCGCGGAATGCTCATATCGCTCAGCCGCACATAGGTCATCCCCAGCTGCTGGGCCAGAGCCTTGAGAATCGTTTCCTCCGTCGCCAGCCCCATCTTAATGAGAACCTGGCCGAGCCGCTCGCCCGTCTGATAATGCTCGCGAAGTGCCCGCTCGAGATCGTCGGGATCGAGTTCGTTCCGAGCGACAAGTATCCGGCCCAGTTCCTGCGGTTTGCTCACGGTCGGTTTGGCCAACGTCTTCCTCCTTGCACACCTTCCCGCTTTCTCAGTGTGCACATTATATGCCAGAATTGCACGGAAAACAAAGGGT
>JADFCW010000200.1 GCA_017161705.1 Candidatus Sumerlaeota bacterium | reverse complement strand
AAGTTTTCCGGCGACGGCTCCGCCAGAGGAAGTATCGCTTTTGTTCGCCGCTGCTATGCTGCATAAGAGCGAACGCGGCGGGCTGTTCTATCCGACAGGCGGTTTAGGGGGGCTGGCCCGCGCTTTTGCCGAGTGCGTCAAATCCAGGGGCGGCGAGATTCGGACGGGCGACGGCCTTGCAGTTATCGAGCACGACGGACGCCAGGTTCGCGCGGTGCGATTGCGCTCGGGCGAGCGCATCGCCGCACGCGCCCTCATCGCCGCGTTCAACCCCGCCGATGCTCTGGCGTTGCTGGAAGGGCCGGGTTCTGCGGCTGTCGAAGCGGCGCGGGGCCGTGCGGCGGCTTGCCGCTATTCGGCCTCGGCGTTTGTGGTTTATCTGGGGCTGAACTCGCTGCCGGAAGCGCCCGACAACTTCTTTTTGACCACTATCTATGAAACAACCGACCTTGGCAGCGTCTATCGCACCGTCGCGCGCAGCGAATTCCCTGATGCATCCGTTTTGCATCTAATCCTGCCGGAGGCCGCCGATGCGCAAAATACCACCGGATCGCCGACGGCAAAAATCATTGCACCCATGCCGTATGCGCCGTTTGCCCGATGCCGCACGCATCAGGACGAAGCCGCTTATCGCCGGATGAAGCAGGAGTGGACTGAACGGCTGATCGAGCGGGTGAGCCGCCGGATTCCTTCGCTTCGCAGCCGCATCGAGTTTGTAGAGTCGGCCACGCCGTTGACGCTCGAGCGCTGGACAGGCAACCGCGCGGGGGCCATGTATGGGCTCGAAGCGACGCCGTCGCAGATGGGCCCGTGGCGCTGGCCGAATCGGGGCGTCCTTGGCGGGCTATACTTCTGCGGCCATTACACGCGGCCGGCGCATGGCATTGTCGGCGCCTGTTGTTCGGGACATTTCGCGGCGAATCAGGTCGCGCGCGACCTGAGAGCAGAACCACGACGTTCGCAATTCTGAGGTTTGGCTCTCAGCGTGTTTTTTCGCGCGCTGATTCGATTACAACGGGCTGGACCGGGACATCGTCGAAGGTAGCACCCGCCGGTGTCCGGTATTTTTGCGTCGGCACCGTCTTGATCTTGTCCACCACGTCCATGCCTGCAACGACTTTTCCGAAGACAGCGTATCCGGGTTTCTGCGGCTGACCGTCAAGAAACGGATTGTCGCGCACATTGATGAAAAACTGGCAGGTTGCGCTGTCGGGCAGACTAGTGCGGGCCATGGCAATGGAACCGCGGACGTTGGGCAACCCGTTGGCGGATTCATTCTTGATGGGCGGACCGGCGGGTTTTTGCCGGAAGTCGGCGGTCATGCCGCCGCCCTGAATCATAAAGTTGCCGATGACGCGATGAAAAATCGTGCCATCGTAATGGCCCGACCGCACGTAGTGCAGGAAATTTTTGACGGTGGCCGGTGCGTGAAGCGGGTCGAGCTCCAGTTCGATTTCGCCGTAGTTGGTTTTGAGGACTACGTGCGGCGCCGTGGCATGGGCCGAGGGCTCGGCAAAGGGACGCAGAATGGCGGAGCAAGAAAAAAGATGAACAAATCGCATGGCCCACCTCCGGCATGAGGGATAGTTTTTGATGTCTTCCGCATTTCCAACAAAGAAGATCGGCTTTCTGTGCGCCAAGGTCAAATGAAATTAAAGGCGTTAATCGTGCAAATTTTGGCTGATCTTCCCAAAAGGCATCTGCGGTCGTTCCCGGCCAAAGCCCAGGTGCGCGGTTTCTCGTCAAAGACAAGCCCGATTATCTGGCTGGTCTGAGCCAAGCAAAAAGAAAGAACACTGATTTTGGCACGACGCGAATTGCCGTCGTATGAGTCGAGAAACTCGACGGCACGGTCGGCTGTCCATCGCGTCAGGTGCAAATGTTCAGGCAGAGCGTAGGCTTTCGAGCGATAGTCGTTCCAGCCGATACCGGTGGCATCCGGGTCGAGATCGGGCGCGACCGATTTGAACCATTGGCGGTAATCGCTGACAAAGCCGGGAGCGTCCGCGTAAGAAACGCTTCGACGGCCGGACTTTTGTCAACAAGTTTCGCCGGCTCTGTACTGCTGTCGTCGGGTATGATTTGATCTGAAGCCTCGAAAGCGGCGAAAATTTCCTGCTTTCGCATTGACACGCGATGGCACCGGCGTTACTTTTTCAAACAAATCGTTAGGCTGGGCTCTCATGCCTATACATTTTCTTTGCTGAAATCCTATGGCAGAGCAGCGTGGCGGTGCGCGGCAAGGGTGCCCCCGCCCGCCCAATCGAAGGGGAGCGGGACAAGGGCGCTCCATCTGCCAGAGTATGAGTTAACGATAGGGAGGCGGTCAATCATGTCCGGTCATAGCAAATGGCATTCGATCAAACACAAGAAAGCAGCGCTCGACGCCAAGCGCGGGAAAATTTTCACTCGGCTGATCCGGGAACTCACCGTAGCCGCGCGAACCGGGGGCGGCAATCCCGACAGCAACGCCCGGCTGCGACAGGCCATCGCTGCGGCCCGCGCCGCCAACATGCCGCTGAAAAATATCGAGGGCGCCATCAAGCGCGGCACCGGCGAAATCGAAGGGCAACAATATGAAGAAATCATGTATGAGGGCTACGGTCCGGGCGGCGTGGCTCTGGCCATCCAATGCATGACGGACAACAGCAATCGCACGGCCGGCGAAATCCGCCACTTGCTGGCCAAACACGGCGGCAATTTGGGCGCCGTCGGCTGCGTCACCTGGATGTTTGAGAAGAAGGGGCAGATCATCGTCAACGCCGACGCCAGCCAGGAAGATAAACTCATGGAAGCGGTGATCGAAGCCGGAGGGGAAGACGTCCTCAATACGGGAGATGCTTTCACAGTGACCACCACGCCCGCCGATTTCGAGGCCGTGCGCGATGCCATTCAGAAAGCCGGTTTCCAAATCGCCTCGGCGGAAATCCGTCTCGTTCCCAACTCCACCAAACGTCTCGAAGGCAAGGATGCCGAGCGCATGCTGAAACTGATGGAAGCACTCGAAGATCACGACGATGTGCAGAGCGTCGCCGCGAACTTTGATATTGATGATGCGTTGATCGAGCAGATTGCGGCGGCGGGCTAGGATAGGAAAAGAAAATTGGACAGGGCAGACACCATGAACGGAGTGGAGAACAAAACGCCCAAGCGCTGAATCGAGTCCACTTTGTCTATGCGGTTTAGCGGGTCCACGCTGTCTGTCCAGCCGTTCCCATATCTCACTCTTCCACGTCCACAATCGCTTCGGCAAATTCCGGCAGACGCCAAGGGCCAAAAACCACATCCAGGGGAATTACATAGCGCCCCGTGGCAGCTGCGGGCGGAACGTGGAATTCCATTCGCAGCGATTTCTCCGCCTTTTCCGGAACCGACGCCTGGGCCCACTGCGCGGGCTGGCCGCCAAATGGCTCGGGCAACCGGGCGCAGCATTGCACTTCGTACGTCTTTGCCGAGTGATTGGTGATCACCAAATCCAGCTGGATTCTGCTGCCTCGTTTCGCCTTCTGGGTATAGGGGAAGCAGCGCACCCATGATTCGTCTGTTGCAAAGTTGGGGTGGTCCCATGGAACAAGTTCGCCGAAGAGCCGCTCGCGCTCGTCCAACACTCGCCGCATGAAGCGGATTTCCTCGTCGGTGAACGTGAAAGCGTCCTTGACGTGGCAGTTGAACATGTGGGTGGGGCGCACCTTTTTGATCAGCGACAGGCAATACTGAAAACCCACGCCGCGCCCGAGAAAGTTGCGGTTCTGCGTGCAGTAGTCGTCAATGCCCGACGGCGTGTGCGAGTCGCCGACGAAAAACATGCGCAGCCCTTCGCCCTCGACCAACAGCGCGGAGTGATAGAGTGTCTGGCCCGGATAAAAATACGACGTCATCTTGAACTCATGCCACTGCCACGACTGGCCGTCCTCCATGGGCTTTTCGACGCGGACCGGCTCGGAAATCAGACAGGGCAGCCGCCATGCCGTCGGATTTGTGAGTACCTCGGCCAGACGGCGGTCGGTGATACACGGGCAGTCGAATGTCTTTTGAAACAGCGGAATGCCTTCGGTGTGGTCGTGGTGATAGTGGGTGACCCACAGCGCGTCCACGCTCTTGATCTCGCCTGCGTCGAGCATCTTGCGGATTTGTTGGACGATGTTGTTGGAGCCGGCGTCCATGGTGAAAGCCGCGCCGGTTTTCGAGACCAAAATCCAGGTGGTGCCGATGTGGCGGAGGCAATCGGGAGGCGCAAATCCGGGGCGGATGGGCATCTGGCCCGGGCGTCCTTCATAGTCCGTGAACAGCGCCGGGAAGTAATGCCGCAGCGCGCTGATCGCCACGTAGTTCTCATAGCAGGCCTCCAAACGTTTTGCCAGCGCGCCGATGGCTTCGTCGGGTTGGCGCATGATGCGGCCGTGCGAGGGAATCAGCATGGAGGGCTTGAATTGGCGGATGCGTTCGAGGCTCTCGATCAAGGTCCAGCGGTCGCCCATGAATCCGTGATAGGCGCCGATTTTCGCGCCGCCTTTTGCGAAGCCTTTTTGCAGGCTCCAGATGTCCCAGACCTGCCCGTTGTCATAGATGCAGTCGCCGCAGAATACGATGCGCTTACCGTCCACTTCGACCACGTAACTCACCGCGCCGTCGGTGTGGCCGGGTGTGGCGATGACTTGGATGTTTGCGGGACCGAATGGGAAGCGATGCCCGTCCGCGTAGGCCTCATCCACGCGCACCGACTCGGTGAGCATGAGGCGATGGGGACGAAAGCTGGCATAGACGCGCCAGAGATTTTTGTCGTTGTTCCAATAGGCCGCGGGGTTTTCAAAAGACTCGCGCTCGGCCGCAGGCGCACCGATCTTTGCGCCGGCGGATACAAATTGGCCTGCGCCGCATGCCTGATCGCGGTGATGATGTGTGAACACAACCTGTGCGACTGTCCTAATGCCCAAGTCCGGCAGCGCCGAGGCCACCGAGCCGTCGCCGCAGTCAATCAACAGCGCCTTGTCGGCGTCGCGGATGATGCCGATATTGATGGGGCCTTGATAGACGTAAAGGTGTTCGGAGAGGCGCGTCGCTTCAGCCCTGGGCGGGCGAACGAGATCCGCCTTCTTTCGCTGCTCCGGAAAATGCGCGCATCCCGAAATCGCCAGCGTCGCCGCCGCGCTGAGTTTGAGAAATCTGCGCCTCGAAGCCGAGGGCATTGAGAAGGGTTTTCCGCAACTTGACATTGCACTTTCCTTCTTTGCCTCGTCATCGCGATTTGGACGGATTTGCCAAGTAATATAGATACCCATCCTCCGCGCCGATCAGCAAATCGGGCACGCCGTTCTTGTCCCAATCCACGGTTGTGGGTGTTGTGGAATGGCCGGCGAGCACCCGTTGGGCCAGCATACCCATGTCTTGAAACAGCCATTCGCCCGGTCTCTCGGAGACGTTCTTCATCCAATTCACATTCTTGCTGTTGACCAGCAGATCGAGTTTGCCGTCGCGATCCCAATCGGCAAAGCACAGTGTGCGGCGGCCGCTCTTGCCCGCCTCGCCGTTGTTGAGCCGCAGCAAGCCCGCTTCCTTGTTCACGGGATTGTGGATCGAATCGAAGACCGACGGCCCAACCGCTTTGAAGATACGCTTTCCGGGCAATACGGCCAGCTTGCCGTTGCGTTTCACGCGCTCGAACAGCGCCAGATAGCCCTCGTGATCTAACATCACGAGATCGTTCAGGCCGTCGCCCGTTAAATCAATCACCACCGGCGTCGTGCGCCATTGCGTGGCCAGTTCCCTGCCTTGCGGCGACCACCAGTTCCACGCGGGCTTGGGCGGCAGACCTTCCCACTCGACCTCGATGGGCTGCGCGGCGGCGAGTTTCGGCGCGCACCGCGATCCGACGTTTCGATACCACACGACCTTGCCCCAAATCGAATTGACGATGATATCGGGCAGCCCGTCATGGTCCCAGTCGGCGGCGTTCAGGTTGGTATAGCCCCACTTGGCCTCGCACGGTCCCTGAATCGAGCCGTTCTCGCCGGCCATAATCCGAATGATTTTTCCATCCGCCTCGAGGCACTTCGGCGCGGCCCACTTGGGCGGATTGCCGCCGTCGAGGTTTTCGATAAAGCCGACGTAGCCCGCCGTGTTGCCGCAGATCAAATCCTCGTCGCCGTCGCCGTCCCAGTCTATGCTCGCGGGAGCGACAAGCGCGCCGAACTTCACTTCATCGGCGTGCTGCCGGAAAAAGACCGGCGGCAGAAACTGCGGCATGCCGTCGCGCACCTGGCCCGTGTGTTCAATCAGCGCGACGCGGCCGTCCTCCTGCCCGACGACCAGGTCCACGTCGCCGTCCTTGTCCCAATCGAGGGCGACGGGAACGATCATTTCGAGGTCCATCGAAATGGGCTGACCGTTGTGAGAAAGGAAGCGGCCGGGAGCGTATTGCGGCTTGGTGCGCGTGCCGATGTTTTGAAAGTAAGTCAGCTTGTCGAGAAACTCGCCGCAGACCAGATCAAGATCGCCGTCGCCGTCGAAGTCCGCGAAGTTGGGCGACGGCATGCCGAAGGTGTCAATGGGCCTTCCGCCGGCCTCGATCTTGACCGGTGCGGCGTATTGCGGCTTGGCCGTCGAGCCAACGTTGCGCAACCAATAGACCACGCCGTGGAGCGGGCCGTTTTTCCACTTGCCCGCCGCGTCAAAAGCGTTGTCCCAGCCGTAGTCTGCCCAGTCCTCGACGCCGACGACGAGGTCGAGCGCGCCGTCGCCGTCGTAGTCGCAATATTTCCATTGGTTGGCGCGCACGCGGCCTCGGGTCTCGTGGATGTTGGAGGACTTGTGGATGCGAATTCGTTTGGCGAATCGGTTTGCCTGGAAATCCACAAACTCTTCGCCGGGCGCCAGGACGCGCGGCTTGCCGTCCACGAAGGAAATTTGGAGATTGCCGCTCCCCTGCCCTACGCGAACGCCGGGTTTGAAAACCGGCATTTTGACGTTTCCCTGCGCGTTCTCAAAAAAATAAATGCCCTTGTATGGAACGTCGGGACACGCCACGACCAGATCGTTGTCGCCGTCGCCGTCATAGTCCATCGGCAGCGGCCACGCCCAAAGCCCCGCGCCAAGGTCAACCATCCGGCCGGGGTTGTTATATTTCAGGCGTTCGAGTTCAGCACTCTCAGCAAAACCGAAGGCTGCAATCAACCCAAAGCAAAGAAAAAACATGCGGCTAGCAATCATGAGCGCGGCTCCAATGTGCACAGGCTTGCCGGCCACAAAAAGCAGTCCTCACGTGGCATGTGAGGACTGGTAAGGCGTGGACGCCGCTTTGCAAATGCTGGATGTTACTTCGAGGCGACGGAATACAGCAAATCATACACCTTTCCGGGAGGTTTCTGACCGCCGAACCGAAGAATGTTGCCATAACTCACTGTGCCATTGGTCGGATCGTAGACCAGCGTCAGCGCCTCATTGCAGGCTGCCGGATCGTCCGCCATGGCCGGGTTCGACGAGAACCACGGATAGGTGACCTCGTTCCATGCAAACTGATGCCCGCCGCCATAGTTGTTGATGTCAAGCGTGTCGTCGCGATGATCGGGGCCGGCGCCCGACATCTCCCACGTGTCGCTGGGGCGGCGGTTGCTGAAATTTGTGCCGGTTGTCCCAAGCCCCACCGCCCCCGACCCCAGCTCATACATCGGGTCGAGCCGTTTGAGGCTGCCTCCCGGATAGCGGGCATCGCCGAACGGATCGGCGGGTATGGACGTGGTATAGGCCACCGGCGTGGTGAGGCGGTACCATCCGCTGAACACGTTCCAGCTGTCGCCGGCGTCCGTGCACGTGTAGGAGTTCCAATCCACAAAATAGGCCTCGATGGCCGTGGCCAGCGTGCGCATATCCGACTTGCAGCGCGAGCATTTGGCGCGCGTTTGCGCTTCGAGAAAGTTGGGAATCGCGATTGCTGCGAGGATGGCGATGATCGCTACGACGATGAGTAGTTCGATCAGGGTAAATCCGCGCTTTGCTTCTCTTTTTTCCTTCATTTGGCATGTTCTCTCTTTCGAAAAGTAGAGTGTATAGGACAGCTTTTTATTTTGACGCATTCGCAAAAAGGACATCAAAAATCCGGCCGGGCGGTTTCTGGCCGCCGAAGCGTAAAATATTTCCCCCGCTCACGGTTCCATTGGTCGGATCATAGAGCAGCGACAAGGCTTCCTCCACGGCCGCCGGATCGTCGGCCGGGATGTTCATCCACGGATAGTTGAACTCGTTCCAAGCGAACCGATTGGTGATAAAGACGCTGCTTCCGCCCATGGTGTTGTCGAAGTGATCGGGTCCGGCGCAGCTGATTTCAAACGAATCGCTGGCGCGGAGTTGGCCGGGCGTGTTGCTTAAGCCCGACGGGCCTTCGCCGACAGCCCCCGTTCCCAGTTCATAGCACGGGTCAACGCGCGCCGCACTGGCGCCCAGATTGCGGGCATCGCCGAACGGGTCAAGCGGAATGCTTGTGATATACGCAATCGGCGTGGTCAGCTGTTTCCAGCCCCGCGGATTGTTGGCCCGGTCGCCTTTGTCCAGATCGGTATAGGAATTCCAATCGGTGTAGTAAGCTTCGAGGGCGACCGCCAGAGACCGCTCGTCGTTTCGGACCCTGGAGCACTTGGCTCGTATCTGGGCCTCCAGGAAGTTGGGAATGGCGATCGCCGCGAGGATGGCGATAATCGCGACGACGATGAGCAATTCAATCAGGGTAAAACCTTTCCCGCGCTTCTTGTCTTTCATAATACATACATCCCCCTTTCCACTGTCACGGTTCCGCGTTGCGGCAACCGGTGTTACTTTGAAGCCAGGCTGAAGAGCAGATCGAACACCTGACCGGGCGGCTTTTGTCCGCCAAACCGCAGAACATTGCCACTGCTGACTGTGCCGTTGGTCGGATCGTAAAGCAAGCCCAGTCCCTGGTTGATCGCCGCTGGATCGTTGCCGGGGATGTTCACCCATGGGTAGCTGGCCTCGTTCCAATTCCACGTATAGTTGCGGTAGCCGGAATTGGCCACGGTGACCGTATCATCCACTTTGTCGGGTCCATGGCTGCTCATCTCCCACGTATCGCTGGGCATGCCCTTACCAGGGCTGTCGGGCGTACCAGCCGATCCAATGCCAACGGCGCCCGCGCCCATTTCATAGATGATCCGCCCCCAACGGTTAGCGCCCATGGGCTGTTTGGCATCGCCGAAAGGGTCGTGGGGGATGCTGGTCGTATAGGCGACCGGCGTTGTTAGTTGACGCCAGCCTCGAATCCCGTAGTCCGTCCCCAAATCCGCTCCGCCGGCGTGATAGGTATAAGAATTCCAGTCTACGTAATAGGCTTCCATGGCCGTGGCCAGAGTGCGCAGGTCGTTTCGGGCACGCGAAACTTTTGCCCGCGTTTGAGCTTCCAAAAAATTGGGGATCGCAATCGCTGCCAGAATTGCAATGATGGCCACGACAATAAGCAGCTCGATCAGGGTGAATGCCTTGTTTGAGTTCCGCCTTAACATGAAGTTTCTCCTTTCTGGACTAACTAGTAACTTTGGCAGTGGCAATTTGTCTTCTACCTCATTGCCCCGGCGTATAGCACATCCATGGCGCGACCCGGAATTTTCTGCCCTCCGAACCGCAGCATATCCCCGCGGCTGATCGTCCCGTTCGTCGGATCATAGCACAGACCCAAAGCATCCTCGACGGCGTTGTTGTGATCCATCGGGATATTGACCCATGGGTAATTCCACTCCGTCCACGTATAGCGATTCGGCGAGCTCCCGTTAGTCTGATCGAGGCGGTCGGGGCCGTTGCCGGAGATCACGAATGAATTTGCTGCACGCTGCATCGGACGGTCGGGTGTACCCGACGGCTGGGGCGCGCTCGGTCCCTCGCCGACCGCACCCGTGCCCAGCTCATACAGTGCAGCACTAGGCTGGGCCGTTCCCGGACTGGTGCGGCTCTCACCGAACGGGTCGCGAGGAATGCTGGTGGTATAAGCCACCGGTGTGGTCAGCTGCTTCCATCCTTCCAGCCAGGGAACACCCGGAGCGATCCAATCGTCGCCACCGCGATCGTACTTTGTATAAGAATTCCAGTCCACGAAGTAGGCTTCCTGGGCGGTGGCCAGAGCGCGCAGGTCGTTTTTTACGCGCGAGACTTTGGCGCGCGTCTGCGCCTCGAGAAAATTAGGAATCGCAATCGCCGCCAGAATAGCAATGATCGCTACAACAATCAAGAGCTCGATGAGTGTGAATCCATCCTTTTTATTTTCTTTTTTATTTCGTGGTTTCATACCCGCACCTCCCATGCGCACGATGCGTAAAACCGCAACCTGATTCCCATATTTCTCCCGCGGAATGGCATGCTGGAGAACACGGAAAACATCCTGTTTGCCTGCCTCTGGAAGAAATGACGCAAGACTGCTTTTTCGGAACGAATGCCAGTGCTGGAAGCTAAGAGAGTAAAACCCTGGGGGGACTAGCCGAGTGTCTTATCCCGCTGCTGCAGCAAAGCATCTTGCCCTTGTGGCAGCCCTTGCCTGCCCATGCAGCCGGCAGAGTCTTCGGCGTCCGGGTGCGAATAATCGCTGTGCGGTCAGACCGCCAAAAGCCCCTGCCCCAATCGTATCGAGTAGATGAAGTCCAATCCCCCGCATATGCCTTTACGGCTGCGTCCGACAAACGCAAGGCATGGTGAATCTCAAAACCCATCACCCGCTTGCCGCCTTCTCCCGCCTCCCGTATTCTTTCCAGCCACTGTCCGATCAATCCCGCAAACCATGCAAGGATTGCCGTCTTGCGCTTTCTCCACATCCTAATCTCACCTCCCTTCGTCGAAGTTTCTAGTCTGCATGCCCTTTCGAAGTGCTCAATCTCATCCAACCCCGATGGATAGAATCGGGTTGTTTGACCAAATCGTCAAGCAAAAAATACCCCAAAAAGCCAGTTCATCTTGACATGCCATTTTTATTTGCAGGGGTTTTTTCGACATCGCAGGGGGGAAAAGAGATCTGCACATCTCTGCGCATTATTGGATCTATCGGGGCCTTTGGCTGTAACCAAAATATTTTCGCGGAATGGCTCGATCTCTTGATGTAAAGATTCCGGGGCGGCCGTAAAAGCCAAAACAAAAGTTTGTCTTGCGATGAACCAGGACTGCAAAGCG
>JADFCW010000199.1 GCA_017161705.1 Candidatus Sumerlaeota bacterium | reverse complement strand
GCGGATGAATCGCGTCCGCACCCTGCTCTTTACAGCCACGCGTTTTCTGCCAGCGATTGAATCTGGATCGAAAATCGCCGTCGGTCGTGCGGCAGCGTCCATTCGTGATCGCTTAGAATTTCCAATCGAATCATCCGGCGCACCGTATCTGGCAGCCGGTAGCGGCACAACCGCCACTGCCGGTCGCCAAGGACAAACCGGTCTACCTCGCGGCCATTGACCCGGATAATCACCGAGATAGGGTGCTGCTCGCCCAGAACATTGCGAAGCGAGAATTCGATATCCGGCCGCGCCTGATACAGCCGGCAAACCATTCGCTTTTCCAACCACTGATACACACATGGCGCCCCGCCCCCGTCCTCGCCTTCCAGTGCATGAAAACCATAACCGATCATCTTGGGAGGATACGGCCAATACGTGTCCGCCAAACGTCCGGCCGCCAGCAGCAATATAGCCGCCAGCGCCAGCGATTGCGCCCCCCGCCAGCGCGTCTGTTCGATCACATATTCGCGCGATTCCTTTTCGTGCGGGACAAACAGCAGCGCGGCCACAAACCAAAACCACAGGTTCACATCCACCAGCACGAGCGGATGGCCGGTCAGACAGGTAAGCAAAAACGCCGCCACGCCGCAAACCACGCCCGCCAGAAGCGCCCGCTCGCCGTTGCGGTGGATAACCACCGCCCGCAGCCCCTGATACAGCACCAATCCCGCAATTCCCAGCAACAACCCGCCGCCCAGGACGCCTGCTTCTGTAAATATCTGAATGAAATAATTGTGTGCGTTCTCGAAATACGGATTCCAGTTCCACTCCCCGCCGCCTACGGCCGCCTCTCGATGGTGGAAGGAAAGACGGTAGAACATGCCAATGCCGCAGCCCAGCCACGGCTCTTCCGCCAAATTATACAGCGCGCTTCGCCAGATGTTCAGCCGCCCTTTGAGCGCCTGAGCAACTGCGCCGGTCGAGCGCGTCCACTCGAGGTCGGTGTGGTCGAGCCAGTCCAAACCCATCGCCGCAAACCCCAGCATGGCCAGAAGAAGAACATAGATCAGCAGCAAGAACGAACGCTTCTTGAACAGCCAAACGACCACTTTTTCCAGAGGCAGTCGGCGGCTCCGCAAAGCAAAATACAGCGGCAGAATGAACAGCACGGCTCCCAAGGCAATCCGCGAATGCGCCATCCATAGACCGACGCACAACAGAGGCAGAGCCCACCATGCCATTCCGCGCGGCTTCCAGCCATCGCGCGTCAAGAGCGGCAGCAGGAAAAACAGATTGGCGGCCAGAAAACTGCCCAGCGAGTTCACGTCCGGAAAGGTTGAGTTGATCCGGTGCCGCCACGGCTCAAAGTCCACCCGGTTCCAATTCGTGAAATACTGTCCGATCCCGAACAAGGCTACCAACACCGCCGAAAGCAGCGAGAGTTGGACTAAATGACGGACGTGGCGAAAATCACGCACACGGGCAGCCGCAACATGAAAAAAGACCAGACCGCCGATCAGCGTCAGCGCTCCTCGCAGCGCGTGAAACTCGGCATCCTTGTCCAATTGAAATACAATGGCAAGCTGCCCCAGCAGCACCCGTGCAAACACCAAATTCATTCCATCATGCCATCGTACAAAATACAGCGCTGCCGATAGAAACACCGTCAAACCCAGCAAGACCATCCATTTGGTAACCGGCGTCGCAACCCACCGAAACTGCCCCGTTCGCGCCGCGCGCAGCGCGACTCCCAACCCAGTTGCCAACAGGCCGATCTCCGCCAGCGAATAGTTCGGCACGCCCAGCCGCATCGGCAACATCATGCACAGCGGCATGGCGACAATTGCAGCGTCCACGGCCAGATGCCAGCGGCGCGTGCCGATCATTGCAAACAGGCCGATCAGCCCGGCCTCAAGCCACCACGCCGGCCACGCAAACCAACCATGGCGGCCGACAAAGGCTCCCAACCATAGGAGCAAAAGGACTGCAATGATCCCCGCAACGACACGGACTCTTAGCCCGGAATATGTGGTTTCCACAAATGCCATTTCCATTCTTCCGCAACGCAAGCCTTGAATGTTTATCCGCGAAAGGCCTGAACGTCAAGCCCCTCCATGAAAACGGTCACATCCCTGCGCACAGTCCAAAAGATGCAAAAATTCTGTCGAAATTGTTATGCACGTCGTGGAAGAGTTCCTTTCGAGCGTGGAATGGATGCTGTAAGGTCTGACGCAATGCTTCCGGATGAAATACGAAAACGCCTGATTCGATTGAACCGCAGTCAGACGGTTCCTCATCCGCCGCATATTGCGATTGGAACACCGCCGACCCCGCCGCATCCGGCCGACCGTGCTTTTCAGACCATCGTTGCTCCCCCACCCCACGCTGCGCATAGCGAGGCAATTTCCGGCGTCGAGCAACCGGCCATTCGTATCGAGCAGGTCGCTCCGGGTCACGTGGTCGAGCGCGACGGCGGCGCCTACTGGTTGATCGAACGCCGGCTGCACGACCTTGCGCCGGAATCGGCCTCCTTCGTCCGCCGATATGCCGGACTGCTATGCAGCGAAGCAATTCTCGTTGCCGAGGGCACGACCCGCCGACTGGCCGAGTTGGCCGAGTGCGACGTGCGCCGCGTTCTTTATCTCGACATTGAAACGACGGGCTTGTGGGGACGCCCTCTGTTTCTCATCGGCGTCATGGCGTTCGACGGCAAGGATTTTGTTCTCCGCCAGTATTTCGCCCGCAACTATGCCGAGGAACGTTGTGTGCTCGCAGACTTTGCCGACTCCCTGCCGGCGGCCCAGATGTTGGTTACATTCAATGGACGGGCGTTTGATGTTCCCTATGTGCGCGACCGAGCGACGGTGAACCGCCTGGCGATCCCCTGGCCCGAACACCACCTTGATTTGTTGCCGGAATCGCGCCGCCGCTGGGCGCGGTTTTTGCCAAATTGCAAACTGGGCACGCTCGAAGAATGGATTCTGGGCCGTCGCCGCGTGGACGACATTCCCGGCGCCGAGATCCCCGCCGTCTATCACGAATTCGTTCACACCGCGGACGCCGCCAAAATCCGTCACGTCATTCACCACAACGCCCTCGACATGTTGACCATGGCCGAACTGGCGTTGTATATGCTGGTTGGGACAAAGGATTGGGTATAACCCTGAGGCGCCCGCCGCTTCGGCGGCGGTCTTATCGTGCTTTATCCGAGCATAAGGTTACGCTTTTTTATGAACGTCGAAGCTGTCTTGCACGATCTCATCAACGCGCCCGATTACGAAGGACAACTCGTTCACGTCGAGCGGGTCGCGGGGCGCGAGGCGCGCTTCGGCAAGCCGAAAACACGCCTGCCGTATGCACTGGAAACGGCGCTGAGAGACCTCGGCATCGAGCGCCTGTATTCGCATCAGGCCGCCGCCCTCGACGCTTTGGCCAAAGGCGACAATGTCGTGCTCGTCAGCGGGCCGGCCAGCGGCAAGTCTCTCGCCTATCAATTGCCGATTCTGGCCGATCTGATAGAACATCCGCAATCGCGTTCGCTTCTGCTTTTCCCCGCGAAGGCTCTCGCCTACGACCAGCTGCGTGCGTTCGAGCAGCTGACCGCCTGCGTGGCCGGACTCCAGGGAACCGTCGGTGTTCTGGACGGCGACACACCCCCCGACGCCCGCCGCCGCCTTCGCGACCACACCCGCCTGATCCTGACCAATCCCGATTTCCTGCACGCCGCGATTTTGCCCAACCACTCGCGCTGGCAGGCGCTCTTTGAAAACCTTCGCTTCGTCGTTCTCGACGAATTGCATGTCTATACGGGTCTGTTCGGCGCCAACATGGGCAATCTCTTCCGCCGCCTCTGGAGGGTGACGGAGCACTATGGAAGGGAAGCCTCTTGCCCATCGGCCTCCCGTGCTCCCGCCCCTCGCCCATCGGCTGTCAGGCGGCACACACCGCAGGTCATTTGCTGCTCCGCAACTATTGCCAACCCGCTGGAGTTCGCCGAGCGCCTTGTCGGCCGGCCCATGAACCTGATCGCCGACGACGGCTCTCCGCGCGGTGCACGAACCTATATCCTGTGGAACCCGCCTCTCGTGCGCGACCAAGGCAGCCATCGCCGGCGCAGCGCGAACATCGAGGCTCACCGCATCGCCGCGCGCCTGATCGCCAACCGTCTGCCGACGATCATTTTCAGCAAGGCCCGTATCACAGCCGAACTGATCGCCCGCTCTATCCGGGAAGAACTCCTGCGCATGGGCTCACCGCTTTTCGACAAGGTCATGCCGTATCGCGGCGGTCTCCTGCCCGAAGAGCGCCGCGCCATCGAACGCCGGCTGTTCAACGGCGATCTGCTGGCCGTCAGCACCACCCCCGCACTGGAGTTGGGCATTGATGTGGGCGCGTTCGAGGCATGCATCATCGTGGGCTATCCCGGTCGCCGCGCCAGTTTCTTTCAACAGGCCGGTCGCGCCGGCCGCCGCGACCGCGACTCCCTTGTCGTTCTTGTCACGGTTGATACACCCATCAACCAATGGATCGCCGAGCACCCCGAATACCTGTTCGGGCGCCCGATCGAGACCGCCGTCATGGACTGCGACAATCCCCTCGTTGTCAGCGGCCATCTCCGCTGCGCCGCGGCCGAACTGCCCGTCGCCGAAACCGAAACCGACCGCTTCGGCCCCCACGCCGTTGCGGCGCTCGCCGTCCTGCAAGACCGCCGCAAGGTCAAACATCTTGGCGGCCGCTGGTTCCACACCGCCGCCGAGACACCCCAGCACGAACTGTCGCTCCGCGCTTTCAGCGAGTCCAATGTTCTCATCGTAGATGCCGACGACGAAAACCGCGTCATCGGTGAAGTGGACGTCTACGACTCCCAGCCCATTGTTCATCCCCACGCCATTTATTTTCACCTTGGCGAAAGCTACGAGATCGAGCGGCTCGACCTCGAGCGCAACATGGCTTTTGCGCGCAAAGTCGAAGTGGACTACTACACTCAACCGCTGGGCGGACAAGACGTGGACCATGTAGATCGCGTCCTGCGGGAGAGAGAACTTCCAATTCTACCTCTTGGACTTCCAATGGATAACGAAAGAGCCGCCGGGCCCCCTCCCGCGGACTTGTCCATCCGCAATCCGCAATCCACCATCCAGAATCCAAAACCTAAAGTCCGCCTCGGCGAAGTGACCGTTTACGGCCGCACGTCGGCCTACGAAAAAATCCGCCTCTATTCGCTCGACGCTTTCGAGATTCATCCGCTGCAACTGCCCGTTCAGCAGTTCGAAACGCTGGCCGTATGGATCGAAGTTGCCGAAGACCTCGTCCGCGACGTATTCAAACGCGGTCTCGATGCTTATTCCGGCTTGCGTGGAATCGGCTACGCCGTCCGCATGATGCTGCCGCTGTTTGTCTGCGCCGAAACGCTCGATTTTTCCCATTCGGTCGGCAGCCGCAACACCCCCTGGCACACCCTGTTCGTTTTCGAGCGGCATCCGCGCGGTCTCGGCTTCGTCGAAAAAGCCTACGAAACGCTCGAAGACATTCTCGAAACCGTCTATCAGCGCATCCGGGATTGCCGCTGCACCGACGGCTGTCCCTGCTGTGTCGGCAAACCCCTGCGCGGCACGACCGTCCGGAACATCGAGCGCGGCGAAGGCTCGATTCCCTCGCGCCCGGCCGCCTTGAGCATCCTCGAAGCCCTCCTGGGCAAGCGCGCCATCGAACTCGATGCAGCCGACGTTCAACTCCAGCCGCCGGCGGGCGTGCTGCGATCCAATCCCGCGCAAAAAGCGCTACCGCCCAACATCGAGCGGGCAATCCGCCGCCGCCTCGAACGCCAGCGCGAGGCCAAAGTGCTGCATTATGTTCAGCCCGAGCCGCCGGTAGGCTATCCTGCGGCGGAACCGCCTGCCGCCCTTTCCCAAGCCGATGTTGCCCGCCGCGCCCGCCATCGGGCCGAGTCCGTTCGCGCACTTAAAAAGCAGTCAGCCGCGCGGGCAAAAATCAACCCCCCCGGGCCCGAACTGCCCGAAACCGTCGCCGCAGCCCAGCCGCCCGAACCGCTGCCGCCCACCGGCCCTCGCATTCCCCGCGCCCAGGCCGAGGATCTTCGCAAACAGGCGATGATTGCTTCGATAGCGCGGCGGAAAATTCGTTCGAAACCGGAAAAAACCGGCGAGAAAGATAAAGCCCACTGAGCCTCGAATGTCTCGCTCGCTTCGCCGCACGCGTATCAAGAAACACCCCATGATGATGTTTTCCCTTGCCCTTTTGTAATTCTTCCGACAATTGTTTTCTTGCGGCTTTGTTGACATAGCAGTGAATCAATAAAGCCGCCTTTTATTTCCATATTCCTTTAGAGATTGGCATGCTGTTTGCCAACCTTACATGCCGCAAAGGAGGTTCTTGAAATGAAGGCGGGAGTTCGAACAATGTATCATGGATTGACTGGCACTGCACTGTTGGGCGTCCTTGTCTTGTTCGCCGCAGGTTGCACGCGCGCCTACGTGCAAAACCGCATCAATGACGCCCTGGATTGTCTGGAACCGGGAATCACCTTTTCCGAAAAACCGGGCTTTGTGTTTTTCACCGACTGCTTCTCGATACTTCCGCTGGGCTATGCCTCTGTCGAGGGGGTAAAAATCGGGATTGGCAACCGCCAGGTGGGCCGGTTGAATTATGTCCACGAAAGCTGGGGGCTTTTCTTCCTTGCCGGCAAATATCGCCAGGGCGTGGGTCAATTCAACCCGCTCGATCCCCATCAGGCGCGCAAAGACCAAATAAATGAAACAACCTGGCCAACCTACACCATGGGACTGGTAGGACTGATGGCCGATCCGGATCCCCGACCGCTTCCCGCTTTTCTCGAATGCGATAAGACCATTCATCTGGGATGGATCGGCGTTTCGTTGAAATACCGCTATGCCGACCTTGCCGATTTCCTCCTGGGCTTTACGACTCTTGATATTCTGGGCGACGACCTCGCCGGCGGCGTTTCCTCTGCGGCGCCCTCCCTGCCGGTCGCCAAACCGGCACCTGTTCCAGCACCCGCGCCTATCAAGGCTGCGCAGGCGCCTGCCGGTCTTCCGCCCGTTCAGCCGCCTGTAGCGCCGCCGGCAAAATAAACGTCTCGCTATTTCGACAACCCATTAGGGTGAACTTGATCACCACAACTCGCGCAGTTTTTCCATCCGGCACGCTTCCGCAGCCAGAGCAGGCAAAAACTCGGCATACGGGCGATTGGACACCGGATCGGCCAGCTGCGGCTCCAGTTCGAGCAGCGGAACCAGCACAAATGCGCGCGACGCAATGTAGGGATGCGGCACAATCAAATTCGGCTCGCGCACAATGCAGCGGTCGTAGAGCAGGATGTCCACGTCTATCGCGCGCGGGCCGTAGCGTTGTCCGTTTCGCTGCCGGCCCATGTCGCGCTCGAGCGTTTGGAGCGCACGAAGAAGATCGAGCGGCTCCAGGGCCGTGACGCCGCACGCCACGCCATTGATGAACCACGGCTGATCGGCGACCGGGCCCCAGGGGGGGGTGCGATAGAGCGAAGACTTGCGCAAAGGGGAAAGAACGATTTGCCGCAAGACCAGTTCAGCAGCGGCGCGGCGCACCTGCGCCATCGGGTCGCCCAGATTGGCGCCCAGACCGAGGAAGACTTGAAAGCGGGGGACGGCTGTTGCGGACAAATTGGACGACATGGACAGGGGGACCCTATGGACAAGATGGGTGGCCAAAGCTAGTCCTTTGTTTTTTCGCCGGCATTTAGCGCAAGATTCTCGATCAGCGGTTCGCTCAGGTCCAGATAGCCCGCCAGAGTTTCCACCGGCCGGCCCTCGATAAGAAAGGCAACGCTCTTGATCTGGCGCGAGTTCAAAATCAGCGTGTTCACGATGCTGTAGATGCAGAGAATCTCGGCGTTCGGGCCTGGATGAAGATTATCCCGCAACTCGGCCGAAAAATCTATCGTCGCCACACCCTCGTGAAGAAACAACGCCCGCGCTTTCACGCCCGGCGGGATCGGCGAACGCAATTTGCCCGATCGCGGCCCGCGCAACAGCAACTGCAACACCGCCGATGTATGCTCGTACATCGAACGCATCTGGCGAATCTCGTTCATCTCGGGCGAAAGCTGCGTCCCGTCGGCCGTGAACAAGAGCCGCACCCGGTTCGCCGCCGCCGCTTCGACCTGCTCTTCCGGCAGCCGGCCGCCAGCCGATTCCAGTTCCACGCCGCCCGGCTCCTTCAACGCAAAGTGCACCCACATTGCGCCCAGCCCGACCAGCAAAACGAGAACCGACGCCGCAATCACACGCCCGAGGGCGCGCGCCGGAGCAGTGTCCGGCACGCCGTTTGCCTCTGTTTCATAATGAGGTTTTTCCTGGACCATAAAAGTTTCTTAATGGACGGCTTGGACTAAATGGACGACTGGTCCAAAGCAGACAAGGACTCCGATCCTTTCCTCTTCGCTTTTGCCTCCCATTTCCCGCCTCTCACTTCTAACCTCTAACTTCCTCCCGCGCTTTCGCGGCGAAACGCGATCACCGCGCCCGCCAGAGCTCGCGCCAGCCCCTCGCGATAGCCGCTGTCGGCCAAACGCGCTATCTCCGGCGAGTGCTCTGGAAACGACCAAACGATCAGAACAGCGCGGGCTGGACATCGTTTCAGTATATATAACGGCGCCGGCAAAACCAGCCGGTCGCGGAATCCCGGCAGCGCCGCAAAACCCGACGCGATGTTCTCGGCCAATCGCCGACTATCGCGTTGAAACGCCTGATAGCTTTGCGCGCGCGGAACCAACCCCGCGCTCGCACTCGTCGCCCCGCCCGGACCCTCCGGCTCCTGCCAGTCCACTGACGCGTCGGCATAGTATATCGCATAGCCCGGTTGCGTTCGCAACGGCGACACCTCGAACCGCAGAAGAATCGCCACATCCGGCGACTGGCGCGCCAGCCATTCGAGAATAATGTCCGGCGACGTCCGCTCGTCATGTTCGCTCAGCAGCGCCGCTTCAATCGTCCCCTCCTCCCGCAGCAGCGCCGCGCACCGTTCCCCGATTTGCACCAGCGCGGGCCGGATCGCCCCGGCAACCTCCGGCGATTCGCCCGCCCCCTCGATCCATGCCGGATCGAGCACGACAACCCACGAGTCCGACGGCGCAATGGGTGGAAGCAGCGGTGCCGATACAGCCGCTATCGGAGCTGTGGACGGCAGGGTAGAATCCAATGTTGTGCCAGCCGCACCTCCGTCCAAGGCTTGCTGCGGCGACTGCACAATCGGCGGCGGCGTGGGCGCAACCGCCGTGCCGAGGTCCGGCGGCTCGATCAGATGAAAACCCTCCAGCGAGCGTGCGATCAGCCGAAAGGACTCCAGCGGCATCCAGAGTTCGCCTTCCACAACCTTCAGCGGCCGGGCCAGCGAATACCGCTTGTCGCCGATAACAACCTCCGCCCGTACGCCCGAGGACAGCAAAAAGCGCTGCAGGCCGACCTCCATGTGCAGAAGGCCCGTCCGCGCGTCCCATTCGCAGCGGCTTTGTTCGTTGTATTGCTTCAACACAAACGCCACGGCGGACACCGCTAGATAGTGCTGCATCCGCTCCGGCGCTGTCGGATCGAGCGACCGCAGGCTGATGGCATACATCGCACCGCTGGGCAACTCGACCGTCACACTCGTTGCCGAACCGGACACTGTCAGACCCCACAGCACAATGAGCAGGACCATTCCGCGCCCGAGACCACCCGGCACAAAAACTTTCCACCCTATTTTCATGCGCATGAAAAACCCACCCTCGCTTGTCCCCACAGACATAATTCGAAATGGTGAAGGTTTACGTTCCCCATGTCAAAGCCTTTCCCCCAATCCGGCTCGCCGCAGGCGCATCTCTCCGGGGCGGCATTTTCGCTTGACGCGCACGATGCCAACCGGAAACTCCTACCTCTTGTTGTCTTGCCAACGCAACATCGCAACCAATTCGCATCCCCCGGGGAGCAAAAAGGAGAGTAGAATGAACTGCGACATTCGCGACCTCGGACTGGCCGAGCAGGGAAAGCTGCGAATCGAATGGGCCGGCAACACGATGCCCGTCTTGCGCAGCATCCGCCAGCGTTTCGAGAAAGAAAAACCGCTCAAGGGTGTGCGACTCTCGGCCTGCCTTCACGTAACGACCGAGACCGCCAACTTGATGAAGGCGCTGAAGGCCGGCGGCGCCGACGTGGTGCTGTGCGCCTCGAATCCCCTCAGCACCCAGGACGACGTTGCGGCCTCGCTGGTCAAGCACGACCGCATTCCCGTATTCGCCATCAAGGGCGAGGACAACGCCACGTACTACGAGCACATCCGTGCCGCTCTGGCTCACTTCCCCATGCTCACGATGGACGACGGCGCGGACTTGGTCTCTTCCCTGCAATTCATTGCGGTCGGCAAGCTCGACGGCCTTCATCCCTCGGTCCGGAAATGGCACGACTCGCTCTCGGATCGCGACCGCAAACGGCTGGTCGAGGGCGTGATCGGCGGCACCGAAGAGACAACAACAGGCGTCATTCGCCTCAAGGCTATGGAAAAAGACGGCGTGCTCTCGATTCCAGTCGTAGCGGTCAACGACGCCCAAACCAAGCATCTGTTTGACAATCGCTACGGAACCGGGCAGTCCACAATAGACGGGATTATCCGCGCGACCAATTTCCTGATGGCCGGCAGCACGGTCGTCGTCTGCGGCTACGGCTGGTGCGGCCGCGGCGTGGCCACGCGCGCGCGAGGGGCCGGGGCCAACGTCATCGTGACCGAAGTGGACCCCCTGCGCGCGCTCGAAGCCACCATGGACGGCTATCGCGTCATGCCGATTCTCGACGCAGCCGCGATCGGCGATCTGTTCATCACCGTGACGGGCGATATGCATGTCATTGACGCGCCGCATTTGTGCAGGATGAAAGACGGCGCCATCGTGTGCAACTCCGGACACTTTGACGTAGAGATCAATCTAAAGGCGCTGAAAAAAATGGCCAGGAAGGTGCGGGCGATCCGTCCGTTTGTCGAAGAATACACGCTCAAGAACGGGCGGCGTATTTTTGTGCTCGGCCAGGGACGCCTGGTCAATCTTGCCGCCGCCGAGGGCCATCCGGCCTGCGTCATGGACATGTCATTTGCCAATCAGGCGCTGATGGCCGAGTATATGTACCGCAACGCCGCGCGTCTGGAAAAGAAGGTCTATGGCGTGCCGCGC
>JADFCW010000198.1 GCA_017161705.1 Candidatus Sumerlaeota bacterium | reverse complement strand
CTTGAGATCGCTGTCCGTCTTGGTTTGCCGCGTCAGAAGCGAGATCGCAATGGTGGCAAGAAAACAGACGGTCCAGGCAATGATAGCCGTCCAGAAATTCTGTGCCATCTCGCTGGGATACTGGTGGAGATTGACGCCCAGCCAGCCGCCCTTGATGCCGGCGACGCAATCTTTCGGGAGCGTCAGGGCATGGTGCAGCGCGGCGGCCAGAGTGCCCGACAGCAGGCCGAAGAATGCGCCGTGGCCCGTGGCACGTTTCCAGAACATGCCGAGCATGAACGTGGCAAACAAGGGGGCATTCACAAACGCAAACACCAGCTGGAGCATGTCCATGATGTTGTTGAATTTCGTGGCCGCGTACGCCGCCGCCACGCTCAGCCCGATCCCCCAGACTGTCGTAAAGTGTCCCATCCACAGATAATGCCGGTCGGATTGATTCGGCCGGATGTAACTCTGGTAGATGTCATACGTCCAGACCGTGTTGAACGCGGTGACATTGCCGGCCATACCCGACATGAACGAAGCCATTAGCGCGGTCAGGCCCAGCCCCAGAAGGCCGGTCGGAAAGTAGTGGCCGAGCATCAACGGGACGGCGAGGTTGTAATTGATCGAACCCGATGCATCCCTGGGGAGAAATCCGCCAGCATTCTGGTATTCGAGGGCGATGGCGATCATTCCCGGCAGGATGACGAGTGCGGGGAAAATCATTTTGGGAATAGCGGCAATCAGCGGGGTGCGCCGCGCCGCCGACATCGAGTTGGCCGCCATGGCCCGCTGCACCACCAGAAAGTCCGTGCACCAGTAGCCGAACGACAGCACGAAGCCCAGACCCATGACCATGCCGAACCACTCAACGCCCATCGGGTTGGCCGACGGCGAGGTCATGTGCTGCCACGACTGCGTCCAGGTGCCCTCGGCAAAGCCGTTCTTGGCGGCCACGAGGTTGAGTTTTTCCACCAGGCCGCTCCAGCCGCCCATGTCTTTGAGTCCGAGAAAAACCAACGGCAGAAAACCGAGAACGATCAGGAAAAACTGGAGCACCTCGTTGTAGATGGCCGAGGTCAGACCGCCAAGGAAGATATAGATCAACACAATGCCGGCCGACAGCAACACGCTGAAATGGAAGTTCCATCCCAGGAGCAACTCGAACATCTTCGCCAATGCATACATGGAAATGCCCGAGGAGAACACTGTCATCGCGGCAAACGAGATGGCGTTGAAGCCCCGTGTCTTTTCGTCAAAACGCAGCTTGAGATACTCGGGTACCGACCGCGCCCGCGAACCGTAGTAGAACGGCATCATGAAGATGCCGATGAACACCATCGCCGGAATCGCGCCCACCCAGTAGAAGTGGCTGGTCATGATGCCGTATTTGGCGCCCGACGCCCCCATGCCGATGACTTCCTGGGCGCCAAGATTGGCCGAGATGAAGGCTAGCCCCGCGATCCATGCCGGAATCGAGCGGCCGGACAGGAAAAAGTCCGTGCTCGTTTTCATATACCGCTTGAGCACCCAGCCGATCCCCAGCACGAACACGAAGTAGATCGTGAGAATTACATAGTCCACGTAGCCCAGTTGGATTTTCGCCATCTGCCGCTCCTTCCTGCTGTTCTTGTTGTCCTAGCCGTTCTTGCTGTCTTTCTGCCGGCGTGCCGGAACCGCGCCCGCTACCTGGCCGCCGAAAAGCGATAGATGATCGTATTCCGGTAGGTCTCGCCGGGTTTCAGCACGACCGACGGGAAGTTCGGCTTGTTCGGCGAATCGGGAAAATGCTGCGGCTCCATGCAGAACGCGCTGCGGTGCTTATAGACCCAGCCGCCCTTGCCGGTGATCGTGCCGTCGAGAAAATTGCCTGTGTAGAACTGGAGACCCGGCTCGGTCGAGAGCACTTCGAGCACGCGGCCGGTGGTCGGTTCGGTCACGCGGGCAATCACGTCGAGTTTGCCCGCCGGCTTGTTGAGCACCCAGTTGTGGTCGTAGCCGCCGCCGAACTTGATCTGCTCGTCGTCGGCGTTGATTCGCTCGCCGATCTTGTGCGGCGTCGTGAAATCAAACGGTGTGCCCTTGACGGGCCGCAGTTCGCCCGTGGGAATCAGCGTGGCGTCCACGGGGGTGAACCGGTCGGCGGCGATCATAACCTCGTGGTTGAGAATGTCGCCCTTGCCGGCGAGATTGAAGTAAGAGTGCTGCGTGAGATTGACGATGGTCTCTTTGTCGGTTGTGGCCTCATAGTCCAGCCGCAGACCGTTGTCGTTGGTCAGGGTGTAGACGGCTTTGACGGAGAGATTGCCGGGATAGCCTTCCTCGCCGTCGCGGCTGAGGTAGGTCAGTTCGAGTTTCGGCTCCGCGCCGCTGACGGGGTTGGCCTTCCAGACCACTTTGTCGAAGCCTTTGGCGCCGCCGTGAAGCGCGTTGGGGCCGTTGTTGCACAGGAGCGAATATTCCTTGCCGCCGAGCGTGAATTTGCCTTTGGCAATACGGTTGCCATAGCGGCCGACCAGACAACCGAAATATGGACTTTGGTTGATATAGCCAGCCAGATTGTCATAGCCCAGCACCACATCGCCCAGATTGCCCGAGCGGTCGGGAACCCACAGTTCCGTGACAATCCCGCCGTAGTTGGTGATCTTAGCGATCACCCCGTTTGCGTTTTTCAGGGTGAATAGTTCAATCGGGATGCCGCTTCCGGAAGCGACAAAAGGCTCGCGGGTAATTCCGCCTTCGGCAGCATACGACATAGTCCAACCTCCGATGAGAATAGTCGAGACGAGTGCGAGAAAAGGCAGAGATTTCTTTTGGGGACGCATGACGTGCCTCCTCTAGTGCGGTTTTGTCTGTGACACGGAGCTTCCGTGTCCTGGGAAGCGGCAAATCTCTAAAACAAGAGCTGTGGTTATGCAAGTATTAAGTTGCTCTCCGGGGGCGGCGTCCTTGCGCCGTTCGTTGTTGACGCGGCGCATGTCCGCGTGTTTCGTTTCTCTCGATTGATCGAGGTTGTCGCATGGCCTGGCTTTATCAGGAACAAACCGTCGAGAGGCTTTTCCTGGCGCTGATGGCCGCTGCGCCCGCCGTTGCAGCTGTCGGGGCGCTGCTGCATCGCTTCGCCGCGGGGAAGCTATCGCGCCGGGCTGCAACCCTCTGGGTTGTGCTGGCGGCGGCCGGACCGGCCAACTACGGTCTGTGGCGGCTCTTTAACGCCATCGAGGATTATTGGGGGTTGGATCGCGTCAAGCCGCTGCTGATCAACTTTGCGATTTTTGTGGCGCTCGGCGTGGTTGCGGGGCTTGTTCTGCGGGTGCTGCTCCGGCCCGAATGACGCACGGTGCGCCGAGCGAATATGGGGAGGTTGCCAATGCAATACACCGTCGAGCTTTTGTTCGAGGAGTTTGTCACGCACGACACCAAGCGGTTCATTTTCGAGCGGCCCAAGGGCCTGAAGATCGAACCCGGCGCCGCGCTCTTGCTCGCACTCGACAAGCCGAAACTTCGGGACGACCTTCATCCCTTCACGCCGACCTCGCTGGCCGGCGACAAGGTGCTCGAATTCATCATCAAGCAGTATCCGGCACATCACGGCATGACTGAGAAGCTGCACAAGCTCGTTCCCGGCGACACGGTGCTGATCAAAGGCATCTACGGGGCGCTGGCCTACAAAGGGCCGGGCGTGTTCATCGCCGGCGGGACCGGCATTACGCCGTTTATCGCCATTTTGCGGCAGCTGCGCAAGGAGGGCAAACTGAAGGGAAATTCGCTGCTGTTCTCGAACAAGACGCACGCGGACATTATTCTCGAGCGCGAACTGCGCCATATGCTGGGCAAGAATTGCGTGTTCACGCTGACGCGCGAGTCGCGCCCGGGCTATGAGAACGAGCGGATTGATGCAAAGTTTCTCAAAGCCAGGATCAAAAACTTCCGCCAACGGTTCTACGTGTGCGGCCCGCCGGAGTTCGTCGAAAACATCAACGCCTTCCTGCAAAAAGCCGGGGCAAAACCCGAAAACATTGCGTTTGATTGACCACGCAGGTTCTTGCGGAACCTGAGCTGCCGGCGCGAGTGCCCGAAAGGGGCAATCCGTTGGGCTGCTCGCAGTCCAAGGGGTTGGTCAAACATCTATCGCCACGGTGACATTTCAAAAGACTCAACAGGCCGAGGGGGCGCCCGCACAGTTTGCGACGGCCTCGTTTAATAGCGCGTCCATGTTGCGGGAGGGACGGCGCTGGGCCCCCCAAAGTTCACTGTCAGCGAGGTCGTCTGGTTGTTGCTGATTGTGACGTTGCGGTTGGCCGGTCTTCGCCAGTAATCCGGCGCCTTCATCTCCACCGTGTAGTTGCCCACAGGGATATTGGTCTCGGTAATGCCGCTGCTGCGCCAAGTGGTTGTCCCCACGCGCCGCCACTGCGCGCCGGCCAGTTCGACATCCGGCGGCAGCAAGGTCACAACGAGTGCCCCGCGGTGGCGGGTATAGGTTGCATAGGGGCCGCTCACAGTGGTCCGCTGGTCCGCCGCAATGGTCACGGAATAGTTTGCCGGTGTGGTCCAGTTCGTCACGGCCTTAAACTCCACCGCGTGTCCACCCGCCGGGACATCCGTCTCGACGGTATTGCTGTTGCGCCAGGTGCTCGTGCCGGTGCGGCGCCACTGCGCGCCGGCGGTCACCGCTTCGGGCGGCGAGAGGATCACAATGAGCGAACCGGCCCCCTGGCTATAGGTCGCGTCCGGCCCGCTGATTACGGTTGTGTTTCCTTGCGTCACACTCACCGGGCCTTTGTCGAGCGGCCGTCCCCAAGAGGGAATGTCTTTGAACTGGATCACATAAAGGCCGCCCGCGGCCACATTTATCGTCTCGCCGCTATTGAACCATTTCGAGGGGTTTGACAGGACGGAATGGCGCCACTGGGCGCCGGCGGCCACCGCTGCGGGGGGCGAAATGACCACTTGCAGCCGACCCGACTGGGCATAGGTGCCGCTGGCCGTCGCGGTCGTTCCGGCTAGAACTGTCACGAGTTTGTTGCTTGGCTTTAGCCAATTGGACAGTTCTTTGAACTCGACTGTCTGCACGCCCACGGGAACATTGGCTTCCGTTCCGGAGCGCCATGTCGTGGTTCCGACACGCCGCCACTGCGCGCCGGAAATGACCGCCAATGGGGGCGAGATGGTGGTTGTCAGCAAGCCGACGTCCGACGAATAGGGCGTTCCGGCGCTGTTAGGCGACCAGGGGCCGACATTGCCTGCGCCGTCAATTGCCCGCACGCGCGCGTAATACGTGTTACCCGAAGCGCCGGCGACTGTCTTGGTCAGACTTGTTCCCACGTTGCCGCTGAACACATCGTTGCCGCCGGCTGTGGTGCCGATCTGGCATTCATAGAAAGCGACCTCCGACCCGCCGGTGTCTGTGGCAGGCTCCCAATCAAATCGCACATCGGGGATGGCGGGAACCATGCCGACCGGCGCGGCGGGAGCGGCCGGAGCCTGAAAGTCAAAGTGAAACGGGCCGTAATGCAGGGCTTGTCCGTTGGGGACATTTCCGCCGTTGAGGGATCGCACGTGCAAATAATAGCTTCCCTGGGCCGATGCGGTGCGCGAAAGATTGCCGGCGCTCCATACCGGCTCGCTGCCCGTAAATCCCTGGCTGGGGCTGGTATTCCAGACCCATTGATAGCCGCTGACCCTGTTGTTGGTGCCGAACGTCTGCGGATTGCTGAATGTGAGGGAAACATTGTTGCTCCATGAGTTGGGCGGCCGGCTTGCGGTAAGGTTGGTTCCCGCGAGCGGCGGCCGGGCCAGCGTCCATTCGGTTATGTAGAAGGGAACGGGCAGCAAACTCTCTCCGCCCTCGTTGCTGTAAGCCGTAACGGTCAGCGAGTAGAGGGTATTGGGGATCAGTCCTGAGGCATAAGTCCCGCGGTAATCCGGTCCTGCGGTTTCCGCGAGGGTGGTCGGGAGGACGTTGCCGGCGTTGCACCAGAGATAAAACCCATCCTCGTCGCTGGAATTGTCCATCCACTGCAGGAAAAGGCAGTCTATATTGGACTGGGAGAGATTCACTTGAAGGTTGGAAGGCGCATTGGGCGGCGGAGTTCCCTCTGGATTGAACATATAGAGCGAATTGGCGACAGTGAAAAAGAGGCGGTCTCCCTTGGAGGCCAGCTGGCGCGGATTGCTGCTTCCAGGCCCCTTGACCAAGTCGAAGAGGATTTTAGTGCCGGCCGCGGTTCCGTCGCTGACCCATAGTTCCTGGCCGTGCTGACCGTCGTTGGCGGTGAAGTAGCATTTATTGCCCATGGCCACCGGTTCGCGAATATTGGAGCTGCCTGCTCCCGGATTGATGTCCTTGACCAGGACCGTACCGGCATCGGTTCCGTCGCTCTTCCACAGTTCATGGCCATTCGATCCGTTGGTAGCACTGAAGAGAACGCGGCCGCTGGAGATGGAGCAGAGTTTGTTGACCCCGGAGCCGTTTGCGCCGGGATAGATGTCTTTGACCAGAACGGTTCCCGCGGCTGTCCCGTTGCTCTTCCACAGTTCGCGGCTGTGGGCTTCGGTCAGGGCGGTGAAGAATAAAGTGGCGCCGGAGGGGGTAAGATTCAGGGGATTGGAGCCGGTGCCCCCCGGCTCAATATCTTTGACCATGGCCGTGGATTCCTTGCCGTCGTCCAGCCACAGTTCGCGCCCATGAGTACCGTTGTTTGCTGTGAAATACATCTGATAATTCACACGGGTGAACTGGTCGGGGTTTGAGCTCGAGCTGCCCGGCCAGAAATCCTTCTTGGTGACCGAGCGGTGTCCCCAATCCCAACGTGCAAACTCCCGTCCGCGTGTTCCGTCGTCGGCCGAAAAGAACACCGCCCCTAAATACTCGCCGGCATACCCTGTGGCTTCGTAGTAGTGATATCCAAATGTGAGGTCTCTGGGAAAAGAGCCTTCCGAACTCGGCCGGATATCCTCGACACCGAGCACCACGTCGGTGCTGGTTCTGCTTTGACGCGAAACGCGGATCAATTCATTCCCGAAGGGGGAACGGTCCGCGGCAAGGAATACCGATTCGGTTCCCCAGGGATCAAACCCCACGACCCTCAGGTAGCGGGGAACGGAGCCCGCGGCCCCGGGCATCAGGTCGTCGAATCGCTCGACGACGTCGTATTGCAGTTTGTGCACCCAGAGTTCCTCGCCGGTCGCCCCATCGTCGGCGCAAAACAGAACCCAACCGCCATCCATCAATCCGCCGGCATAGACAAAGTTTTTTGGGTTGGAACCAAGGGTGGACGAGGGATTCACTTCTTTCAGCACCTTGGTTCCCAGTTTCGTACCGTTGGTGACCCAGGGTTCCTTGTTGATGCTGGTGCCGCCCGAAAAGTAAAGGCGCGTCTGCCCCTTGATGAGCAGTGGGGTCAGGTCGGTGGGCTCGGCGGCAAAGGCGGCGAGTTCGATCAGTTGGGGGCCGGCCGCCGCCCGTGTGTGCAGCGAGGCGAGGGCTGCAATAAAAAGCCATAGACTGGGCAAAGTCCATGCCGGCCGGAAGAGTTTTTTTCGGCTGCGCGAGTTTGGTGCGGTGGGATACGTTGGAAAATCGTTGGCGCGGGCAAGTGCCGTCATTCCTGTTTCCTCCCCTTACCTCAAACCGCAGGATTGACGGCTTGGAGGCCTCATATATGCTGGGACGCGCCAACTGCCTTGCCAATGGCTACCTGACCGAAACTCCTTGCGAGTCGCAAAAAATACGTTGGCAAGGCTGTTGGCGCGTCAGTTTCTCCTCTGTTGTATGAGTTATATCCTGCATCGGCGTCAAGTGGATTCGACCAGCGCTGGACGATTTTCATAGCCCCTGTTGCTTTGTTATGTTCTGTATGGGTTTAGCGCCGCGCAAGCCGCGGAGAGACTCTCTGCAGTGCCAAACGCTTCCGTTGCTTTCAATGGTTCCAAGGCACAATTGCCGCACATTGAAACCCTCCCCGCCTCCGACGCCCGGCCTTCCCCGCAGAAAAGGCTTGTCTTTGCCTGCGGTGTTGTGCCACAAAACCGGCTGTGGCGCAGAACCACAGTAGAACCCAAATTGAACCAGGACTATTTCCAGGAAATCATGAGGAGGAAAATCCATGAATCGCAGGCATCTCATTGCATCCGCCGGAGCGGCTCTCGGTGCGGCGGCCGCTGGTGTCAGGCCGGCCCGATCGGCCGAAATGAGCGAGGAGGAGCTGCGCTCGCTCGGCAAGACCGATCTGAAAATTTGTCTCCAGCCGGGGATGTTCAAACTCCCCATGGTCGAGGCCATTGACCAGATCGCCAAGCACGGTTTTCCGGGCGTCGAAAGCCTCAGCATCAATCCCAACGAAGTGGACGCCATCCGCAAGAAGCTCGACGAGACAGGCGTGGTCTGGCGCTGCACGGGCGCCGGCATCGGCTCGATCGGCAGTCCCAAAGACTGGAAAAAGGGGTTGGGCATCAGCGCCGAGGAAGAACACGATGCCGTCGAAAAAGCCTTCCGCGAGCGTTGCGCTCTGGCCAAACAGCTCAACATCAAGTGCCTGCTCGGCCTGACCGGTCAGAAGCGTCAAGACATGACCGCCGAAAAACAGACGGAGATCATCGTCAAAGGCCTCAAGCGCCTCGCGCCCATCGCTCAAGAGTACGACATGATCATCGTTCTGGAAATTCTGAATGTGCTGGTCAACCATCCGGGGTATTTTCTGGTCTATACACCTCAGGGGGCCGAGATTATTCAGGCGGTCAACCATCCGAATGTAAAACTGCTCTACGACATTTATCATCAGCAGATCAGCGAGGGAAATCTGATCGCCAACATCAAGAAATACATCTCGTGCATCGGTCATTTCCACATCGGCGACAATCCGGGCCGGCAATATCCGGGAACCGGCGAGATCAACTATCGGAATGTCTTCAAAGCGATCAAAGATACGGGGTATGACGGCTATCTGGCAATGGAGTGCGGCTACGGCGGCAAGACTCCGCTCGAGATCATGAAGATCATGCATGATCTGACGAAGTTTTCGTAAAGCGCCGGACGGTTGCCGACCGCAATGCGGGAAATGCCGCGGGCGTACGGGCGATTACTCCAATCCGTATGCCCGCATTTTTTCGTAGAGCGTCGAGCGGCTAATGCCCAATAGCTGCGCCGCGCGCTGTTTGTTTCCCTCGCAGGCCTTGAGAACAGCCTCGATTTGCTTTCGCTCGACCTCGGCCAGGGTCAGCGAGGTGTAGTCGGCTGGCAACGGCGAGATGCGCCGCCCTTCCTCTTTGCGCGTTACCGTTGCCGGCAGTGCAACATATTCGGGCAGATGGCCGACGATCAGCATCCTGCCCGATCCCATGACCAGCGCATGCTCGATGGCATTGCGCAACTGGCGGACGTTTCCCGGCCAGTCGTATTGCGCCAGGGCGTAGAGGGCCTGCGGCGAAATCTGCTCGAGCGTTGTGGGGATTTGCTGCCGCAGTTCGCGAAAGAAGTGCTCGGCCAGCGGGGCAATATCCTCGCGCCGCTCGCGCAGCGGCGGGATTTTCAACTCGACCACGTTCAGGCGGAAGTAGAGATCTTCGCGGAAACGCCCCTGGGCGATCATTTCTTCGAGGTTGCGATTGGTCGCAGCAATGACTCGCACATCTACCCGAACCGGCCGGCTGCCCCCCACGCGGTAGAACTCGCCTTCCTGGAGCACGCGGAGAAACTTGACCTGGGCGTCCGGCGGCAGCTCGCTGACCTCGTCCAGAAAGATGGTGCCCCCGTCGGCCGCCTCGAACTGGCCGGCCCTGCGCGCATGAGCACCGGTGAATGCCCCCTTTTCGTGGCCGAACAGCTCGCTCTCGATCAAGGTCGGCGCAATCGCACCGCAATTGACCGCGACAAACGGACCGGCCGACCGGTTGCTGAGCTGGTGGATGGTCCGGGCGATCAGCTCCTTGCCCGTGCCGCTTTCGCCCCGGATCAGGACCGACGAGTTGGCCTCGGCCACGCGAATTGTCTCGGCAATCAGTTCGCGCATAGCCGCGCTCTGGCCGACGATGATGTTGCCGAAACGCTCGCTGGCGGCAGCAGTGCGCGCGGCCCGCGTGCGAGCCAGCACATCGGCCAGAACGAATCCGAGGTAGCCGCAGGCGGCCATGGCAAAGTCCAGGTCGCGTTTGAGAAAACTCTCCGACTGACCTATCCGCTCCAGGGTGACAACTCCGAGAAGCGTCCCCGCGGCTGTCACCGGCAGTGCCATAATCGGATGGCGGAGGAGGGGTTCGGACGCGAGCAGTCCGGCGCCGGCCGGCAGCATCACGGGGCGTTTTTGCTGCTCGACCCATTCAAGCAAAGCCCGCGGGAATTGTTCGACCGGCGGTGCGTCGGCGGCCCCGTCCCCCAGTGTTTCCACACAGGCGGGCATGGCGGGCAGCGCCTCGCCTTCGCGCAGCCAAAGCATAGCACGCGTCGCTCCGGTGGCCAGATGCAGCGATTGCGCCGCGAGGGCGAAGGCCTCGTTGGGGCTGGCGGCCTGCGGCAGCTCGCGGCTGAGCGTGAAGAGCGTGCGCAGTTGCAGATAAGTGGATTCGAGGGCGGCGAACAGTTTGCTCCGATCTTCAAGAGTTTTCAACTCTGTCTCTGGCTCCTCCGGCTTTGCGCTCTCGTCGAGGGCGGAGAAATCCACAGTCGGCGTAACGGGGGCGGATTCCGGTTCCGGCTGCCCGTCGTAATATACAAACGCATTGTCGCCCATCACGACCTTGTCGCCGTGGTTGAGGAACGTGATGCGGATGGGCAGATCGTTGACTCGCGTGCCGTTGGAACTGCCGAGGTCCACGAGCGTGGCGCGGCCTTCGGCCAGAACGATCTGGGCGTGCTGGCGGGAGGACTTTTTGTCGGGCAGCTGCACGTGACACTCGGCCGAACGCCCGAACGTCGTTCGATGGCTGAGAAGCGGGATCACCTTCCCCGTAAATTCGCCTTCGATCCACACCAGATAGCTCATAGGCTGCATCCTGCAGTAGGAGATAAGGGTCTGCGCCTGCGGAGAGCCTGCCACGGTAAGCAGGTCAACTCCGGCGCTCTCATCATGCCGCGCGGGTGGGGCGCGTTAGGAATCTGCCCCGGTGAAAATCTCCTTTTTTCGGAAGAAACACGCAATTTCGCGCCGCGCGGCCGCCGGTGAATCCGACCCGTGGATGATGTTCTCGCGGGTGCTATGGGCGAAATCTCCGCGAATGGTTCCGGCTGGAGCCTCCG
>JADFCW010000197.1 GCA_017161705.1 Candidatus Sumerlaeota bacterium | reverse complement strand
GGCAGGGCATAGTTCGTGTTGACCACTGCGCCAACGCTCGGCACAAAGTTCGTCTGCGTGATGATCCCGTCGGTGATGTAGTCCATGGCCACAGCGGCCGCGCCCGGGTTAGACCCGGTATTCTTCCGGTAGTACGGCCCCAGGATCAACCACGTCTGGTTGAACTGGTGCGAGTTCTGCGAGGCCAGCACCACCGTCGGCGCCGCAACCGAAAGCCCCATCACCACCGCCAGGCATACTCCGATTGCTTTCGTCCTTGTTCCTAACATCGTTTAGTCTCCTTTCGTGGTTGGGCGGAAAACGTGTGTTTGGCTTTTCGGCCGGGTAGCATCTCCACCCTCGATGCTGCGCCAACCGCTACTCCCCTTTCCTTTCCCCACCTCCTTTCTGCCCGGATGATTTTATTCCACTCTGGTTTGTGCCGAGGCACGCATCCTATACTTCGGATTTCACACGCCTGAGCGGAGAAAGCGAAACCTCCGGCGGATGCGTATCCCCTCGCTCCCAAGCTTTCCGCCGCCCTGTCCCGGTGCCTGCCGCGGGCTCTCGGGGCGGCTTACAGATTCGATTGTCGAATGCCTAAAAATGCTTTCTCCCGCTGTTTCTTGGGGTATAATTTCTATTCTCCTTATCCACGCGCGAGATTGCCCGGCGCGGAAACCGTCGCCCTCTGCGCATATCAAGCAGAGGCGCTTACGCGCATTCAGGGGTGAAGGATACCGCTGATGTAGAGGCTTAGATGAGGGTCGTGATGGAAGTCTTGAAGGGTATTAGTCGTGGTGAAGGTCGTGGTGTTTGCCTGGGTATCTCACAATTCCTTAACGGGTGCACAACCCCCTTTCCTTCCATAAATCACTGTAAGTATGGGATGGGGACTGACAAGATGTCAAGCCTTTTTTTTGCTATTTTGGCGACATTTCCTAGTTGCCCCTCCTCTGCAGGGAGGCTAACACACAGGCCAGCGGTCGGAGCCTCTGCAAGGAAGAAGGGCCGATGAGGATTTTATTATTCATGCCCATTGACGCCATTGTCAAGGCGTGGGCGCGCCGGATGGCCCTCGACGGCCATGAGGTCGAGACTACCCATACCTTCTCGGTCTTCCTTCGGCGGGTGCGGCGGGCCGACTGGACTCTGGTCAATGTGTCCAAGGACGACCGGCCGACGTATCTCTGGAAACTGCTCCTGGGAATGCTTTGGGCGCGGCTGCTGCGGCGGCGCACGGCGCTGTTTCTCTCGATGGACGCTGTGGACCTTTGCGACCGTCCGGTGCTGCGAGCTGTGCTGCAGGCGATGAATTGGATTGCTTTTCATTGCGCTACGACAGTTTTTCTTCTGGCCGGCCGTGCCCATATTGCCCAGCGCTATGCACTGGCGGCGGGGCGCGTGAATTCCGTATGGAACTGCCCCGATCCGGCCGCCGGCTGGGAGACGGTGGAGAGAGCAACCGGCGGGGCAACCGACGCCGCAAAGCCGCTTGTTTTTCTTTATCATGGCGAGTTGCTCTGGTGGCACGGGCTGGAGCGTTTTGTTCCGATTCTCGAAGCGATCAATCGCCGACGGCCCGCCCGCCTGATCGTGACGGGCAATTTCTATCCTTCCCTGTTTCGCGTGTTCGGCTGCACTGCCTCCCGCAGAGAGCGAGAGGTCAAGCGGCATCTGGCGGCAATGCTTCGGCATGAAAAGGTGGACTATCGCGCCCGCGTGCCCCTCGAGCAATTGCGCCGCTCGATGGCGGAAGCGGACTTCCATGTCAGTCTGCTCGACAATGAGTCGTTGCAAGGGCGGACGGAGTTGCGCACAGGTTTGCTCGAAGCGATGGCGGCCGGCATGGCGTGCCTTCATGCGCCCACGCCGGCTCTGGTGCCCGATATTTTTCGGGACGGCGAAAACCTTGTGTTGCTCGACCCCGCCGATAGCGAGGCTTGCGTGCAAAAGATTCTTGCGCTCGCCGACTCGCCGGAGCAACTGGCTGCCATCCGGCGCAATGCGGCCCAAACCATTGCCGCTCATTTCAACATGGAACAGCATTACAAAAAGGCAATTTCTTTCCTGACCCGGTGAACGACCCGTCGAGGAGGCCCCATGACCCTCAAAGACATTCTCGATCACATCACGCCGACGCTCGATCGGATTGATAATTTCGTCTGGGGGCCTGTGACGATTTGTTTGCTCGTGGGCACGGGACTGTATCTGACGTTTCGCCTGCGGCTGATTCAGATCCGTGGCTTCCGGCACAGCCTGGAGGTCGTTTCCGGCAAATACGACCGCCCGGAAGAAACAGGCGACGTTTCGCACTTCCAGGCCCTGTGCACAGCGCTTTCGGCCACCATTGGCATCGGCAACATTGCCGGCGTGGCCACGGCGATTTCGTGGGGCGGCCCTGGGGCGCTGTTCTGGATGTGGGTGACGGCGGCCGTGGGTATGGCCACCAAATACACTTGCTGCACGCTTGCGCTGAAATATCGGACCATCAATCCGGATGGCACGGTCAGCGGGGGGCCGATGTATTATCTCGATCAGGCGCTGGGGCAGAAATGGCTTGCCGTCCTGTTTGCCCTGTTCGCCGGGGTGGCCTCGTTCGGCATCGGATGCATGGTGCAGGCCAATTCGGTCGTGGACGGCATCCGCAACCTTATCGGGGAGGACTGGGCTGCGCGCGGGTTCGCCCCGGAGATCCCCATCCTCGGCGGTCTGCCGTTTTTCAAAGTTGCACTAGGGCTGATTCTGGCCGGGATGACGGGGCTGGTGATCATCGGGGGCATCCGGAGGATCGGCCGCGTAGCGTCCTATTTGGTGCCTGTGATGTGCGTGCTGTATGCCGGCGGGGCGCTGATCATTCTGGTTTATCATGCCGACCGGATTCCGGAGGCGTTCCGGCAGGTTTTTTACTATGCCTTTACACCCGTTGCCGTTGGCGGGGGCTTTTTCGGCCTCGTGGTTCAGCAAACCATACAGAAGGGCGTGGCGCGCGGCATCTTCTCGAACGAGGCGGGGCTGGGCAGCGCTCCGATTGCCCATGCGGCGGCCCGCACCAACGAAGCCGTCCGCCAGGGCTACGTCGCTATGCTCGAGCCGTTCACGGACACGCTGGTTGTGTGCACCATCACGGGGCTAACGATTCTGGTCAGCGGTGTCTGGCAGGTCAAAGGCGACGACGGCCGTCTGCTGTTTGGGCCGGGGGGCATCGGGCAGCCGGCCATCTATCAAGGCCATGTCGGTCCGTCAGGCGAAAGAGCAGTCCTGCCGCAATTCAAAGGCCAGCTGGTTGTGGCCGACCCGGCCGACCCGGCGCGCCCGTTTCTCAATGCCAAAGGCGAGCCCTATCCTGTGCCGACGAGCTCGACGCTGACGATGAGTGCATTCAAGAGCGTGCTGGGCGGGGCGGGCCGGTGGATCGTGGCGGTCAGCCTGGCCCTGTTTGCCTACTCGACCATGATCGGATGGTCTTATTACGGCGACCGGTCATGGGGATATTTGCTGGGGCCGCACGCCGTGATGCCGTATCGCTGGGTATTTTGCTGCCTGATCTTTGTCGGCGCGGTCGGCGGTCTGCAATTGGTCTGGACCCTGGCCGACATTCTGAATGCCTGCATGGCGTTTCCCAATCTGATTGGACTGATATTCCTGGCCGGCATTGTGGTGCGTGAAACACGCGATTATCAGCGCCGCATGGCCGAGGCAAAAACACGGGAACGGACGCGGTGACAAAGGCCCGTCCGCGTGAACTTCTTGCCATTGCAATGTCTTGTAAACACTTCAAGACATTGAGACATCGAGAGAGAGGGATGACAGATGAGAGGGACAACAAAAGAGATTTCGAATCACAGGAATTCTGCGAGAGCCGCCGCGATTGTGCACATCAGCCTGGTTGTGGCGGCCCTCCAGCTGGTTCTTTTTGCAGGCCGCCTGTCTGCCGCGCCAAAATCTGCGCCGCCTCCGCCGCAGGAACTGCCGACGGGATACAAGTTCATCCCCGACGACGTGGACTGGGATCATCCGGTTTATCAGACCTCTTTCGACAGCGCGGAGGCCTTGAAGGACTGGCGGCTGGAAGGCGGCAAGCGCATGAGCGTAGCCGGCGGATGTCTTCTTCTGGAAAGCGAAGCGGGCTCGACCCGGTCGGAAACCAACGCCAACCATCTGGTCTGCTGGCTGACGCGGGAGGTGCCGGCGGATTTCCTGCTCGAATTCTCCGTGAAACCCCAAAATCGAAAGCAGGGATTGAACATCGTCTTTTTCAACGCGCGCGGGCTGAATGGGGAAAACATCTTTGAGCCGCCGATCAAACCACGCAACGGCGTTTTTGCCCAGTATCACAGCGGCGACATCAACTGTTATCATATCTCTTACTGGGCGGGCGACCGCGGCACGGCGAACGTTCGCAAAAACAAGGGTTTCCATCTGGTGGCTGTTGGAAAGGACCTCATTGTCACAGGTCCGCCCGATGCATTTCAAACCGTGCGAATTTACAAGCGCGGCGGAATGATCCGCCTGATGGTGGACGACATCGTGGCCGTTGCCTATGACGACGACGGCAAGACCTTCGGCCCGGTTCACACCCACTCCGGCTGGATCGGCCTTCGCCAGATGGGCCATACGGTCAAGTGCGAATACGGCCATGTGAACGTCTGGCCGCTGAAAGCAAAACCGGCGTCAGCGAGCGGCAAGAGCCACTCCGTGGAATCCGGTTCGAACCAATAGAAATGGAATCGTAAGGCCCGGGGCCAATGAGGGCGGGGCTATTCTTTCTGCATCACCACCGGCCGCATTTTGCAAAGGCTTGACAGCGAGGCGGCCGATGCAGCATGTTTTTTTTCGTTGCGGACCCTCCCCGTGCGAGAGTGGCGGAACTGGCAGACGCGCCAGACTTAGGATCTGGTGGTGATGAGCCGTGGGGGTTCGAGTCCCCCCTCTCGCACCATAGCTTCGCGAAAGTTGTGAGAAAGTTTTCCGCTTGACGGGGAAAAGGCGGGATAATAGCAAATATTGTTTTTGCCGGCGGAGTGCGAAATCGCATTTTTGACCGCTTTCGGATGCCAACTGCAAGATCGAATGCAAGGGGGTAATACGGCGTGCCAAATGTAAAATCGGCCGAAAAACGAGTTCGAACCAACGAAAAACGGCGGCTGCGGAATCGCGCGGCCAAAGCCGCTTTGAAAACTGTTCTGAAGCGCGTGGCGACCACCGCCCAGAGCGCCGACGCTGAGGCGTTGAAGGCGGCCGCCCAGACGGCCTTGCGCGTCATCGGCAAGACCAAGTCCAAGGGAATTATCAACCGGCGCCGGGCCGCGCGGTTGCAATCGCGGGTCCAAAAGAAACTCAATCAGGCTTTGGCGGCATCTTCCCCAGCTGCATCCTCTCCGACGCCGAGCGCTTCGTAGCCCTTGCGGCTGCGGCAGGCTACCTGTCGCGGGGCGAGGACATGCATTATTGCATCGAGAGCAGCGACTTCTCGGGTTGCTGCTCTTTTACTTTGGAGAGTGTTTCCACCGCGGGCGACGCCGGAGGATGCAAAGAGAGATTTCCAACTTGACTTCCGACTCGCATTGCCCGCAGTCAAATCCTTCAAGACCGTGAGTTTCTCCCTGCAAATTCCGGGGAAGGGAAAACAGGAGTTTTGAGCATGATGCGCCAGCAACTGGGTCGAATTCTCGAGGCGCTGCGCAGCGGCACCTTGTCGGTCGAGGATGCGCTGGATAAAATTGCCCAGATCGGTTACGAAGACCTGGGGTTTGCCAAAGTGGACCTCCACCGCCGCCAGCGGCGCGGGACAGCCGAGGTCGTGCTGTGCGAGCGCAAGGCGCCCGAGCATATTGTCGAGATTGTGCGGGCGCTCGACCGAGCAGGGCAGAATATCTTCTGCACGCGGATTTCGCCCGAAGCGGCGCGCTATGTGATGCGGCGGGTGAAAGGGCTGCGGCACAATAAGATGGCGCGAACGCTGTATAAGGAGAATCACGCCGTCCCGCGCAAAAAAGGCCTGGTGGTCGTTGTCGCCGCAGGAACCTCCGACTATCCGGTGGCCGAAGAGGCGGCGGTCACGGCCGAGGTGCTGGGCAGTCCGGTGGCGCAGCTGCACGATGTCGGCGTGGCCGGCATCCACCGGCTTCTGAGCAAGAGCGAGTTGCTGCGCAGTGCTAACGTCATCGTGGCGGTGGCGGGCATGGAAGGGGCGCTGCCGAGTGTGGTGGCGGGGCTAGTAGAGGCGCCGGTGATCGCCGTGCCGACCAGCGTCGGCTATGGCGCTTCGTTTGGCGGTCTGGCGGCGCTTCTAGCCATGCTGAACTCGTGCAGTTCGGGTATTGCGGTGGTGAACATAGACAACGGTTTCGGTGCGGGATATTTTGCCCATTTGATCAATCGGTGAGACGTTGTAATTGTTGCCAAAGTCAGGCGTGGCAATAGATAATCTAGAGTGGTGGAGCGGTCGTTCCGGACGAAGGGGGGCCAAACTTCGTCAGATGTAACCGAATACCGGGAGAATGGAACGGTAAGGGATCCAAACGGAGTCTTATCCTGGAATGTGGACGAAATTGCGCACGCTCTGAAAATAGAACCGGGCGATGTTTTGGAGTACTTTACGGACGGACGCAGGGTGTCGTTCATATTGGAACGGCGAATCGCAGCCGAAGTTTTGAAAGGCGGCGTGGCGCCAACCGAAGGCGCCAGCTATGACGTGCTCGATTCCAAGAAGGGCAAATGAGAAGTTAGAAGCATTTCGCGTGGAGGTATTTATTTCTGCCCAAGCTACCTGGTTGGATCCGGACGTTCGTTTGATGAAGACGGATTTCGGGAAAAATTGGGCGAGATCAAGGGTACATTGTATGCGATGCAGAGTCATTCCCACGGATTCCGTTTTGGATAGTATCGTCCGATCAGGTCCGGGCGTGGTGGGAGTCTGGCAAGCTTGGCACGACTACAAAGATATCGCGCTCGACAGCTTTGCGCCTCCTTCAGGATGAGTAAGGCATGGTGGCCATGGAACAATTGTCCCTGTTTGAAGCGTCAAACCCGCGCATCATGCGTCGTGGAGAGGATGGCCTTCCGGGCGAGCGGGACGCTTTTTCGGAGTTTGGCAAATCCACACTCGTTACCTATACCGAAACTCTGCGGCCGTCCGGTGAGACAGTCCGCGTGCAAACATATATTCACGAATTCTGGACAGCAAAACAGCGCGCCGCCCACAGCTTGCATGAGATTTCCTACCGCGCCTGCTTGAAACCCCAACTTCCCCGTTTTTTCATCGAACGTCTGACTCGTTCAGGCGACGTGGTCTACGATCCTTTCATGGGAAGAGGAACCACTCTGCTCGAGGCCGCCTTGATGGGGCGCATTCCGATGGGCTGTGATGTGAATCCGCTCAGCGTCATTCTGGTAGATCCGCGGCTGCATCCGCCCACCCTGCAACAAGTCGCAAACCGTTTGCGGGAAATCAATTTTGGCGACCTGGACGAATTTCCGAGAGATCTCTTGGTTTTCTATCATCCTAAGACGCTCGAAATGAGTTGCGCGTTGAAAAAGTACCTGCTTTCTCGCCGCGCCTCAGGTGAAACCGATATCGTGGATGCTTGGATCCAAATGGTCGCAGTAAATCGTCTTACAGGTCATTCCCCCGGTTTTTTTTCCGTTTATACGTTGCCTCCCAATCAGGCGGTTTCCGTTTCGGCGCAAAAGAAAATCAATGCCGAAAGAAATCAGAAACCGCCGTTTCGCAATGTTTATTGGATTATTCTGCGAAAATCGCGGAGTCTCCTTTCGGATGGCTCTTTGGAAACCAGAGCCATTCTGGAAAAACATTCGCAGCAGGCGCTTCTTCTTACGCAACCGGCAGCCCATACTCCCGAAATTCCCGATCAGCCCGTCCATCTTGTCGTAACCTCGCCGCCGTTTTTGGACGTGGTGGACTACGCGCAGGACAATTGGCTGCGCTGCTGGTTCTGCGGCATTGATCCCCATAAAGTCCCCATTACGATCACCAAAAGCCTGGATGCCTGGCAATCCGCTATGCAAGAAGTGTTCTGGGAGATTGCACGGGTTCTCGTCAGAGGCGGCCATGTGGCATTTGAGGTGGGCGAGATTCGCGGCGGTAAAGTAAGACTGGAAGAAGCCGTGTTGCCTTGCGGAATTCGTGCGGGCCTGGAACCGCTCTTTATCCTGATTAACGATCAGAGATTTACAAAAACCGCCCATTGCTGGGGAGTCACTAATCAGGTGAAGGGAACCAACACAAACCGTGTTGTGGTGTTCAAGAAGCCGTAAGTCTGATGGGACTACAGTTCTGGCCTTCTCACGAATTCATGAAACGCGATACATTGTTGGAGGCTTAGGTGACATCCTTCACACTTTTCGACCACAACGAGATCATTCGCGGGCGCTATGGCAAAGTTGCCGCGTTGCGCACGGCGGGCATCGAGCCGTACCCGCGGAGCTATGACGTCACCCACACCAGCGCGCAGGCCATCGCAGAGTTCGAAAATTTTGAAAAGCATGGCGATCCCGCCCGCGGCGATTCCACAGCCGATCTGCACGGGAACGCGCCGCACGCCATCGAGGTTTCCATCGCCGGACGCATCATGACGATTCGCCGCATGGGCAAGGCGGCGTTCTTCCATCTGCTGGACAGCGCGGGCAAAATCCAGGTCTATGTGCGTCCCGACCAGACTGACGAGGCTGGTTATTGCCTCTTCCGCGAATTTCTCGACATGGGCGACATTGTCGGGGTGCGCGGCACGGTCTTTCGCACCAAGACCGGCGAAGCGACGGTGTTGGCCAAACAGCTTGTCCTTCTGACCAAGTCCGTCCGCCCTTTGCCGGAAAAATGGCACGGGCTGCGCGACATCGAGACCCGCTACCGCCAGCGCTACGCCGACCTGATCATGAATGAGCACGTGCGCCGCACCTTTCTGCTGCGCAGCCGCATGATCTCCGCCATCCGGCGTTTCCTCGATTCGGCGGGCTACGTTGAAGTGGAAACACCGATGCTCCAGCCTGTCCGCGGCGGAGCGACCGCACGACCCTTCATCACCCACCACAACGCGCTCGACATGGACCTCTATCTGAGGATTGCGCCTGAGCTTTACCATAAGCGCCTCGTGGTCGGGGGCCTCGAGAAGGTCTATGAAATCAACCGCAATTTCCGCAACGAGGGCATCTCGACCCAGCACAATCCCGAATTCACGATGCTCGAACTCTACACGGCCTACTGGGACTACCGCAATACCATGGACCTGACCGAGCGGCTTCTCGAGTCGGTCTGCCGCGGAGTGCTGGGCACGACCACTGTCGCGTATCAAGGGGCGGTGTTGAACTTCGCACGGCCGTGGCGTCGGGCAAAAATTCTCGAATTGATCGAAGAAAAACTTGGCCCCCGTCTTTCGTGGAGCGATCCACCCGAGGCCGCGGCCCGTGCCCTGAATATCGCGCCGGAGAACGCGGCGGGAAAATCCACGGCGCGCCTGATCATGGACGCCTTCGAGCAGCGCGTCGAAGACCTGCTCGTCGGCCCGATCATCGTCTATGACTTCCCGGCCGAAGTCAGCCCGCTGGCCAAACGCAGCGCCGACGAGCCGCTTGTGGCCGAGCGGTTCGAGGTTTTCGCCGCCGGCTTCGAGATCGCCAATGCCTACAGCGAGCTCAACGACCCCGAAGAGCAGTATCATCGCTTCGAGGAACAGGTAGCCTTGCAGCGCGCCGGCGACGAGGAGGCCCAGGACATGGACGAGGATTACGTTCGCGCGCTCGAATACGGTATGCCGCCGGCCAGCGGTCTGGGCATCGGCATTGACCGCCTTGCTATGCTGCTTACGGACTCGCCTTCGATCCGCGATGTGATTCTTTTCCCCACGCTGCGTCCTGAGGTCAGAACAGAAAAGACGACAAACAGCAATTCTGAGGAAGACGGGTCAGAGGAATTGTAAAGCGCGCACTTTTTCTGCGGCTTGCCTCCCTGTGAAAACGGAATGGATGTCCCCTTATCCTTCCGCTACTGAACCCGCCGGACGTCCTTTTCAACCTCTCCTTCGCAGAGCAAGGCTCTGACCGCGGACGACGTCACCGGTCCGGCCATGGGGAGGGCGGGTGTTTTGCAGCCTCTTCGGTGTCAGGGGTGTTTGTTCCTGAGGGCCATTTTGCGGACATAGGGGAGCAGTTTTGGAATGTCGTCGGCGCTTTCGATTTTCTCGTCCACGCGCTGCAAGTCCCACTGTTCCTCGAACGGAAAGGATTCACCCGGTTTCAATTTCACTTTCGGACTCAGCGGCTCGATCTCCATGCGCGTGCCGGCGGCGTCCACCCAGAACTCGACGCTGTTGCCGCCGTCGGCGTAGTCGCCGTCGGGGAAATAGGGAAAGCGCTTCACATAGAGCCAGCCGTCCGCATAGCCGGCAATCCAGCCGGCGGCGCTGTCGGCGCCGACTTTCTCCATTTTCTTGCCGGGAACGACGACCAGCAAGTCGCCGACGATCTTGACGCGCGGGGAAGCGGGCGTCTTGCCGTCGTAGGAATAGGAGCGGTTTTCGCCCAATCGCACCGACCATCGGGCGGGGAAACGGCTTTGGGAGTTGAGTTCGAAAAAGCCGTACTGGGCGCGGGTCATCGTGCGGTCCCAATGGCAATAAGCCGCGTCTCTGGCGGTGATGTTGGTCATGGTCTGGCGAACCGTAACGCCTGCGCCGGATTCGGCCAACTCGACGGTGCGCGTGATTTGCAGCCCGATGTCCGTATCCTTTGCGCTGAGAAGACGGACCGACAGAGGGCCGGTCTTTTCGGCCTGGTAAGGGCCGGTCCACAGGGCCTGGTGGCGGGGGGGATAATCCAGCTCGGGGCCGATGTCAATCTGGCAGCCGCCGAGGAAGAAATTCGGCCCGTCGGCAAGGCTGTAGTGGACGATGCGTCCGCCGGCCGACGGTGCGATGACCACGCGCGCGGTGCCGTTGGCGATTTCCAGACAGTCGTTCCACTTTTCGTAGGCGATAGTTTTTACTCCGGCCCAGGTTGTGGACAATGCGATTGCCCAAAGGATGATTGCTGCGAGCGGTGTTCCTGTTCGGGCAGTCATGGGGGATTCCTCCGGAGTCAAGAAGGACGGATGGGACGCTATGGACGGTTTTACTGTTTCCATCAGCCTTTTCCGATCCACCGCGCATACTCATCCTTTCCGGGCATGGCCGTGGGATAAATTCCGTTCTTGTCGGGGAGAACCGGCGGCTGGCTGTCGAAGCCGATGTCGGGCGGCGTCAGAACGCGGGTGGATTTCATGGCGGCATCCCATTCGATCATCTGACCGCTGTAACAGGCCATCTGCGCGACGACAGCCAGGAGCGTGCTTAGACACATGTAGTCGCCGTTGTTGATGGGCTTGCCCGTGCGAATGGAATCGAAC
>JADFCW010000196.1 GCA_017161705.1 Candidatus Sumerlaeota bacterium | reverse complement strand
GGACGCAAAACATTCCGGCCGCCGACGCCGCAAAAGCCGTCGAAAGAATGAAAACTACCGTTGGCGACATTCAGGCCGACGTCCGTACCAATCAAATTTTTGTCACCGACCTGCTCCCCGTCGTCGAAGCCATTGAGCGCACCATCCGCCTGCTCGACCAGCGTGTATTTTTGCGCGTTTTCACCATCAAGAACACCGATCCGAAAACCGTCCTGGATGTCATCTCGCAATATAAGTCGGCGTCCGGCCGGTTGGACCTTGTCCCCAAGATGCGCCAAATTATCGCCGAGGATACCTACGAGAACATCCAGCGCATGGAGGTGATGGTGGATATTCTCGACCGCGGTCCCGAAATGCGCGTCTATGACCTCAACAACATTGATTTCGACGGCAAGACTATCCAAGACCTCGAACAGTATCTGGACAAGGACATCATCACCGAAGGCGCTTATCTGAAGTTCGATCCGCAGAACGGCGTGATGATCCTCATTGACCTGCCGTCGGTTCATGAGAAGGTCGAGCAGATTCTCAAACACGTGGACAAGCCCGCGCGCCAAATCTACATTCAGGCCGAAATCGTCGAGACCAACTTCAAGCATAGCTTTGAACTAGGGATCAATTGGACGGCCACGGACGAACCGGCTGTTCTCAGCTCGTCCGGATCGGGCGGCAGTTCGGGCAATCCGGGCGGCGTGCAGAGTTCCGCCGGCTCTCTGGCAAGCCGGCTGGGGTTCCGCGAGGCCGACAACACTACTCTCTCTACGCTGCCAACCGAGTATTGGAAATTGCAAGGCGGCGGATCGGGGCTGATTCTGGACATTCTCAGCGAGAAAGCCCGCGCCACCTTCAAGGCTGTCATGGAGGACAGCGAAACTCGCATCCTCGCCCAGCCGCGCGTGCTGGTCAAAAACCAGCAGCCGGCCACGATTACCGACGGCGGCACCATCTCGTATGCCACTACCACCTATTACGGCGGCTACGGGGGCTATTACGGCCAACCCGGCTACACGGGCTATATCCCTTCGGTCGGTTCCGGCTCAGTTCCCACAGGTGTTACGTTGGCCGTGGACCCCAGCATCATGAACAACGGCCTGATCGAAATGCGGGTGACCCTGACCAACGTCTCCGGAACACCTGTCGAGCGCGATCTCGGTACCGGCAACAAGATTACCCTTGTGGATACCACCAATCAGACGCTCGATACCATTCTGGTCATTCCTGACGGCCAGACGCGCATGATCGGCGGTATGATCGAGAACCGCGAGAGCGAGATCGTCACCGGCATCCCGTTTTTAAAAGATATTCCATGGGCCGGCCCGATCTTGTTCGGCAGCCGAAGCCGAAAACCGGTCGTTCGGCGAACCCTGTTGATGTTTATCACGCCGACGATTGTACAAGAGCAGCCGCGCAAGTATCAAAAGCCTCCTGACCAGGACGAGAAGACTCCACCGACATTTTACGAGCAAGCCTCGTGGAGCGCGGAAGCCGTCAAACGGGCGGTGGCCGAGGGCCTGCAAATGTCGGAGGAAGAAGTGCCCGCTTACCTTCGGGGGCCGAAGGAACCGGAGAAAACCGGCCGTTTTGTCGAGCTTTCCGAGCTCGCGCCGCCGGTTCGCTTTGCGCATACTACGGAAACTGCCACCGTGAATGTCGAAAAGGACGAAAAGCCTGCGCTGCCTGTTCGCGAAGAGCCTGTGATGATTCTGCCGGCGATCCCGCCGCCTGAAGCCGTTGAATTGCCCACTACGCCGGCTATCCCGCGAGTCGAACCCAAAGCGGCCACGCCGCCCACCACATCGCCGACAGCACTTCCGGCCAAACCTCCCGCTGCGACGCCTCGGATCACGCCCAGTCCACGGGTTCCGATGGGCGAAACCTCGCCCACGGCGGCCACCGGCAAACCGGTAGTTCCTAAAAAGACTCCTGCGCCGACACCGCCGGCCCAGCCAACCTCGCCGACAGCGACGGCGGCTCCGGCGACCGCAGCCAAGATTGCGCCGACTCCATCGCCGAGACCAACGACTGCCCCGCTTCCCGCGGTGGCGGTCAAGACCACGCCCACGGTTGCGCCTGCCTCTGCGCCCTCGGCCAAACCATCCACGGCAACCGCGCCCTCGGCCACGCCCAAGGCCACCACCAAAACGGTTTCCCTCGAGCAAGGCCGCGTTCGCATTCTCGACACAGGACGCCGCCCCGGCGATTTGCCGGAGCCGATTCCTCCACCGCTGGGAAAGGGAATTGCGCGCGCCCCTGCTGCAAGCACCGAGGAGGAGGTCCCGGAGCTCTCGATGTATGAGGTGACCGTTGTGGGAAAAGACGGCCGGGCGGTCAAGGCGCGCGCCACGGGTGAAGTGCTCGAGCCTGACGCGCTCGGCACTGTCGAAATTCCTATTTCAACCCTGACCGCTCCGCCGGTTGCCGCGGCCGCACCCGCCGCCCCGCCCGGTGCCGCCTCGCCTCCCGGCGCGCCGCCCGGAGCCACGGTCGTTGGGATACCCGCGCGCGGAACACCTCCCGGCGCGCCGCCCGGAGCAGCCGGTCCCACAGGTATCCCCACACGCATCACGCCTGCGCCGGCTGTGGGAATGCTGACGCCTTATGGCGCGCGACCTGCCATTACCCCTCCTCAGCCCCTGCCTCCGCCCGGTTTCCAGCCGTTTATGCCGGGCGCGCCCTATCGGCCCACGCCGCGTTCCCGAACCTCTCGATAGCGAAGGGGGGCGGGCGATGAGCCATCTCAGAAGCGGCGGACAAAACAGACATGCTTCTCGAAGCCAAATCGTATTCGCGCCCGCCCTGCTTCTTGCCTTGCTCGCCGGTTCCGCCGGTCTCGGGGCGACCTACGAAACCTGGCAGCCTGGCCTGCTGCAATTCGGCAACAGCTGGATTTTCAACTCTAACGAAAACGGCATCGCCTACCCAATGCAATGGCAGGTTCTGTCCACCCGCGCTCTCGGCGGGCGCACCACAACGATGCTCTTCGAGGATTCCCGCCCGTTCTGGACTTATACCCGCGACGTCTTCCTCGACGGCAGTGCGCTCAGCCTTGTCCAGAGCATTCGGGCTACGTCCAGCCCTGTCCGCCATCTCAGGATTGATTTTTCCAGCAACCCGCTGGAATGGTTCCCGCGGGTGGTCAACTCGACCGATGCGTCGCGCGAGTTCGGCCAGGGTTACGCCACACTTTCCTATCAGGAAGTGACCACGCCCACCTGGGTGCGATCGCAAACGCAAAAAGTTTCGTTCCTCTCCACCGGCACGATAGACCTGCGCTTTGGTGCGCTGACCGTGACCGTTGACGTCGTGCGGTTCCGGATCGAGGAAAGCTGGCGCTACACGGACAACTATTCCGGCATTCGAACGCGCACCATTCTCATGAGCCGCACCGTGGGACCGCTCGAAATGGCTGAAACGGAAGAAAACTATTATCCAAACGGAAGTCTCTATTTTCGGCGAACCGCGTCGCACGCTATCCGAACGATTGCATCGCTTCAGCCGGAGTTGATTCCCCAGCGCGTGACGTTCAATCCTCTGCAAACGACCGCCGGCGAAACGGTCACGGTGCAATGGCGTGAACTCTGCTTGCTCAATCCCACGCTGCGCAGCCATAGTGCCAGCGTTCGGCTGTCCACCGACACGGTCATTACGTCGAAAGACACACCGATTGCCACAGCAACGATTCCGATCCTGGCGGCGAACTCCTCGAATGATTTCTCGACCACCGCCGCGATCCCCCTAACCCTAGCCGGCGGCTCTTACTACGTGGGCGTGCTGCTCGATCCGGGCGGTCAGATCCAGGAAATGGACGACGGCAACAACGGAGCAGCGGGCGTTGGCCGTCTGGCTGTGGTTGGGAAACCTGATCTGTCCGTCGGCAGCGTCGCCTTCTCGCCGACCCTGCTCGCCCCAGGCACCACGCTGACCGTCACAGGCGTCATCCGCAACATAGGCGGAGCGACGGCGCCGCCCTGCTGGGTGCACGCCTATCTTTCGACAGACACGGTGATTTCGGCGCGCGATTATCCCCTGATTACCGGCATTCAAACCGGCGCTCTTGCCCCGCAGGCGCAATTTATATTCAATCGCAGCGGCATCGTGCCGTCCTGGTTTACCGCAGGAAACTACTATGTCGGCATCCTGGTGGATGTATTAAACGACGTTATCGAAATCAGCGAAACCAACAATTCGGCCTACGCGCCGCAGAAGCTGTCGGTCGCGCTGCCGGATCTCCAAGTGACCGGCGGAAGCGTTTCTCCGACCGCCGTCTGGGCGGGAGCGAGCATTTACGTTCAGGCCACGATTCAAAACACGGGCCTGCAGACCGCCGCGCCCAGTTGGGCGCGCCTGTATTTGTCGGTCGACAGCCTAATCACCACGGGCGACATTCCGCTGATGTCCAGCGTCCATTTGAATGCGCTGAATCCTGGCGTGAGCACCACGATCTACGGCAATCCGACGCTGCCGGCGGTTTCGGCGGGCTACTATTACGTTGGGGCCTATTGCGACGTAGCAGGCGAAGTGGTCGAAAGCAACGAGGCCAACAACGGCGGCGTGGTCGGCGCGCCGCTCCTGATCAAGACGGCCCCGCCCGATCTCCGGCCGGTCAATTTCGACGTCCAGCCCAAAGCCGTTTATCGTTCTTACTCGACGCAAACGATCACCCTGGCCCTATCGGGCTTCATCCTCAACGCCGGCGGAGCGCCGACGACACGGCCGGCTGTGGTCGAGTTTCGGGCGTCACCCAGCGCCGACCTCTCGCCGCCGGTTTATCCATTATGCGAACCCACAACCGTCCCGCTTCTGGGCATCGGAGGGCTTTATGGACTGGCGGCTCTCAACCGCACGCTTTCACCGGCGGCCGTCCTGCCTCCCGGTATCTATACCGTTGCCATATCGGTGGACGTAACGGGCGAGGTGGCTGAGAGCGACGAGACCAACAACGTTCTGGCGGCCGTCGGGCAGCTATACATCAACCGCACGCCGCCGAAAGGTCCGGCCGCCGTCGGCCGCTGGGAAAAATACCGGTAGGCTTTGACAAAGGCGGCCGGCGGTCAGGACTTCAATTCATCTTGTCGAGGCTTTTGCAACATGGAGGCACGGCACGATCCCACCTCATGCGACAGCGGCCTGACGATGGATCAACTGCGCCTGTTCGTCAGTCTGCGTTCCTTGCATGAGGGCAAAAGCGATCCGGCAGCCCTGCGGACGGTGCACGACGAACTGGCGTGTCTGGAGAGCCGCCTTGCGGGCGCGGGTGTGATGCCCGAGCCCTTTCGGCTGACACAGGAAGACCTGGACAATTTGCACATGCTCAAGGTGCGGCAGGACCTGCAGGCCGAGGGACACATTATCCGCTTGGGCCCCATTCGCTGGCTCTATAATCTTTTCCGCCGGCTGCTTTTCGGCACCCAGCGGCGCTACAACGAGTCGGTGACGTATCTGGTTCGACGCCTTTACGCCACAGCCCTTCTGACGCGCTACTATCAGCTGCGCTCCCTGGACCTGGAAGAGCGCGTGCGGGCCGTCGAGTCGCGGCTCGCCGCCTTTGAAAACCGCCTGCCGCCCTCGGAGAAATCCTCGTGAGAATCAACCTGATGACGGCCTCTCTGGTGGCCGGCGATGCCATCGGCAATTACATTGAAATGCTTCGATCCAACCTGGCCCGACGGCACGAGGTGGCGGTATATGCCGATCGCGGCACGGGCGAGCGGCCGTTCCTGCCGGCATGGGGATACACGGCGCGGGCGGATGAAATCCTGTGGTTCCACTACTCGATTTATTCCGAGAATTTTGCCGTGCTCGACCGCCGCGGTCCGGAATTCAAGATCATGGATTTCCACGGCGTTTGTCCGCCCGAACACTTCGAGGAGGACGAACACGAGCTCAAGCGCCTGACCGCCCGCGCCCTCGATGAACTCCCGCGCAAACGCCATGTGTTCGACTTGTGTCTCGCTCACTCCGATTACTCGGTGCGCGTGCTGCGCGAGGCCGGCTATGTGCGCGTCGTGAAGACGCCGCTGGCCATCGGAAGGGCACTGGCTGACGCGTCGGAACATCCCTATCTGGCCAGACTTCTGCCGCAGCTGGAATACCTTCTGTTTGTCGGTCGCGTCGTGAAACAAAAAGACGTTCTGGGTATATTAGAAGTGTTTGCGCGCGTGCGGCAACAGCGGCCCGGCTTGAAGTTGTGGATTGTCGGCGACCGCGCAGCCTCGCCCCGCTATCAGAAACAAATCGAGGAACGTTTGTCTCAGCTGGGCATCGAGCGCGACGTCGGTTTCACCGGACGCTTGACCGACCCCGCGCTTCTGCGACCGTTTCTCCGCCATGCTGCGCTCATGGTGATTCTCTCACGATGGGAATCTTTTTGCGTGCCTGTGGTCGAAGCGATGGGCTTTGGCGTGCCGACCGTGACCAGCGAATCGTGCGTGGCCGAGATTGTCGGCAATTCCGGATTGATTGTTCCAGCCGGCGACTATGAGGCCGCAGCCGCACAGATTGCCACGCTGCTGGCCGACCGCGAACGCTATGGCGTGCTCCGCCGCCGCTGCCTCGAACGCGCCCCGCTTTTTACCGAGGCGCACATGATGGCCACGCTCGAAGCGGTCGAGAAGGAGTATTTTCCCGCGGGACG
>JADFCW010000195.1 GCA_017161705.1 Candidatus Sumerlaeota bacterium | reverse complement strand
AAAACGGCCGGAGGACCGAAAAGAGATGAATGGGCTGACGCAAAAAACCTTCGCACGGCCCGTCCATGGGCAGCCCCGCGGTCGATCCTCTGGGTTTGCGCAGCCTGAATTAGCCGCCGGAAGACGAAGCAAAAATTCTCGGCGGCAGCGCCGCAAAGACTTTCCGGTTGAATTGATGAATTCGTGTTCGAGCTACGGCTGGCACTCGAACTCATGCCAGCTGGGCTTAGCCGTCAGATCGGGCTGAAGGCTGGAGAGCCAGCCAAAGTATTCCACAAGCAGGTCGGGAACGAAGGCATAGCGGCCGGGATTGTGCGGCGCTTCGACGACCATTTGAACTGTTGCCGACGTTCCGCGGGCCAGCAGCGGAGGGACCGGCGAAAAGCGGGGATTTTCGTACCGCACCATGCGTCCTGTTGCCGGTTCCACAACATGATAGCTCAGCTGGACAACGCACGTTTCGCTCGTCACCGCCAGCCAGGGGATGGCGCTCCGATTGGTTACGGTCACCGGAACGGTGAATGAGGTTCCGGGCCGGCAGGTTGTCGGATAGCCGCCGACCGCGAGGGTAGTCGGCACACAAAGCGCCAGTGTTGGCGGCCACTGACGATATGTGTTGGTTGTCGGAAGGACAACATGGAGTCCATGAACTTTCGTCTCTCTCCACGCAATGCCTTGTTCCTTCAGCGCGCCGCATAGCAACTTGGCCATGCGGGGCGCGGCAACATAGGCGATGGGCAGCGTCGTGGCGCGCACTTGATCGGCAAAGGGCTGATAGCGTTCAGGGCCGGGATCGCCGTCCGTGCAGGCGATGATGTTCCCGCGGCTTTCAAAGGTCAGACGATAGCCGAGATAGTAGTTTGTAAAAATGCGTGTTGCGGTGTTGGCTTCCAGGATAAACCGCACCATGTCGAGATTGGGCGGCACGCGCAACTCGTTCAGGGAAGGCTGAATGACGAAACGGTCCGCACGGCGGTAGCCGGCCACGTGCAAGAGCACAAGGGCGGCCAGCGGGATGATAGCAAGGTAACGGAGCACGTTCCTGGCGTTGTACCACCGCGCAAGGCCGATTCCCGCCAGAACCGGCAGCGCCGCATACAGCGGGAGCAGGACACGGGGGTCGCGCGTTTGGTCGCGAAAGGGACCGGCGAGCCAAACCCCAACCGTTACGGCGGAAAAAATTAGAAGCAGGGCGACGGCACGCCGAACGCTTGCCGAAGCCTGCCGAAGCGTCAACAGGGCGGCGAGAAGTGCTGCACCGTAAGCAGCGACCGCCCAAAGAATGAAAGCAGGCCCATAGGATTGGTCGGCTTCCGTCTGGCGCGCCCCCAGAAGAATGGGCAAAGAGACCGCAACGGTTTCGTCAAGACGCGCCGGCAGGTTGGACAATCGCAGGGCGTCCTGAACGCCGCGCCCCAGCAGCGACAGCGTTCTCCACGAATACTTCGCATTGTAAAGCCAGAACGGGGCGCTTCCGACACCAAAAGCCAGCAGTGCAACGGCTGCACCTGTTGCTCTGCTCCGCCCTCCTCTACCCCAGAGCACAAGCGCCGCAACCGCCGCGGCAATGGCGGGGAACATCGTGAGATGAGTCCACCAGCCAACGCCGAGAAGGAAACCAAGAAGAAAATACCAGAGGATTGTAGATTGCGGATTGCCGATCGAGCCTGGAGGGCGGAGCGATGATGGGGCGGATTCCGATTCGGGGACATTCGCTTGCGGATCGGGAATGATATTGGATTGCACGGAGCCATTTCTTCGCAGAGTTTTTAGGAGCGCCCAAAAAGCCAGAGCCGACAGTGTGGCCACTTCAAGATGCCCGCCGCGCGGACGCAGACTCCACTCGATGAGATAGAGCGGACCGACGGCGGTCAACAGGGCGGCGAACAGACCAGCGCGACGGTTGCCATCGGCAGCCTCGCGGGCCAGCAGATACACACCGCCAACGAGCAGAAG
>JADFCW010000194.1 GCA_017161705.1 Candidatus Sumerlaeota bacterium | reverse complement strand
GCGACTCGACCCCGGCGGCCCATTTCAGCACCCATGCGGACTGCCCAAGGGCGGCGAACCACAACGCGATCCAGTGCGCCTGGAGCGTGCCCAGATAGGGCAGACCGTAGGTGAACACCTGGATTTCGCCGCCGAGAATATGGCGCGCAATCAATCCCTGCAGCGCTTCGTCGGCATGAAGCACGTTCTCGAGCTGAAAGTAGATTAGCACGCGAGTAAGCAGCGCCAGAACAAGGACCGCCATTGCGATGCCGGGAGAATAGACAGCGCGCGGCATAGAGTTGCTGTTAGACTCGGTCGAATTCACCACACTTCCCTCTGGACAAAAATCAGCACAACAGCGGGATTGAAAACCGCGCGAAGGCGAACTGTCAAGAAACGCCGCACGGCATCCGGCCTCGAGCCAGCTTCCAAACAGCACTCCCGGTAATCCTTTCCATCGAATTTGCTTCGCATAGAGTACAGCCCGAAGTATGAACTCAAGGCAGTAGGAAGCCGGTCTCGATCAAATTGAGCTGCAAATGCTGCGACTTCAAACGTCCCATCAACTTGCATCTTGAAACCGCCGGAAAAAAATACGTAACGTTGCTATGCCATGTCGCGCACCGCCGTCATTCTTTTTCTGACATTCCTCGGTCTCTATCTTCTGACGATGGGCGGCCATCTTTATTCTCCGGATGAAGAAATCCTCTTCCAGATGACGCGGGCAATCGCCGAGCGCGGCTCGCTGGCCGTCGAACGACCGAAGGAAATGCCGCCGTTCGCGGTCCGCGTCGGCGTGGACGGACGCGAATACGGGCAATACGGCATAGGCCAGCCCCTTCTGGCGGTTCCGTTTTATTGGCTGGGTCGAATGCTGGCGGAGCAATTCGATTCGCTGCCCATAGGATTTTCGGTGATTCAATATCATGGTCGAACGCCGCCCGAAGAATGGCAACGTCTGGGCGTGTCGCTGTTTAATCAACTCATTGCGGCGTTGGTGGTGGTCGTTTTGTTCTCGCTGGCCGCGGATCTGGCCGGTGATCGAACCGCTGCCGCGCTGACCGCCATTCTCTATGGGGCGGGCACAATCGCGTGGGTGCACTCCAAGCCCTTTTTCACGGAGACCCTGGCGACCCTATGCATCTTGCTATCATTTGCGCTGGTGGTGCGAGCGCGGTTGTATGGCCGCCCGGGATGGCTGGCGTTGGCGGGCTGCGCCGCCGGCTATGCGTTGTTGACGCGGCTCGATTCGATTGCAGCATTTCCGGCCCTCGGACTGATGCTGCTCTGGCCGCACCCAACCGGCAGCGCGTTTCCGCCCGAATCCCCCGCCGACGTCACCGCGCCACTGCGCCCTGGGCCGCTCCGGCGGTTCCTGCAGGAGATGAAACAGGACAGCGGCCGCAGCGAGCGCATCGGACGGTTCGCCCCGCCGGTGGCATTGGCGTGCCTTGTGATCGCAGGCCTCAACTGGATGCGATACGGTTCGCCTCTGGCGACGGGCTATGAGGCTCAGCCGGAAGGCATTCAATTCGTCAATCCGTTGTTGGTAGGACTGTATGGATTTCTATTCAGCGTGGGCAAGGGCATCTTCTTTTTCTCGCCGCCGCTGGTGCTGTTCTTCTGGGCAATTCGCCGCTTCATTGCCCAGGCGCCGCAAGCCGCGTGGGGAGTGGTGGTGCTGATCGTTTCGCTCCTGCTGTTCCATTCAAAATGGATAAACTGGGCGGGCGGTTGGTGCTGGGGGCCGCGACACATTTTCATGGTGCATGTGTTTCTCGCATTACCGGTGTGCGCGTTACTGACAAAGCGCACTGCGTGCGTTCGCATTGCATACGGCGTGCTTCTGGCCGGCGGCGTCGGCGTGCAACTTCTCGGAACCAGCCAGAACTTCATTGACTACCACTTCATCGCGTTCCGCAATCCATTTGCCGAGCCCAAGGCGACAATCCGCTACGACCCCTTCCATGACGCGCAGTTTCTTCACCAATACTACGAGGTGAAGATGAAGGCCAATCCGCTTCGGGGCGAAAGCACGATCGAACCGTGGCAATTGCCGGCGCCGGTCAGCGACTCCATCTGGCGGATCGAAGCGTCGCCGTGGGTGATGTATCGGCGCATGATTGCGGCCGGCTACCACGACTATTTCTGGCTGGAGCGGCTGGGCGTCCGCTCGCGCGCGCACGAGGTGGTTCGATTGTTACAGACACTAGATGCCGCCGCCGAAGAAGATTTTCGCAAGAAAAACTCCCCCGCCGCCTCGGTCCATTTCTGAGGAAGAACTTGGGCTGCCGATTGCGCCGCCCAAAAAGGAAAGGCAATGAAGTACCGCCCCATGCAGCGGATCGTGTTTCGGCGGCGGCGTTTCGATCCCGGCACACTAAAGTTCGAACTACAAACGTGTTCCTTTGTCTATTTTTCCACTTCGATTATTATGGGTAGCGCCGCAATGCCAATCGAGGGAATCGGCCCGACTACTTCGATCACCATGTTGTCCACACGATAGTCGTAAAAATGCCCTGCCGGCGTATGAACGGCAAAGCTTACCGTGTAGCTGCCGACACCGAGGTTCAGCGGTAGGCGGAACAGGACGCGCGCGCGCGCACCGGCGCCAAACGTGCCCGTCTGCTCGCCCCGCAAGTAGCTGTTCGTACCGAACACTTCGAGGCCATAGCGGTTGCGGAGCATGATGCCAAAAACCGGATCGGCGATTTCACGATGGAACACGACGTCGGCGGCAAATGTCGCCGTGTCGCCCGACCGCAATTGCCGGATCGCGCGCCCCGCGCTGTCGCGCACTTCGGTGTGCACGATCTGCGCCTCGAAGGTGCCGAATCGCTGCTCGCCGATCGCTGCGGAGGTTTCCGGCACGCCGATGGCGTGAAAGTCCACCGGGCGGCCATCGGGGCTTTCCGCCCCCCGCGCGATCCGTT
>JADFCW010000193.1 GCA_017161705.1 Candidatus Sumerlaeota bacterium | reverse complement strand
TCATGGTCCCGAAGTTGTGCTCGCGCTCGGTCGGATCCGTGCCGTCGTTCTTCCAATCATACCAGATGCTGATCGGAACGCGCTGCCAAAGATTAATGAGGAACATGCGAACAAGATACTGCGCCTGGCATTCTTCGCTCAACGGCGTCTTATCCCAGTTGATCTGCGAATAGCCCCATTCGCCCGACAGAATGGGAATGCCTTTGCCGGCCGGAGCGTATTGCTGAATCAGCGCGCGCAGTTTCTCATAGTCGGCGATCACTGTTTCGGGATTTTTCGGGCGATAAGGATGAACGGTAAGGCCGTCAACCCATTTCAGCAGCCCTTGCTTGAAGCAGTCTTCCAGCCACGGAAACGGAACGGTCGAGGTTGCACCGCCGACCACAAGGGCGTTGGGATCGGCCGCCTTGACTGCTGCCGCCGTTGCCTCGACCAGCTTGCAGTAGTCTGCCACGCTCGGCTGCGGCGTCCAAAACTGTTTGATATTCGGCTCATTCCAAACTTCCCAGACGATGTTCTTCCCGCGGTAGCGGGCAGCAGCCGCAGCGGCGAACGCCGCGAATGCCTTACGTCCTTCCTCGCTTCGCACCGAACGTTCAGGCTCGTAGAGTTTATTGCTGTAATCGAGAATGAACAGAATACGGATGCCTCGCCGCGTGCACCCTTCGACCAGCCCGTCGGTCCCGCTTTTCTCCCAGTTGTATTCGCCCTTCTTGCGCTCCATGCCTTCCCAGCCGAGGTCCATACGGATAAACTTGAAACCGGCAGCGGCAATCAGATCAAGGTCGGGCCGATCGCCCTTAAAGTGGATATTGACACCGAAGCCGTCAGGAATTTTCAGGTCGGGGAATGCGTCTGCGGCACCGGAACGCGCCGCAAGACAAAGAAGGAAAATCCAAATTTCTACCGGTCGTAGTTTCGAGATGTCCATGAGGTTTTCTCCAGAGAAGCGTGAGGAATTGGCGGGCTGATTCAGCTGATTTTCGGCAGCCGCTCGCACGCTGCTATCAGGCAGGCGGGATTACCTTTGCAACCCCACGAGCCGTTTCTTGCCTGACGCCCTGTGAATTGCAAGTGAATAGTGCGAGGGCTGGCGGGCCATGAATTCTCTATACACGATGACCGCAAGAGGAAAGGCCGACACCCCCATGAGTTTTCGCGCGGGACAACGGGTCGGAACAGCGCTGGCCAAAGCCGCGATGTTAGACCAAAGGCTTCGCATACTGAGAAGTATTATCAAAAATTTTTCAAAATTTCTTTCTTTTTCTCCACTCATTAAAAACATATACAACTGATAATAATGACGTTACATAATATCCCATTATAGCGTTTGTTTGGGTATAGTTTTTGCCATTTGAAAATTGGTTTTGAATTGATTCTGGAGAACAAAATGCAATCTGACAAAACCGGCGCCGAAATCATTCAGAACATCAAGGATGAAATTCACTCGATGCTCGAAGAAGTTCAACGCTTAGTCCGCCAAGCCGAGTTCCTTGACAACAGAAACGCAAGTGTTGCGGAGCTGATTTGCTTTCACCTGGAGGAAGCATCCAAAGATCTGGTCCGAGGAAGTGAACTTGCAACCCGACTTACAGTTCAGACTGTGTGAGTCAAATGCTTGGCGAAGGGCTGACAGGATGTGGCCCGCGCCATATTTTCATAGCACCAATCAATTCTGACCTTGCCGCGCTCGTCTGCAGACTTTTGCAGGGTGGTGCGGCTTTACCCGGACTGAGAAGGAACTCGGTCCGGGATTCTTTTTTACAGCCTGCGGCGACTACGGGCCCATGCATCCGTTGACATCTACTGCGTCATTGCGCATGCCTTGGGGAGTATGGCGAAGGGCCGGGTTACAGTGGATTGACTTTTACGGCGGCCCGGCTTCGTGCAGATTCGTAAAATGCCAGCACCGTCCGGATGACGTTCAGCGCCTCTTCGGGGCGAACGACCGGCGGGCGCTTCTGTTCTCTGGCGCGGAGAAAATCCGCATACTGGCGCTGGAAGGGGATGAACTTGCCGGGCAAATCCGGCGGTGTCGGCGGGTCAAATTGGACTTCCGGCGGCGCGGCGCCGTCGCTGGTTTTCCAAAAAGCAATTTTCCCCTGCTCCAGAATGCACGAACCTTTGCTGCCGTGAATCTCGAGACGCTCGGGAAAGCCCGGATAGGCGCCGGTACTAACCTCCACCGCCGCAATTGCCCCGCCGCCAAACCGAACCAACCCCAGTCCGATATCCTCGGTTTCGATCACCGACCGGGTGGTCGAAACCATTGCCTCGACTTCGACCGCTTCGCCCAGATACCACAAGAGCAAATCCATATAGTGGATGCCCTGATTCATAAGGACGCCGCCGCCTTCGCCCGACCAGCGGCCCCGCCAGTTGCTGGATGTGTAGTATTTGTCGTCGCGGTGCCACTTGACCGAAACATGGGCGTGCAGCGGTCGGCCCAACAGCCCGGCATCGAGCGCTTGTTTCAGCGCCCATGAGCCTTCGAGAAATCGGTTCTGCGAAACGACCGTAAGGCAGCGGCCCCTGGCTCGGGCAGCCTCGATCAGGCGAACGCCGCGTTCGGGGAGAGTATCTATGGGCTTTTCCGCGAAGACATCTTTGCCGGCTTCGACCGCGCGAATGCCCTGTTCAGCGTGAAGCGACGACGGCGTGCACAGGACAACGACGTCAATATCCTCGGCAGCGAGAATCTCTTCAAAGGTAAGGGCGCGGACGCGATGTCTGGCGGCCAGTTCGGCAGCGGCAGCGGAATGGGCGTCGCAGACCGCGGCCACGCACGCGCCTTCCGTAGCAGCAAGAATTTCTGCATGGCGCTGGCCCATGGTACCGCTGCCGATGATCGCAAATCGTGTCATGGTTGCTGCTCCTTAGAGAAAGTGGACGACATGGATAGGATGGATGACATGAACGACATGGAGGCAGACCTTTCGGGTTGTTGCTGCCGTTAGGATTCTTTGCTTTAGTGTTCCGCCCCGCTTGGTTGATGACGCAGGCACAGCATAATGTTTCGGATAATCGGAATGCCGTTAAACAGAAATCCCAGAATGAACACCAGATCGTGCAGAATCAGCGCATAGATCAGGCACAGCATCTGGCCGGTCAGGCTCCAGATCCAAAACCACATCGGAAGGGCGCTTTTGCCCTTTTTCTCCGCATAAATCCACTGCGCCAGAAAGCGAGTGTTGAAAGTCAGATTCCCTGCAAGTCCCACATACAGCCACGCTTTGGCAATATCAGCGTCGGCGCCGTGGGCCGGAGCCGCAAAAACCGCTTTCCCAGTCAGAGCCAGAACGCTGGCCCCGGTCACGAACACGGCTGCGGAAAATCCATACACCGCTATAGGCCAGCCTCTTAGCTTTTGCCCGCTCAGCATCAGATTGCGAACATAGGGGATGATGTTGATCGTGTAGCCGAGCAAAAACGGAAATTCCGATCGCTGGATGCTGTAGAAAACCATGATGAGCGTGGCTGCCAGACTGGTCCACCAGAAGGCCGCCGGCGCAATGCTTTTTTTCCGCCGCTCGCTGGCAATCCATTGAATCAACACTCGAGCGGTGAACAACACGTTGGCCACCAGTCCGATGAAAGTCCACGGCGTGATGACAATCTCTTTGGCGCTGTAGAGACGAAAAGAAAAAAGTATAGGGTCGGCGGTGAGCATTATCGAATCAGGTCCGAGTCCGCCTCATTCAGTCGCGGGGCGGGAATGCGGCGCTTGCGATACCAGCGGATGGCCAGAATGTCATGGATGCCCACGCCGAGGCGGTTCCACAGACCGTATTTCGAGACGCCCCGAATGCGAGGACGATGGTTGACGCTGAGTTCCTCCACACGAAAACCATGCATCTTCCAAATCGCGGGCAGGAAACGATGCAGGCCTTTGAAGGGGATCAGTTCAATTTCGACGGCCTTCCGGCGCAGTGCGCGATAGGTGCAACCGGCGTCGTGGATGTTGTCGTGGAGCAGGGCATTGCGGAAGCGGTTGGCCACGCGCGAGGAGACGCGCTTGAGCCAGGAGTCCTCGCGCTTGCGGCGCACACCGCATACCACATCGCAGGTTTCGAGCCGGGCCAGCATCGCCGGAATATCAGCCGGGTCATTCTGGAGGTCGGAGTCTATGGTGATAAGAATTTGCCCGCGGGCGTTTCGAAAGCCGGTCAATTCGCCGGCGCTCTCGCCGCAGTTGATGCGGTGGCGCAGGATGCGGATTTCGGGAAAAGTCTTTTGCAACTCGCGCAACTTCACATACGTTCCATCGGTGCTGGCATCGTCCACGAAAATGATTTCATAGGCGCGGTTGAGCGGGCGCAGCACCGCCGTCAATTCCTCGACCAGCGGCCCGACGTTTTCCTCCTCATTGAACGCAGGCGAAATTACCGAGATTTCCACGGCAGTCATTTCGGCGGAACCTCGTCTTTGACAAATCGCGAACTTAACCGAAACTCGCGGGCCACGAATCCATATTTTCGCTTCATCTGCAACCAGTGCTCGGCATCATAATCGCTGCGCTTTTCGATCTCGCCGGTCGCAAACTGGCGTTTCACCACTTCGTAACTGGCGAAATAAGCCGAAAAGAACAACCATGTCGCCAGCAAAAACGCCCCGCCGCTTGCCGGCCATTTTCGTCTTGCCGCCAGCCACAAACCCGCCCCGCTCAACAGCAGCAATGCAACAGGGAGGGCGAGTGCGTTGGCAAGAGGAATTCTCAATAGAATATGAAAGTAAAACCCGAGAAAAACAGCGCAGAACAAGGTGAGAATAAACAAAACAATCGCGGGAATGCCCAGCCAGACCCACCGCATACCCGATTGCGGGTCGGCGGCCCACACCGCTGCCTCCGCCGCTAAGATCGCATACGCCGGAACCAATGGCAGAATGTAATGCTCCTGCTTTTGCGGGAAAAGCGAGAAGGCGACCAGAAGTCCTGCAGCGATCCATCCGCAAAACCGCAGCCGCGGCATGTCGCGCCAAAAGCGCGTGGTCCAGCCCCGCCAGACCAGCAGGGGCAGAAGCAAGGCCGATATGCGCAGAATGACCGGCAGCCGAACCACGAAATACGAAGGGTCGGCATAATGACGCGCTGTATGCTCCGTTGTCGTTTCGATCCCTGCCGGCAACAGCGCCTCGCTCATAAAGCGTTCCCATGCGCCCGGTACACGAATCAGAACCACAAGAAACCAGGAAAGAGAAAGCGCCAGACATGCGGCTGCACCTAAGAAAACGCGCCATGCAGCCAGCCGCCTCATCTCTTTCCGAAATCCCAGGAACAGAACGATCGGCACGGCGATGATCAGGAAGGCCGGCGGGCCTTTGGTCAGAAAAGCCGCCGCTGCCAGCAGAAAAAACAACACCTTTGGCCAGAGGCGCCCCTTGATTGTCCAATACATTCGATCGAACAGAAACAACGCCGCATTGGTCAGCAAAGCCAGCAGCATTTCAAAGGATCCGTTCCGTCCTTGATGAAAGTAAATCCACGAAAAAGCCATCACGCCGCCTGCGGCCAGACCCACTTTTGGCCCGCCAATGGATCGCGCCCAGCACCATGTCAGCGCAAGCAAAGCCAGTGCGGCTGCTGCACTAGGCGCGCGAAGCGTGGCATACGCGGCTTTGCCCGCCGCCCGGCTGGCCAGAGCCCCAGCCCAATAAAACAGCGGAGGCTTGTTCAGCGCCGGCTGACCGTTCCGATACGGCACCAGCCATTGGCCCGTCTCATGCATACCTACGACAACTTCCCAGCACCGCATCTCGGCCTTGATAGTAGGCGGCGCGGCGCCCAACCGAATGCACAAGGGAATCGCTGTTCCCAGCAACAGGAACAGAACGGCCGCCCTTTCCCCTCGCATGCGGTGCGATGGAACGTATGACGACTCCGCTTGCCCGCTCATGGCTTGACTATTCTCTTTTGTCGGATCATACTGACGATATACTCGCGAATCTGCGCGCAGACATGATCCACCTGCTCTTCGCGCAAATGCGGATACATCGGAAGCGACAGGATTTCCTGTTGGGTGACCCACTCGGCCACAGGGAACGAGCCCGCGGGTTTGTTCAGAGAGGCAAACGCCGGCTGAAGGTTCAAGGGCATCGGGTAGTGGAGGCCTGTGCCGACGCCTTTGTCCTTGAGGAATTTGGCCAACGCATCGCGTCCCTCGGTCCGAATCACATACAAATGCCATGTCGGCGTACACTCGGGGATCGGTTGCGGCAGCCGCACTTCCTCGACATCGGCGAGGCGCTGCCGATACCACTCGGCCGCCTGCCGCCGTCGTTCGTTCCACTGCGCAAGACGTCTCAGTTTGGGCAGCATAATAGCCGCCTGCAGCGCATCCAGCCGCTCATTGGCACCCTGGATGGTGTGATCGAACTTGGACTGGCGGCCGTGATTGGAGTACATTCGGACAAACCGGGCGATCTCGTCGTTGTCGGTGACCACGGCGCCGCCATCGCCGAAAGCCCCGAGGTTTTTCGATGGGAAAAACGACAGGCAGCCGGCCGCGCCATAAGTGCCGACCGGTTTTCCATCGTACAGCGTCCCTTGCGCCTGCGCACAGTCTTCGATCAGGATCAAATGATGCTTCTCCGCAATGGCCAGCAGTTCCCGAAGCCGGACCGACAAGCCGTAGAGATGGACGGGCAGCAGGGCGCGTGTTCGCGGCGTAATTGCTGCCTCGACCGCTTTCGGGTCAATCTGGAACGTCGCCTCCTCGATGTCGCAAAATACGATCCGACCGCCGGCCAGCGTGATGGCTTCGGCCGTAGGGGCGGCCGTGTGAACCGTGGTGATAACCTCGTCTCCAGGCTGTAAGGCCAATGATTTCAACACAATGGAGAGGGCTGCTGTGCAGTTGGACACGCCTACTGCATGTTTTAGTCCGAAACTGGATGCCAACTCCGTTTCAAACTTTTTGACCGGCTCGCCGCCAATAAAGGCCGACTTCATCGCCGCTTCGTGAAATGCCGTATCAATCTCTTCCTTTGCCTCGAGATACTGCGCGGTTAAATCACATAGGGGCACTTGCATACGAGCATTGTCCTTTCATTTTTCGAAAAATAAACCTCATCGAAAACAGCAAATCACTCATTTACACTGAAAGATGATGTCAAAATGATTTTTGTTAAAAAGGGAAAAAGCCTGCTTTTCCCGCGGGCCAGGAAAGAACAAGAACAAAACGACCTTCCCCTGCAGCCGCGCGGGAAAACGACTAGGCCGCTCTTTATAGGGGCTGCGACGCTCTGTTGGCAGATTTTTCAATCCAATCGTTTGAGGTAGATATTGCGGAACTGAATCAGGCTGGATGCCGAACCCAGCTTGCCCGTCTTTTTGTCAATCCCGCCATGGTGCTGAAGGCCGATCGGGCCGCTGGTAGGCAGGTCGGGAAGACGGGCGTTGTCAATGACCAGTTTGCCGTTGAGTACCACCTGCACGCGGTCGCCCTTGACCGTAATGTCGAAGGCATTCCACTGGCCGACGGGATTGTCGGCGCGCACTTTGGGGACACATGCGGCACGCACCTCGGGCGGCATTTGGGGATCGAGCCGATAGCTCCAGATTTCACCCGAGCCGGCGGGCCAACACCAGATATTGATTTGCGCCCGGCTGGACCCGCGCAGAAAAATGCCCGAGTCGGCGTTGGGGCGAGGTTCGACAATATCCTTGCCGTCGGCATCTTTCTTATACGAGCCGTCAGGCAGTATGATCTTCATTGGATAGAGACCCGTGGTTTCCTTGAACCGCCATTCGATGTGGAGGGCAAAATCGCCAAACGACTCGACGGTCCAAAGGTTTTTGTCTTTCGCCTCCGATTGCGCGTCGTAGTCAATCACGCCGTCCACGACTTTCCAATGGCCGCCGTCGCCTTCGGGAACCTTCCAGCCCGAAAGGTCCTTGCCGTTGAACAGCGGAACATAGCCGTCGGCCAAAAACTTCTCTTTGTCGAACGCCAGTTCGTCGGCAGTCCATCCCGCAGGGGCTGAAGCGGCGAGAATTACCGCCAGCGCCGTGGCTCGAATTATACTCCTTGCGCTCATCGCCCTCTCCTTTCCAATGTGCTCGAACATAGCGAACCCCTTTTACTTCTTCCCGACCGGCGGGTCCGGCCACTTCCGCTTGATGATGCGTGGTTGCTCGACCCACTCGCGTGGGCCGACCAGCCCCACGTTGCGAAAGTCAATCGGTTTGAAACCCAGCTCCATAGCGGGGGAATCGGGAGCGAGACGGAAATCGTATTTCTCCGGCGCGACAAACTTTGGATCGGCAATCCGCGAGTGAACGTCCTGTCCCTGTGCCTTCCACTGCTCGAACGTCAGTTTTCCGAACGTGAACGTCGTGCCGGTGGTATTCCAATAGAGGTTGTAGTCCAACTGGAAGTTGTCGCGCGTGCCCGACCAGTTGCTGCCGAGCAGGACGCCCGAGGTAAAATACACAATGTTGTGCTCGAATACAAACGAGCGGTGCGGTTCGCTTCGCGTGCGCACTATCTGCCGCTCGCGCGAGTCCGCCCAGATATTGTTGCGAATGAGATTGTCGCGCCCGTAGTGCTGATGAAAGCTGCCGTCTTTGGTGCGATACACCAGATTATTTTCAATAAGAATATCCGAACTGCCCTCGTCCGTATAAATCCCCCAGCCGCCGTAGCTGTAAGACTCGACATGATGAAAAATATTGTTGCGAATGACGGTTCCGGGCGACACGCCGAGCGTGTAAATTCCGCCCATGTCGCTCAAAACGCCGAATCCCAAATGATGTACATGGTTGTATTCAATGAGGTTGTGGTGGGCGGAACTGGGCTGATAGCCCCAGCTCCAGCCTACTGAAATCCCTGTGTAATAGAATTCGCAGATTTCGTTGTGGCTGATAGTATTGAAAGAACTCTTGCCCACCCATACGCCGACTGCCGTATGGTAGATGTGGCCGCCGTCGTGGATGTAGCAATTGTGAACCGTATTGCGCTCGGCGCGGCCGGCCTCGCCGTCGGGCAGCTGCACTTCGCCGAGTTTCACGCCCCCGGCACCGAGGTCGTGAATGTGGCACTGCTCGATGCGGTTGTCCTTGCAGCCATGGCCAAGTTCGATGCCGTAGCCGCCGACATGGGCAACTTCGAGGTTTTTCAACACGCAGCGGCGCGCACCGGCAAGCGTTATGGCCGACTGCACGTCGGGCGCCGCCTGTGGATTCGTATAGCCTTTCTCCCCAAGCGTCCAGTCGGTGTATTGAAAGCGAAGGCCCGACAGCTCGATGTGTTCGACAAACCGCCCGCCGTCGGCGTTGCCGTCGAAGCGTACCAACTCCAGGGTAACCGGCGCGACTACCTCCGCTTTTTGGGTCGTTTCACCGGGCAGAGGGATATAGGTCAGAACCCCGCTGCGGCGGTCTAGATACCATTCGCCCGGAGCGTCGAGCGCGCCGGGATAATTTTCGACATAGTAGCGTTGGTCGGTAATTCCCCAGCGGCCGAACGGCCAGCGCGACGGGCCGGTGAACTCGACGACATGGGTTTGCACATTGACCGATGCGATCCGATGACGGTCGGTGGCCCACGCGTGAAAAACTACAACGTTCACATCGTTCAAGTTTTCCCACGGCTTGATGTCGCCGGGTTTAAAGCGGAAAGAAATACGGTCGCGCGGATCGCCCTTGTCCTTCGAAGATTTCACACCAGGCCCGACATTGCCGGCGGCGCGGAAATATTCCCCCTCGTTAGGCGTTCGGGCGCGCGTACGCCGTTCGCCGTTCACAAATAAACTCTGGAAATTCCATCGGCCTGATTTCACATCGGGCAGTTCAACCGTCCAGCGGCCCTCCTGGCTCTCGTTCCAGCCGCGAATCTCGCGCCCGCCGGTAAAGACCGGCCGCTTGTCGCTGTCGGCAAGATACACAATTTTGCAATCCGTCGTGCCGGAGTCTTCGGGCGAAAGCACAAACGGCTGGTCCAGACGATAGGTGCCCCCCAGCACACGCACCATGACAGGCCGGTCGAGCGTCCCGCGGGCTTTCAAGCGGCGGATGGCATTGCGCGCGCCTTCGAGCGAAGCCAGCGGCCCGTTGGTGTGAATCAGGTTGGGGGTCTTTCGTGTTCCCGACCACTTGTCGTTGCCGTGGGGCGAAACGTAAAGCGTGATTGGTTCCTGCGGTTGCGCAGTGCCGAAGGCCAATACAGCTAAATTTACACAGAGCAACACGATGACTTTCTTGCGCATGGTTTGACTCCATTGAACCAACTGTTCTTGTCATACTCCGATGCATCGGAATAGAGAGTTTTATGCAGAATGCAAGCAAGAAATCCTCGAAGCGAACAACCACTTGCACCGCAAAGCCCCTTGTCTCCGAGGCTTCAACGAATTCTGAGACTTACATAATGTCTCTCCGAAGATGTCAGGAGGTGCATCTCCCGAAATCAGGAGAAGGTTTCCTCCTGGGAGGAATGCCCTCCCAGCGTCCGAATACCGTCGGGGTAGAACCCGACCCTCCCCAAAATTCCAACAACTTTCTCCCGATTTGGGAACATGCACACGATGCAAGGATGCAAGGTTGGCGCTCGCTTTGGGCTTGACAGCAGAGTGCGTTCATATAGGTTTTCTATCTGTTGCACGCGCGCGGAAGAAAGTCTTGAAGCGTTTTGCATTTTCCCGACAGCGTGCAATGCCAGAAGAGCGATTGCGGGCCGTTAGCTCAATTGGTAGAGCAGCAGACTCTTAATCTGTTGGTTCGGGGTTCGAGTCCCTGACGGCTCACCAGGTATATCGGGCGCAAGCGAGGGAACCCCCTCCGCCTGCGCCCGTTTTTTTTACCGGGAGGCCGCGGAGGGACCACGCACGGATCATGCTGCGGGTTCGGGAGTCAGGCGCACGCCGCGTACAAAACACGATAGCCACCGGTCGTCGTTGGATACCCCGATATCGCTCGGCCGCAGGGCATAGGCGGGCTGAAGCGTCAGTTGATTGAGCGAACGAACCTTGTCGGGGGGTAGGGGAATTCGATGGGTGTGGAACTGGTTGTCCGACGGCACGGCGAGCGTGGTCAACAGGTCGCCGTTGAACCAGACACGCAGAAGCATCCGTCCGTCGCGGATGCAGCGGACCGTGACCGGCCCCGGGTCGAGATTGGCCGCGAGTGAGAATTCGTGATCGCCCGCGGCAGGAAGTTTGGACGCGGGCAGGATTTCCTTCTGCACGACGCGGCCCTGGCGCTCGATGAAAAGAGCGGCGTGGAATTCGCCCAGAAGCGAGACGGCGCGCAGATCGAGTTCAACGGTCCAGCGGGGCGAGGTCAGGTCGAGTTCGAAAGCGATGGCTGCCGGCTCACGCGCCATCCACCGGGCCAGGCCGCAAGGGTCGTTTTCGGGACGGTGCCAGCCGGCAACAAAAGTCGCCGGGTCGCCCAAAGGAAGATCGCCGCCCTCACGGCCGATTCTCGCGCCGCCCGGCCAGGGACGAATCCGTGCCCACTGCCCCAGGCACGCATCGAGTTCGCGCTTGAGCGCCGGAGCACTGATCAGCAGATCACTGGTCAAAGTCACCGCGTCGCCCGGTGTAACGATTTCGCGATAGCGCCCGCCAAGAAAGGTTCCCACACGAAGCC
>JADFCW010000192.1 GCA_017161705.1 Candidatus Sumerlaeota bacterium | reverse complement strand
TTCCGCCAACACCAACGTTTCATTTCACGACGGACGATTAAGGCAAAGCGGCAGCATGGCTGCCGCAGTCCAAAGCCTTCGGCGCAAGTGAACACGTTGGAAACCAAAGCGGCAGCATGGCTGCCGCAGTCCAAAGCCTTCGGCGCAAGTGAGCGGACGTCGAGCCGCCGGCGGGCCGACTTCTGCAAGTGCCTCAACGGAACAAAAGCCAAGTCTGCAACGGGGTTACAGATTCAAAAAAAATCCCGCCCCGCGCCTGCTCGAAGGGCGCGCACGCCTTCGACGCGCCGGCCTGCCGCAGGAATCGCCGCCTCGAGCGGGGGTGTGAGTCCGTCATCGCGCGCCCGTGCCTCGGATTTCCGGGTTCTATTGCGACTCGGAAAAATACTTCTTCCGAATCCAGTCAGGTTGCCATTGATCCGGTTCGCGCTTCTGTCCCGTCAGATCCACTTTCTCGGGCGTTTTGCTTTCGGCGGGCAGTTCGAGTTTGTCCCCCACTTTCGCCTGCCATTGCCTCATCAAGGCGAGCAGGCGCTGGACGTGAGGCGCGCAGTCCGGCTTCTCGATCAGGTTGGTCTTCTCGTCGGGATCATTTTGCAGATCAAACAACTGCATGTGGCTGATCTTGGGGTAGCAGATCAACTTCCAGCGCTCATCGCGCACGGCCCGCTGAAATAGTATTCGGCCGGCTGGTCGCGGATGACGGGTTCGGTGCGCGGCCAGGGCGCAAGGTTGTCCTCGCGGCCGCCGCGCATGGCGCCGTTGTCAACGGGATGTTGCGGAAGAAAGTTGGCCGGAAGCGGCGGCCGGTTGCGATAATACATCTCGCGAAATTCCATCGGAGGCATCCGCGGGTCGTGCGGCGCGTCAATAGGCTTCTTTACTGTCCCGGATGATGTAGCCGTACGAAATCGTTCCGTTCGTCGGGTCGTAAATCAAATCCGGATAGCCCAAATACTGACTGGTGCTCGGCAGCCGTGCGGGCACGCGCACGATCTGTTTTCCGCGGGTGTCGGGCGTATAGTCGTAGCTCGGCCCCAGGCTGTGAGCTATCCAGGTCGCCCCCTGCATATACGCCGCAACATAGACGGCGGCCATCGCCCTGCCCTGCAGCGTGGCGTCCCGAATGCTGTTGTAGGCAAACAGCCGGGCCGCGTAATCGTTGGTCGTGCGGCTGCCGGTGTGCGCGATCAGATTTTGGCGCGAAAAAACGTCGAGCGGCGGAGCCGTCATATAGGCGACCGGAGTGGTCATCCGCACGTAGACCATGATCGCGCCCAAATCCTCAGCCGAGGCCGAAATGCGCGGGTTGCCATTGAGACGATTCCCAAAAGCCGATCGGCGTGACGCCCCAGTCCACCGTATAGGACTCGACCGCCGTGGCTATGATACACAGGTCCGATTTGACGCGCGAGACTTTCGACCGCGTCTGCGCCTCGAGAAAATTGGGTATGGCAATGGCCGCCAGAATGGCGATAATTGCCACAACGATCAGCAGCTCAATGAGGGTGAAACCGCCGCCTTCTTTTTGTATGGCCCTCATGATTCCGTCTCCTTCCTCATCACCGGTATGTGTCCCAGCGTCGAACGTCAAGGCTGACGCCTGCCTGGGGCGTTGCCGACGCCTCGTTTGAGCGAGGGCTTTCGCCCACAGCGTTGAATGCTGTGACGACAAAGTAGTACTTTGTCCCGTTGGTCAGACCAGTGATCCTGGCGCTCGGCAATGTCGTCGTTGATACTTGCGTGTAGGCCGAACCCGATGTCTGGCTTTGATAAACGCGATAGCCATTAACAACATCGGGCACGGGATTCCACGTCAGCAGGACTTGCCCATCGCCGGGTTGCGCCGTGAGATTGGTCGGCGCCGTTGGCGTGGTCCCGCCAGCGCTTACCAGAGTGACGACGATATCGTTGGGGCCGGACACGGCGGTGCCGGGCACGTCGGCCGTGTAGTTGACCGTGAACGTCTCGCCGCGGGTTCCGATGACGGAGCCGAAAGTCCCGGTGAGCGCTTCATAGTCCTGGACCACCATCCAACTGTCGCCGACGTTGAAAGTGCCTCCCAGATCCATGACGAGCTTGCTGCTGGTGGTCAGGGTGAGCGATGCGACCGAACCCGTGTGCGTCGGGTCGAGGCGGAAGGTGTTGATCGTCGTCCCATTGGTCGAGAACTTCAGAGTGTCCTGGATGATACAGGGCCACCTGGGCTTGTCGTCGCCGCTCGGCCCCCAGCGGCTGCCGGCATAAAACCAGAGCGTGCCGTTGTAGATGTGCACGCCTCCGCGCAAGCCAAACCTGCCGCCGTCCAAAAAAGTGACGGTGCCGGTGCCCGCCTTGTCACTGCGACCGATTCTCAAATCAGGATTCGCGCCGAATCCCGTATCCAAGAACCCGCCCGCATTGACATTGACCACCCCGACGGAACCCGGCCAGACGCCTACATGGAAGCCTTGTTGCGTACTGGCGCCGTAATACATTGTGAATGCGCCGGTGTTGAAGGTACCCGCCGTGCCGGTGGTCCCGACATAGATGTCTGTATTGTTCGCTCCGCCGCCTCCCGAGGTCGAGCGGTTCGCCGTCAGCGTAGCCGTTGTTCCATTGCCAATATAGCCGACGTTGCCGCGCATCTCGTCATTTCCCAAAGGCAGTCCGTTTGTCCAGTTGGCCGGGTTATTGAAGTTGTGGTCTCCCAGGGCGTCCGTGAAATAAGTTTGCCCAAGAGCCGGCGACGCAGCCCCCGCAACGATGAAAAACGCAATGAGGGTGAATCCTTTTCGCTTCATGGCGACGCTCCTTTTTTCCCGTTTCAGCCGAAAATGGACAATTGGCCTCCACGAGTTAGTGCGGCACTGCCGTGCCCATAATAATAGGATTTCCCATTCCCCTTTTCGGCGTCAAGGGAAAAGCAGGGTTTTGCCCCTGCTAATTCGCAAAAACCGCCTGTCCATCTCCAGAAGAACCGTGACAGCGAGAAACCGCAAGTCCGGTATCATCCGGCTCCGCTGTCCTCGCGGTCGAGGATACGTTCGATTCTCCGGCGGGCGCGGACGGCGTCGGGCGCTCACGGATGGTCGCGCTCGATTTCGGCCGGGGGAATTCGACGGCGCGCTTGCGGCCTTGCAGGGGCAATAAACACAAGTCGGCGGCGCGAAGGCAGAGGGTCGCGGGGGCGCCTGCCGCCGCATAGCATCGGGATGCGGCAGAATGCGGGCAACGGGGCTTAGGGAGAGAAAACGGGTGCGGTACGGGACGGCAAAGACATGCGCTCGCGCTTACGGCGACGGTTGCGCGGGGGTTTCCGGCGGTGCTTCAGGCGGGGCTGCCGGACTTTCGCCCGATGGCGGAGCGCCTCGTTTCGCCATGGCCTGCTCTTCGGGCGTCAGAGGCCGCCGAGCGATCAGCCGCCCCAGCGCTTTGTTCATGTTGATGAAAATCTCGTGCCAGTCAATTTGGATTTTTGACAGTTGCGCTTCCGAAAGTCCTTTGAGATGGGAGAGGCTGGTGGTTTCGCACAGAATTTTGAGGATGCTGTCCACACCGCTCATTTCATTGCCGACCGTATAGGCAAAGCGATAGTGATGATGGGCAAGGCTGTTGAGGATGCGGGCAAATTCCTCTTCGTCCTTTTTGGTGATCTTGCGGCCTTCGAACCCGTCGGCAAACATCTCGAAGAACTGCCGCCACAGTTTGATGTATTCCTGCACGAACGCAATGCGTTCTTCGAGGGCTTTGGAGGCTGCGCTGCCCGCTTTGACGCGTGAGGCATCTTTTCCCATATTTCTCTGCCGCTTTCCTGTTCGATGCCCGGTTTAGACCGGCGCTCGCCCGGTGGGGGGCGTGTGGTCATTCCTTGCGAAACAGATTCAGCGAGTACATCACATAGGCAAAAATCAAAACGATCGCCAGCACGACGGGCACTTCCACCGCATAGATGTAATAACCTTCGAGGGCGGTAAAGATCTCGGCCATTGATGTATACTCCCGCTACCGGTGGTCTGTCGGACCGCTGGAGAAACAAACTCCGCCGGACCGCGTGCGATCAACCGCGACCGGTATCCGTCGGGCGCGGCTCCAGCGCTCTTTCCAATTCGACGCGTCGGCTGCGCACGCTTTGCATCAAGTCCCATGCCTTCGTGATGATCTCGCGTTTGGTGGCCTCGTCGAATTCGCCCAGAATCAGCAGCCGCTCGTAGTGAATCGCCGAAGCCCGCGCATCGTTGATCATCTCCATCACACCGTTGTGGAAGTCCGTCAGCGTGGGCGGCGGCTGGAGCGACTGCGCATTGACCATGAGCTGGTCAATGCGTTGGCGAAAATCCTGCGGCTTGGCGCGGCCGGCGATCGCCACAAACTGCGCATCGCCGCTCGCGCCGCGGGTCAGTCCCGCCAGGGTCGCGGGCGGCAGCGACAGGAAGTGGTCGAAGTCGGTCATGGCCTGCTTGAGATCGTCGAAGATGGCGCGGACGTTGCGGCGGTATTCACTCTCGGCCCGCTCGGTGACCAGTTCGTCCACCAGCCGCCGGGCCACCAGTACGTTGGAATAGGCGGTTCGATAGCGGCCGCGTTTGAAATCGATTTCGGCAAACCGGAGGAATTTTTTCGCCTCCGAAATGCGCGGCGCAAAGGTCGGCGGGATGACGCCGCCTTCGATCTCGGCAATGCGCGCGTTTTGCCGCTTGAGCCACTCCTCGACAAGGTTGGGCATGGTCTCCAGCGTGTTCTGAAGCCGGGTTTCCAACTCGATGACTTGCTTGGACTGTGTGTCGAACAGCCGTGGATCGTATTGTTCGCGCAGCTGGTCGGCCGCAATAGTCATGGCCGCCAGATTGGCCGCGTCGAAATATCGCCCGCCGGTGTTCGTGACCTGGCTCAGCAGGTCCTCGATCACCTGCAGGCGGGCACGGAAAGCCTCGCCCTTGCTGGCATTGCAGATTTTCTGCGCCGACTCATGGGCTTTGCGCGCCAAGCGGTCGGACTGATCGAACCGTCCTTGCGCCATGGCTTCTTTCGCCTGGTCGAGCATTAGGGCGGCCTCGGTCATTTGCTCCAGTTGCGTCCGCCAGGCCCCGTAGGAGCGCGCTTCGACAATGGCGGCCTCCGCTTCGTCAATCAGGCGGAATTTGGCGCGCGTGGCGCCTTCCCCGGCCTGGACGGCCAACGTCTTGGCTTCGAGGTATTTGTTGCGCGCTTCCTCGAACTTCTTCTGTCCCAACAGTTCCTCCGCCGAGGCATACATTTTTCCGGCCTGGGCCAGGTCTTCCTTGGCGTCGTTGAGCATCTGAGGCGCGTTGATGTCGGCGCCGGAGCGCAAGGCATCGGCTAGGACGCCCTCGGCGTTCTTCAATGCCTCGCCCGCCCACATGCGCGCGGCGTCCTGCGCGGCCTGGCGGATGATCGTCTCGGCGCGCTCGGCGGTCTGGATGGCATCCAGGAGCCGCGTGGTTTGCAGCTGCAGCCGCGCCTCGTTGACGGCCTGCACCGCGCGTTGATAGTCTTCCGGCCGCAGTTCGGAGGTGCGCGCTTCGTCCGAGCGCTTCAATTCGCCGACGGCCTTTTCGATGGCTTGCGCGGCGGCCACTTCGATGGTCTGAATGGTGCGTTCGAGTTCGGCGCGCGCCTCGGCCGCTTTCGCTGCCGCCGCTTGCGGCTCGTTTTGGTCGCGTAACCGTTTGGCCTCTTCGAGCAGCTTTTTGGTCAGCGCCATTTCGGCGGCGGCCTTTTCCGGCGCCCCCTCGCGGTCATAGCGCGTCACGGCGTCGGCGATCTCGCTGATCACATTGTAGGCCACCACGTTATATACGGTGGCCAGAATGCTGGTGCCTTCGTCTTGAACGTTTTTCGACAGTTCGATGGCATCGCGGTATTCCTCGGCGGTGTGTTTGACCTCGGCCAGAGCGACATTGGCCTGGGCTTCGGCCAGCCGGCGGCCCAGATCGGTTTTCAGCGCCTGCTTGTTCTGTTCGAACGTTTGGTCGAGAGGGGAAATGTTCTGAAGCGGCACGGCCTCGAAGATCCGCTCCATTTCCTTGAAAACCGCGGCGGCGCGCTGAGCAATCGCACGGGCCTCGCGGATCTGTCCATCGGCCATTCCGCGGAATTCTTTCATGATCTCGTCGGCGTTGATCTGCGCCGTCTTGCAAACCGCTTCGACCTCTTCAAACTTTTCCTGCTGGAACAGCCCTTGCGCGTTCTGGAAACTTGCATCCAGCGGATCTATCCGGCCAGGCAAATACTGCGGAACAGCCTTGCTGCGCAATTCGGCAAGACGCTGCGCAAGTTTTTCCATCTGGAAGTTGGCCGACGCTTTCCGCGTCTCGTAAATTAGCGTGTCCACCTGGCCTTTGAGCCGCGACGAGGCGCCGAGAACAAAATCGTATTCCTTCTTCCAGAAGTTGTCGATGAGCTTGCTGAAGTCGTCGCTGCAGGCGTTCCACAATTCGGGCAGGAAATACTCTGCGCGTTTTTCCTTGGCTTGAACCAGCTTGCCGTAAATCTCCTCGATCTCGCCCTCGCATTTCTTCCGCTTCGACTCCGTGATGCCGTCGGCGGCGTCGCGCATGGCCTGCTTGGCCAAAGCCATCGCCCGCAGGTAGTTTTTGATCGGCGGCACCCGGTTGGGGTCAATGGTTTCTTCGATCTGTTTGATCAGCTCCTCGACGCGCGTGACATAGGTGAGCGCATGATCGCGTCCGCCCTCGTCGAGAAGCCGTTTGTATTCGGCCTTGACTTCGACCAGGTCGGCGTCGGCCTGTCCGCGCAGGCGCATGAGCAACTGCTCGACCTTTTGTTTGATTTCATCGGCTAGTTCAATGACCGCGACCCATTTTTCCTTGTCGTAGCGCTGCTGCATGGTCTGCTGCAGCTGAAGGATTTGCTGATAGAGTTCCTGGTTTTCCCGCGCGCCGTTATTGTCGTTCATAATTTTGACTTCATGGTCGGCGGCATTTTTGCGCGCGGTCGCCTCCATGCGCTTGGCCGTGGCTAATACGTCGCGGCTGGCCGCGACCGCCTGGGTGGCCACGGCCTTGGCGCCCTTGAAGTCGCCGCTGGCCGCCGCCTGCTCTGTCTGATTGATCAGTTGCGCGCTGCGGTCGTATTCCCCTTTGGCATGCTTGTCCCCGTTGTACTTGGCGGCTTCGGCCAGCAAGGATTTGGCCTTGTTCAGCTTGAGATTGGTAAATTGTTTATTGCAGCCGGATGAGAAGGCTATCACTGCTCCCAGCATCAACACTCCCGCGACTTTGAACCCCCGGCCGTTCCCGGTCATGGCAACTCCCTCCTGCATGCTCTTCGTCCTTTTCGGTTCCTCTTCCACCTCTATGGTCCGGCTTCCTGCCTGTTGATTTTCGCTTCCGCCAGAGTGCCTACATGTTCATCAGAAAATAGACCACGCCGCCGATTACCGCCACAATGACAATGATGCCGGCAATCATGGGGAGTTTGCTTTTTTTCGCAATGCCGGCGGCTTCCGACTTGATGGCCTTGATTCCCCTCGGGCCGCCCTTCGACCGTTTGATTTCGATGTTCGTTTCAGCGATGAATTCCAGCGCGCCCACGGCCCGATGCAGCATGACCGAACCGACGTGCCAGACCGAGACCAGCAGGCGCTTGTCATTCATGGGCAAGCTGCGCAAATGGGCGATACTGATGGCCTGGCGCAGGAAGTCGGTAATCTTGTCGGATCCGAATTTGAGGTCTTCCTGAATCTTTTGAGCGACGACCCGCTGGCTGCGCGCGGTTTCACTTTTCAACTCCAGAAACGTCTTCTCCTGCTCGGGCGTAATCGGGTCGTTCTGAAACGCCATCAGGAGAAACTCGCGAATCCGCAACCAGCAGGACAACAGCTGCTTGGCTTCCTTGAGAAGCAACTCCCGGTCTTCCGGGGTTTGTTTCTTTTTTTGCTGGGGCAAACCTTTCGGAGCGGTAGCCATTCACAACCTTCTCGCAGCCGGGGTTTCAGTAGGCAAAATAGCTACTGGTTTGATACGTTCCGTAAGTCGCGCCCAGAGTACGCGCGTCCTGGCGCAACTGGCCCCACCGGTCGCTCACAACCGCCTGGGAGCCGCCCGTTCTTCCGCGCGCGGTTCCGCCCGCAGCGCGCCGCGCCGTCTGGCCGGTCCCCCCTTGTCCTCCGGCCGTTTGCCCCTGAGGCTCCGGAGGGACGATCTGCGCATCCAGCGCATTTTGAATCCATGCGTCCAACGCAAAGGCGTACGCGTTGAATTGGTCATCCGGCGGGGCGGGGCTTTCCGGATGGCGCGGCGGACTGGGAACGAAGATCGGATAGAAATCGCTCATCGGATCGTCGGGATCCACGCGGTAGAGAGCAAGAAACCGCTTGTGCCATTCCTGGAGAAAAGTCTTGTCGCGGTTGGCTTCCTCCGCGCTGAGCAGGGGCAGGGGGGTCAGCGGCTCGTCCGTGGCCACGGGAATGCGGAAGAATTCCAGCGGATTGGTATTCTCGCAAATGGACAAAAGCCGCAGGTAGATCAGTTTGAACCGGTTGGCTTCGGGACTGAGCACGTCATTGAATTCCGTGAAGTTGGTCCAGATGTTATCGTTGGCCTGCAAGTCGCCGCCCTGCTGACCGTCGTCATAGAAGTTGCTCTTCTCGACTTCCGGCCGATACTCATAGTGGATGTCTTCGAGCAACTGCCCCGTGACCTTGCACGTGACCCGCTGGCCCGTCAACACGAGAATTTGCCGCACGGGCGGGGGCGCCGGTGTGGCCACGGGGGCCATCGGCTGGCCGCCTATGGCGGCGTAAGGATTCATCCCTGGCTGCATCATCCCCGGCTGCATCATCCCCGGCTGCATCATCCCCGGCTGCATCATCCCCGGTTGCTGCATACCCGGCTGAGCAAAATAAGTCGAAGGGGCGGGGCCGACCGATGCACCGCTGAGCGTATCGGCCACATTCATGGCCGCCTGCTGCTCGGCCAAATATTGAGCCTGCACGGGCGAAACCGCCGCGGCAATCGCCGCCGCTAAAATGGCCGCACGTGTGACCGAACCGATTCGTTGCGCGCCCATAGATCTCCCTCCTTTTGCGGGAGAAGGTTCATTCCCGCAGTCGTAACGCTTCTTTTCACAACAAATTCTCTGTCTTCCGCCCGAGCGCTGTCAACCAAAAAACCCACAGCATTTTTTGCCTCTCGATCCCTGCGATCTTGCCTTGCACAAAGGCGCCAAGCCACGCTCTCCATTCGTTTAGCGTTATCGCCTCAGACGGGCCACCGCTTCGCGGAGATCCACGTTCCGCTCTTTGCCGCCCCGGCGGGTTTGCCTGAGACTCTATGGGGCGGATGAGGGTTTTTTCTTTTTCGCAACTTGCGACTTGAAACGCGGCGTTCCAAATCCAAAGGTAAGACCTTGGGTCAAGAAATGCGACATGCGAGCCGCCCAGTCATTGTTTTTTTGAGGATTCTGCCATGCGCTTCGAGTTTTTTGTCAGCCGCCGATATCTCGCCTCGCGCGAGCGCCGGGGCATCATTTCGCTCATCACGATTATTTCGATCGGCGGCGTGGCTGTCGGCGTCGCCGCGCTGATTGTCGTCATCGCCGTGATGGACGGATTCGACAAGGAGCTGATGGAGCGAATTATGGGTTCGTCGTCACACCTGACGATCCGTCGTGGTTGGTCCGATCTGCCGTTCACGAACTATCAAGAGATCGTCGCAGCGGCGGAATCGGACCCCGCGGTGGTGGCCGCCTCGCCGTTGATTGCCCGGCAGGCGCTCCTGCAGGCGGAAATGGGGATCGAAGCGGCAAAGGTCGGCATTCACATTCAAGGGTTTGATCTCGACCGCGAGAGCCGCGTGACCAGTTTCATGCGCGATGTGAAATATGGCAGCGCGCGGCCGGGCGAGCGCGACATCGTGCTCGGACTGGTGCTGGCGCACCGACTCAACGTGCGTTTGGGCGACCCGGTCTATGCGCTGACCAAGCTGGGCCAGTTCGCCACGGGGCCGCATCCCAAGATTGCCAAGTTGCGCGTGTCGGGCGTTTTTCAAACCGGTCTGTACGAAGTGGATGCCAACTTTGCCTACGTGTCGCTGGACACGGCGCAGCGGATTTTCCTGCTCGAGGACGTGGCCGATCAGGTCCACATCCGGGTCAAGGACCCGTATCGGCTCGAGCCGGTCAAACAGCGGCTGCGCAAAGCGATTGACGATCCTTCGCTGATGGTGCTGGGCTGGGATGAGTTCAATCCGGAGTTTTTCAGCGCGCTGAAGCTCGAAAAGATCGTGATGTTTGTCATTCTGCTGCTGATCGTGCTGGTGGCGGCGTTCAACATCATCGGCACGCTGGTTATGATCGTGATCGAGAAAACGCGCGAGATCGGCATTCTGCGCGCGATGGGCACCAGCCACAGGCAGATTCTGGCGATCTTCCTGCTGCAGGGGTTGATTGTCGGCCTGGTGGGGATCGCCGTGGGCATGGCAGTGGGTTTCTTTATCTGCTGGAGTCTGAATACATGGTTCCCGATTCAGTTGCCAGCGGGCGTGTATGGGATCAGCCGGATGCCGGTGCTGGTGAAATGGGAGACCGTGGGGATTATCGTGGCGTCGGCGCTGGCGATCTGTCTGGTGGCATCGCTGCTGCCGGCGTGGCGGGCCGCGCGGTTGCAGCCGACTACGGCGTTGCGATATGAATAGGAGAACGAATGGCTGAGAAAAAAATCCTGCTCGAAGCGCAAGACGTCGTACGCGAGTTTCTCGACGGCAGCCGCGTGCTGCGCGTCCTGCGCGGGGTGAACCTCGCCGTTCCCGCCGGCCAGTCCGTGGCCATCACCGGCCATTCGGGCGCCGGCAAGAGCACCCTCCTGCATCTGCTGGCTGGGCTGGACCGCCCAACCAGCGGGCGGATCATCTTTGACTCGGTCAACCTTACCTCGCTGAGCGACCTGGCGCTGGCGCGGTTCTGCAACCGAACGATTGCAATCATCTTCCAGTTCTATCATTTGCTGTCGGAATTCTCCGCATTGGAAAACACGATGATGCCGGGACTGATCGCCGGCCGCCCGCGCGTGGAACTTCGCCGTCGCGCCGTCGAATTGCTCGAAGCCGTCGGGCTGGCCGACCGCCTGCACCACCGGCCCAGCCGGCTGTCGGGCGGCGAACAACAGCGCGTGGCCATTGCGCGGGCGCTGATCAACGACCCGGCGCTCATTCTGGCCGACGAGCCGACGGGCAACCTCGACGAAGAGACCGGCGAGGCCATCATTGAATTGCTCTGGAAGGAAACTGTGGGCCGCGGCCGCACGCTCATCATCGTGACCCACGAGCCCTCGATTGCCGCACGCGCCGACCGCCGCTTCCTCCTGACGGAGGGAAAGCTGCACGAGAAAATGTAGGAGAGGCAACGGTGCAGAATGAAAAGAGCGACCCCGTGCGGATTTTCCTTTAGGACATAGCCTTGTCACACCGTGCGGAAATACCTGTTGACGCAACGGGTGGTCGAGCCCATAGTCCCATTCACTATGAGCAAAAAAGGTGGCAATCAGCAATAGAGAGCAAGGGAGACAGCCATGGAAATTGCTGAACTGCTCCGAATGGCGGTGGAACGCGAGGCATCCGATTTGCATATTGCCGTGGGACGCCCGCCTGTCCTGCGGATTGACGGAAAGCTGCAAAACGTCGAAGGCGCGCAGGTACTGACCGCGCCGGAATCGCGGCGGCTGATCTACAGCGTGCTCAACGACTTGCAGAAACAGCGGTTCGAGGAACAGCGGGAGCTGGACTT
>JADFCW010000191.1 GCA_017161705.1 Candidatus Sumerlaeota bacterium | reverse complement strand
CTCGGCAAGCACCCGCCGCATGACCGACGGTGTGCGGCCGCGAAAAAACAGCCGCCAGCGAAATTGGTCTTTGATTTTCGCAATGGGCGCCGGCGCCGGCCCCAGAAGCCTCATCGCCGGGTCGCGGTCGGTGTGGGCGCGAATGGCGCGCCGAATATGGGCGCCGAGATTTCCCGCCTGCTCTTTGGCCCGGCTTTCCTCTTTGGCCGAGACAATCAGCGCCACGGCGCGCGTGAACGGCGGGAATGCAAGAATCCGGCGGTATTCGATCTCCTTGGTATAAAAAGCCTTGTAATCGTGCGACTGCGCCAGCCGCACGGCGTAGTGCTGTGGCATGTAAGTCTGCACCAGCACCTCGCCTGGACGCTCGCCGCGTCCGGCGCGCCCGGCCACCTGTGTCAGGAGCGAAAACGTCCGCTCGGCCGATCGAAAATCGGGGATTACCAACCCGATGTCCGCGGCAATCACTCCGACCAGTGTCACGCGTTCGAGGTGAAATCCCTTGGCGATCATCTGCGTGCCGAGAATAATATCCACCTGCCCGGTGGAAATCTTCTGCCACGCGTCAATGAAAGCCGTTCGCGTGCCGATCGTATCGAGGTCCACCCGCAGCAGACGCGCGTCGGGATAGAGCCGACCCAACATCTCCTCGACCTTCTCGGTGCCGATCCCCACCAGCGACATTTTTTCTTCCTGGCACTTGGGACATTGTGGCGGCACCTTCTGCTCCGCGCCGCAATAGTGGCAGCACAACCGCTCGTTCCATTTGTGGTAGGTTAGCAGGACGTCGCAATGGGCGCACTGGATCATGTGGCGGCATTGCAGGCAGACGGCATATTGCGAAAAGCCGCGCCGGTTGAGAAACAGAATGATCTGCTCTTTCGCCGCCAGCCGCTCCTGGATGGCCTGCTGGAGATTGCGCGAGAGAACGCCGGCCGCCGGAGCCCCAGGCGCTGCGCGCACCTCGTCGGCCATGTCTATCAGCGAAACTTCCGGCAGCGGAGCCGAGTCAATTCGCTCGGGCAATTCGAGCAGGACGAACTTGCCCTGTTTGGCGTTGTAGTACGATTCGAGCGAGGGCGTGGCGCTGCCCAGCACGACCGGAATGCCGCGGGCGCGCGCCCGCATCAACGCCACGTCGCGCGCGTGATAGCGCGGCGACTCGCTCTGCTTGTATGACCCCTCGTGTTCTTCATCAATGACAATTAGTCCGAGTTGGTCGAAGGGCGTGAACACGGCCGACCGCGCGCCGATGACAATTTTCACGCCTCCAGCCTTGATCCGCCGCCACAGGTCATACTTCTGCCCCAGCGACAGCCGGCTGTGATACACGCCGACGGCGTCGCCGAACCGCCGGCGAAACCGCTCTACCGTCTGCGGCGTCAACGCGATTTCGGGCACAAGCACAATGGCCTGCCGGCCTATCTCGATCAAGCGCGCGATCGCCTGCAGATACACCTCGGTCTTGCCGCTGCCCGTGACGCCGTGAAGCAGAAATGCCTGGTATTGATTAGCGGCGATGGCCCGGAGGATTGGCTCGAGCGCGGCGGCCTGCGCCGGATTGAGCGCGCGGGGCCGGTCGGACTCCGCGGCCACCGGATAGAAGTCGGGCCGGTAGCGCTCGATCTCGATGACGCGCAGCGTGCCTTTTTCGACAAGATTACGGATGACGCCATCGCCGACCCGGATCAGTTCGGCCAGTGCCGCCGGCAGGATCGGCGCGTTTTCGGTTTCCAGAAAATGCGCAAGAACCAGTTGCTGCTGCCGGGTGGTTTTCGGCGGCGGCCATTCGCCGCGTTTCCAGCGCTCATAGTGGGCGGCGAAGTCGGCCAGCGCCACCAGGCGCTCGCGCCGTTTGGCCACGTCATACAGGCCAATGGCCGAAACGCAGGCAATCGTCTGGCCAAGTGGGCAGAAGTAGTATTCAGCCATCCATTGGGCAAGGTCGAGCAGGTCGTCGTCCACGCGAAAATCCGGGACAACACGCTGGGCAAGGAACTTGAGCGGTTTGTCGGTTTTGGGCTTGTCGCCGAACCCGACGATGCAGCCGATTTCCGTCTGATTGCGAAACGGCACGCGGACAAGCGCACCGCGCGGAATCCGCCCGCGCAACGGCTCGGGCACTCGATATTGAAAGGTGCCTTCGAGCGGCAAATCGAGCGCCACGTCGGCGAATTCCCATTGGCAACTCTGCGTGTCGGCGGCAGGCATGACGGCTTATTTGGATAAATATGAAATGCAAATCCCTTGCCGCTCAAACTTTAGTCTGAACGACGAGCCTGTTGCCCATGAAATTGAGCTGCGGCGCTACTGGGCCTTCGGATTCTGCAGCGTCAGCGTGACGCGCCGCACGTCCATTACCTGCTTGCCGGCCACAGTCAGCGCGCGCAGCGTCAGAAGTCCGCGACCTTTTTCCAGCCGCAAAGTTCCCAGCGGCAACGGGCGAAACTCCTTCAGATACGATTCGCCCTTGCGCGGCACGCGGTCCTGGTTGTCAATGAGCGGCGGGTCCCAACCAGGCGCCACTTTGCCTTGCAACCGGCTGTTTTTGAACGACAGCTCGATGGTCGAGCCGACATCCGACAGCGGGCAGGTGTAGTCTATCGTGACTTCATAGTCGCCCGCGGTTTGCACCTCGATGTCCCAGGTCATAGAATCATCGGGACTGGTCCAGTTGACAAAGTAGGAGCAGTTGGGCGCACTGGCGCTGCGACGCACACCGCCATGGGGGACACCGTCGCGGGCTGGAAGCGGCGTCATAGGGAATTCCGGGTAGCCGACCGGATACGGCCGATCGTCGGACGGCATGGTTTCCACGGCGCCGGCGGCTTTGGCTTTTTTCTTGCCTTTGGCGGGGGCTGGTTGAGCGGAGGCGGTCGCTGCAGCCGCGACGGCTTTGCCAAACACCTCGGCGCGCCAGTCGGCAACAGCCTGTGCGAGGCGGCGGGCAATGTCGGGCTTTTGCGGCGCGATGTCGGTCTTCTGAGCGGGGTCTGCAATCATATCAAACAAAGCGCCATTGGGATCCAGACGGTATTGCTGGGTGCGGACGCTCACGCGGCCGTTCTGATGGGAGAAGATCATGCGATCGGGCCACTCCGCCTTCTGGCCCAGCAGCAGCGGGGAAAGGTCTTTGCCGTCGAGGGGCTTTGGCGGCGTCAGCGGGATGCCGGCCAGACTGGCCAGCGTGGGGAGCAGGTCAATGGCGCCGGCGATGTGCGGGATTCGCGCGCCGGAGGGGATTTTGCCGGGCCAGCGAATAAGGAAGGGCACGCGCAGGCCGCCTTCGTCCACCGAGCCTTTGCGCCCCTTCATGTCGCCGTTCCAGCGCCAGCTGTTGGGGCCGTTGTCGGAGAAATAGATCACGATGGTGTTGTCGCGGAGTTGGAGTTCGTCGAGTTTGGCAAGGAGCCGCCCGACGTTCCAGTCAATGTTTTCGCACATGGCCAGCGCGCAGCGCGTGACGGGCAGGTCCTCGTTTTCGCCGTCCTGGCCGCGCATGACGATCGGCTTGTCCTTGAACCGGTTCCAGTATTCATCGGGCACGCAAAAGGGCGAGTGCGGCGTGTTGTAAGGAACATAGCAGAAGAACGGGCGATCCTTGTTCTTCTCGATAAACGCAAGCGCGTGGTCGGTCAAATCGTCCGTGATATATCCCTTGCCGCGAACGGGCTTGCCGTTGTGTTCGAGAGGCGGGTCGAAATACTCGCCCCAGTGGCCGGAGGTAAAGCCGTAGTACTCGTCGAAGCCGCGGGCGTTGGGATGGTAGGGCCACTGGCTACCGTTGTGCCATTTGCCGAAGGCGCCGGTGGCATAGCCGGCGGCTTTGAAAAAGTCGGCGATGGTTTTCTCGTCGGCGTTGAGCCGTTCGAGGCCGGTGGAAACGCCGCGGACGCCGCCGCGCGAGTGATAGCGGCCGGTGAGAAATTCCGCGCGCGTGGGGGCACAGACAGCGCAGACCAAAAAGCGGTCGAACAGTGCGCCGTCGCGCGCCAGCGAGTCAATATGCGGGGTTTGCAGATTCGTGTTGCCGTGGACACTCAGGTCGCCCCAGCCCTGATCGTCAGCTAGAATAATCAGGATGTTCGGCCGCCGACTTGTTTCAGCGGCGGGGGCTGCGGCGAACAACGATGCCGCGGCTACGATCATGGCAGAGAGCCCGCAAATAAGGCCGGCCGGTCGTCTTGTGGACATGGAATGTGTCATTTCGATCCTCCTTTGTCGTATGCTGTTACAGACGACCACGAGCATTAAAAGGCTTGTCGCGTAACCGCAAGCAGAAATAAAGAATGGGGGAGTTGGAAAACCTGACTTGTATTAAAAGTTGCTTCGCGCAAAATCGCCCTGCGGCAAGAACCTCGTTTTTTTATGGGCCCATTGCGAAACTATCCAACCCTGAGACCTCAGATGAATGATCTGCCGCCTGAGTCTCGAATGCCCCATTCCCGCGCGGGCGTGCCGTGTTTGCGCAAGGCTCGCAAAGGGATATATAAAACCGCATAAAAACTGTATTTTTCATTTGACAGGGAAAAACTCAGCCTGCACACTGCGCACACGTTTTTGGTTTGAAGGTGTGATTGTAGTGCCCGTGCATCCAGAGTCAGAAACAACCCTCCCATCTCTGCTTTGGCCCGAACTTAGCAATACGATGATCCGTCCGGTCGGACGGGATCAAACGAGCGGAGTGTTGTTTTTTATCGCGGGCAGCGGGCCTCGCACCGGAAAATTCTGCCAGGGAAAAGAGGTGTAAGAGGAATGCCAATTGGCAAAGTGAAGTGGTTCAATGACAAGAAGGGCTACGGGTTTATTGAACGGGAAGGTGGCGGCGGGGATATCTTTGTTCATCACTCGTCTATCAAGATGGAAGGATTTCGCACCCTGTCCGAAGGACAGCGGGTCCAGTTCGATGTCGTCGAGGGACCCAAGGGACAGCAGGCCACCAATGTCATTCGCGTCGAGTAACCGGCTGGAATCGCTCGGGTGACGCGAAAGCCGTTTGACTTGTGCCGCACTCAAGCTGGAAGACGACCCACCGGGACAAAGGATTGACTGGTGGGTTTTTCTTTTGTAGAGTCGTCATGAATTCAGGTTCCCCAAGGAGGGCGCGTGTGAAACAGGGGCGGCAGGGTCGCGGTTTCATCCAGCCTGGCCGTTATGGATGTTTTCCGGAGGAACACTCGCCATGCTAAAGACGGATGCTTTGCTGAAATGGCTCGCAGGGGCGCTGATGGCCCTGATGGTCATTGTTCCCGCGGGCTATGTGACTATTCTTTTGCATCTGGAGCGCCAGGCTCGGGAGGATCGAGAGCTGATCCGCTCGCTGGACGGGCAGCCCGACGATGCGCTCAGCGCGGTCGAGCGGCATGTGATGGCGCGGCTGGACCACCATTTGGGGTTTCATCAGACAACCCTTTCGGCGGCGATTCTGGGTACGCTCATTGCCATACTGATTGCAAATGCATTTTTCCTGGCGTTTTGGCGCCGGCAACATGCGCTGCGCGAATCCGAAAACCGCTTTCGCACCCTGATGAATAATGTGCCTGTTGGCATATATCGCAACACGCCGGGGCCTGAGGGACGTTTCTTGGAAACGAATCAGCCGCACTGGAAAATGTTTGGCTACGAATCGCGCGAAGAGTTCATGCGCACGCCCGTATCGGAACTCTATCAAAACCCGGAAGACCGCGCGCGGTTCTCGGAGCGTCTTCTGAAAGAAGGTTCGGTGGCGGGGGTGGAGTTGCAGCTAAAGAAAAAAGACGGCACACCGTTCTGGGCTGCTGTCAGCGCCCGGGTGGTCCGTGACGACCAGGGGCGGCCGTTGTATTTTGACGGCATGATCGAGGACATTACGCAACGCAAGCTGGCCGAATTGGAAACGCAGCGGCTCAAACAGCAAATTGAACTTGTCCTGGGCGCCACGCATACGGCGCTCAGCATCATTGATGCGCAATACAATCTTCGGTATATAGACCCAGCCTCGCAGAAAATCTACGGAGACCTTTCCGGCAGAAAATGTTATGAGTGCTTCCGCGACCGAAACGAGCCCTGTGCGGACTGCGGCGTGACTCAGGCCTTGAAACTCGGCCGGCGGGTGGTCCGAGAAGTCCAGCTTCCAAAAGAAAATAACCGGTGGGTCCAGGTCACGTCCATTCCATTCCAGGACGAAAACGGCGAATGGCTGGTGGCCGAAGTGGATGTAGACATCACCGAGCGCAAGCACGCTGAAAACCTGTTGCGCGAGAGCGAAGAAAAATACCGCACCCTCGTGGAAAGCATTAGCGATCCCATTTTGGTCATCGGCGAAAACGGAGAGATCCGCTTCATGAATACGGTTTGTGCCCAGCGGATGGGCGGAACGCCGCAGGACCTGATCGGCAAAACCATGTGGGACATCTATCCGCGTCCCTTGGCCGAGAAATTGATGGAGCCCGTGTTCGAGGCGCTTCGCACGGGGAAAAGCCTCTCCACCGAGACCCAGGCGACTTGGCGGAGCGAACCGCGCTGGTATCGCTCGAGTGTGAACCCTATCCGCGAGCCCGACGGAGCGATCCGCTCTGTGCTGGCCATTGCCGTGGACATTACCGAACGCCGGCAGGCCGAAGAAGAAAACCGCAAACTGGTGCGGGCGATCGAAACCGCAAAGGAAGGGATTCTGATTACAGACGTGAACGGAATCATCACCTTTGCCAATCGCGCAGTGCATGAGTGCTACGGCTACGAACCGGGCGAACTGGTCGGGCAGCATGTTTCGATCCTCAGCGCCCACCCGGATCCCGTTGCCCAGTTTCAATCGTACAAGCGTGCGCTCGAAATCTCCGGTGAATGGGAAGGCGAGATCGCCAACAAGAGAAAAGACGGCACGCCGGCGACCAGCTACGCGCGGATGAGCGTGTTGCGCGGCGAAGATGGGACTATCATCGGCTTTCTCTCCGCCCAACATGACATCACGGAACAGAAACGCACCGAGCGCATGTTGCGGATGATGAAAACTTCGGCCGACCGCGCGTCCGATGCCTTGTTCTGGAACGACCGTGACGCCCGTTTCATCTACGTGAATGACAAAGCCTGCGAATGGCTCGGCTACAGCCGCGAGGAATTGCTCTCGATGCGGATCTTCGACGTGGACTCGGGCTCGAAGCCCGAGACGTGGGAGGCCGAGTGGGAATATCTGCGCCAACAGCGCTCGTTTATGTTCGAGCGCGAGCACCGCACCAAAGACGGGCGAACGATGCCGGTGGAGTTAGTTGCAAACCATTTGGAGTTCGAAGGGGAAGAATATTGCGTCATTTTGATGCGGGACATCACGGAGCGCAAGCGTGCGGAAGAACAGCTGCGCGAAAGCGAAGAAAAATACCGCACACTGGTTGAAACCGCCCGCGAAACCATTGCGACCGTCAACCGCGACGGCGTTTTCTTGTTCATGAACTCGACTGCAGCCGAGCGGCTCGGCGGCCGGCCCGAAGAGCTTATCGGCAAGACCATGTGGGACCTGTTCCCCCAGTGGGTGGCCGACCGCCAGATGGCAAACATCCGCGCCGTAATCGAGACCGGCCAAAATCGGATTGAGGAATCCCTTACTCTTCTCCAGGGAAACCCCCGCTGGTTCCGCACACACCTTCAGCCGGTTCGCAACCCTGCCGGCGAAATTCATGCCGCGCTGGTTGTTGCGATAGACATAACCGAACGGAAACGCGCCGAGGAAGAACTGTTGAAATTCAAGACCATCGCCGAAAAAGCCAATTATGGCACGGCCATCGCCGACACCAATGGCTACGTCCAGTACGTCAATCCCGCATGGGCGGCTATGCACGGCGGCACGGTCGAAGACTTCCTGGGCAAGCATCTGTCGGTCTTCCATACGCCAGAACAAATGGACAAAGTGAACGCCGTGAATCGCCGGCTGCAGGAAGAAGGATACTATCAGATGGAAGAGGTCTGGCATTGCCGGCGCGACGGCAGCGCATTCTCCGCCCTGATGAACGGCACGCTGATCCGCGACGAGGCCGGCAACGTGCTGCTCATGGCGGCTACGGCCATAGACATTACCGAGCGCAAGCAACTGGAAGAGAAAGCAGCGGCGGCCCGCGACTTCGCTGAAAGTGTTATCCGCACAGCCAATGCTGCTATTATTGCCCTCGATCTCGAAGGCAGGGTGGTCCTCTTCAACCGATTTGCCGAGGCCATTACCTGCCAGCCAAGCGGCGAGGTCATGGGCCGCGATTTCGTGGAATTATTCGTGCCTGCGGATTATCGCGAGGCGGCACGGCGTATTATGAAACGCGCTGAAAGCGGCATTCCCGTCACGGAGTCGGAATTTCCGATTCTGGCCGGCGACGGCTCGCGCCGCATTCTTCTTTGGAATACGGCCCCGCTGACGGACGGGCAGGGCCATGTGACCGGAACCATTGCCGTCGGCACTGACGTCACCGAGCTGCACCGCTATCAGCGCGACATGGCGGCCATTTTTCAAGGCGCCGGCGAGCCGATGCGCGTCGTGGGGCTCGATGGCCGCACGCTGCGCGCCAACCGCGCCATGGCAGAGACCTTCGGCCTGCCTGTCGAACAATTGGAGGGACGGCTGTGCGAAAATCCGCCAAGATTTCGCCGCGGACTCCGCTCGTCGCGCATGCTGAATAGGATCGCTTCGGGCGAGCCGATTGTTCGCACCGAAAGCGAGGTCGAGTTGCCCGACGGCCGAACGGCCGTCTTTCGCATGGTGGGAACGCCGCTGCGCGACGAGCAGGGCGCCGTCGTGGGCATGATCGAATCGCTCAGCGACATCACGGCGCAAAAGCAAGCAGAAGAGGCCTTGCGAGAGTCGGCCCGCGCCCTGGAAGCAAAAAACCGCGATCTCGGTTTCCGTATGCGCGAATTGGAACAATCGCGGCGGCAATTGGAAGACGCGTTCTTGCGCGAAACCCACCTGCGGCGCCGTATCGAATCGCTCAGCGCTCTGGCTACCGAACTGGCCGGCGCGTCGCGGCTCGAGGACATGCTGGGTGCGGTCATTGACCGCGGCCGTGTGCTGGTACAAGCCGAAGTGGGGGCCATTCTCCTGGTGGACCCGCACACGCGGAAACTGGGGCCGGTGATTGCATCGAATTTTCCCCCGCCGCCCCTGGAAAATGTCAGCGTGACGGCCGGCGGGTTGATCTCGCAGATCGCCGACGGCTGTGTGTTGCTCACCGCAAATCTGGCGTACGAATCCGGGTTTCAGGGATTCCCCGGCGCATGGCATCCGCAAGTGCAAGCCGCCCTGGGCGTTCCCGTGCGCTTTCGCGGTCAGACTCTTGCGGTCATCCTCCTGGGGCGGACAGAACCCGGCAAGACGTTTACCCAGGAAGACCGCCAAGTCATCGAGACCCTGGCCGACCTGGCGGCCGTCGCCATCCATACCGTGCAGCAATTCGCGCGCCTGGAGAAAGCCACGCGGGCCAAGAGCGCTTTCCTCGCCAACATGAGCCACGAAATCCGAACGCCCATCACCGGCATCATTGGCATGACGGAGCTGGCCTTGCAGAGTGAGCCGAACGACGAACTGCAAGGCCACCTGAATGTGATTCGCGAGTGCTCGACAGCGCTGCTCTCGCTGGTCGAAGACATCCTGGATTTCTCTCGGATCGAAGCCGGACAGCTGGAATTAGCCGCCGCGCCGTTCGATTTGCATACGGTCATCGAAGGGGCGGTCGCCGTGGTCGTGCCCCATGCCAGCGCCAAGCAACTGGACCTGATCTGCCGGGTTCGGCCCGACGTGCCCCAGCGCGTCATCGGCGATGCCGCGCGCCTGCGCCAGGTGTTGATCAACCTGCTCGCCAACGCCGTCAAGTTCACCGACGCCGGCGAGGTGGGTCTGGATGTGCAGATCAACGAACAGCAGGAGTCGCATGCCACCCTGACCTTTTCGGTCCTGGATACGGGCATCGGAATTCCGGCGGACAAGCTGGCCATCATTTTCGAAGATTTCCGCCAGGCCGACGGTTCGACCTCGCGTCGCTACGGAGGAACAGGACTGGGTCTGTCCATCTCGAAACGGCTGGTCGAACTTATGGGCGGCCGGATCCGGGTCGAAAGCAAACCCGGGCTTGGCAGCTGCTTTCAGTTCGACCTGACGCTGGACGTGGCTGGGGAGTCCAGGCCGTCCGAACAGATTCCCGCGGCGCTTCGGGGCAAGCGCCTTTTGGTGGCCGAGCACAATGAGCGACAGCGGGCGGCGATAGTGGAAATTTTGAATGCATGGGGATTCCGATGCGAGCAAGCGTCGGCAGCCGAAGAGGTTATCGAGAAAATGGATACAGCCGTGCGCGCGGACGACCCGTTCGAGTGCCTTTTGCTCGATTTGCGGTTGATTGAACAGGCTCCAACCCTGCTCGGCGACCTGACCCGCCACACGGGCGGGGGGGCATTGGCGGCCATCGCGCTGGTTACGCCGGCCTTGCATATGCCGCAGCAGTTTCATCGCGAGCTGGGGTGCCGGATCCAACTGATCAAACCCCCTTCCCATGCCCGCCTGCGGTCGGCGATCACCTCCGTCCTCAGCGGAATGCCTCTGCCTCAGGGTGAGGTCGCGGGTGCGAAGAGGGCTGAAGAGCCGCCGATCGGGCCGCAGCCTTCCCCTGGCCGTATCCTGCTGGTCGAGGATAATCCGATCAACCGTCAGGTAGCCGCCGCTCTCCTGCGGAAACAGCACTATGACGTAGCGACTGCCTCCAACGGATTTGAAGCGTTGGAAATGCTCGAACGACAGCCCTTCGACGCAGTTCTGATGGACATCCAGATGCCCGACATGGACGGCTGCGACACCACGAGGCGGTTGCGCGCCGACGCGCGATTTGCCGCGTTACCTGTGATCGCCGTCACCGCCTATGCAACCCGGGGCGACCGCGAGCGGTGCCTTGAGGCCGGCATGAACGACTATATCGCCAAGCCGTTCCTTCCCGATCAGATGTATGCCGTATTGCAAAAATGGATTGGCGAACCCAAAGCGAAAAAGGCCGACGCGCCGGACTCTGTTGTGGACTTGGCGGCCGCGCTTCGCCACTGCGCAGGCGATCGCGATTTGCTCCGGACAACCGCCCGGACATTTCTGGACAATTTGCTGGAAATCATCGGCCAGCTTCGCGATGCGGTGGCGCGGGACGACTGGGCCGCCATCCGGCGTCTGGCGCACAACCTCAAGGGCAGTGCCCCGACCGTTGGCGCCATGCGGGTCCGCGCTCTTGCCCTCGAACTCAGCAAAGCCGCGCAGGATGCGAATAGCGACCATGTCCGAGCACTAATCGAGAGATTAAGCGGACAACTCGAACCCTTGCGCCGCGCTTTTGATACGCTCGGGCAGAAGGCCGACTGAACATCCCCTTGGCGAGGCGCTTCTCCCCGAGGCCGAACCGGCGATCTCTGCGTATTCCTCTGCCTCGGCCATCCATCATTTCGCTTTTGCCGCAGTGCGGCCTATCTGACCGCGCGGGCTTTGGCCCACGTCTGGCGGATGTGTTTGAGTCCGCCCTTGGCCACGGCTTCCTTGCTGGGAGAGACGGGGCGCCAGATCGAGGCTGCACTGGCGATTTCGGGCACCGTGCTGCTGAACGACTCGATGACCAGCCAGCGGTCGTAGCCGATCGTCTTGAGCGCGCTGAAATAGGTCTTCCAGTCAATATGGCCGGTGCCGGGAACGCCGCGGTCGTTTTCGGAAATGTGGCAGTGGCCGCAGAGTTTGCCCACGGATTTGTAGGCTTTGAACAGGTCCTTCTCCTCGATGTTGGCATGGAAC
>JADFCW010000190.1 GCA_017161705.1 Candidatus Sumerlaeota bacterium | reverse complement strand
CAGCGAGGGCAATAGGTTTGTCTTGTGATGAACGGTTACAGAAAAAGCGGCAGCATGGCTGCCGCACTCCAAAACTTTTGCCCTGATCCGGCCAAGCAGAATGCTTTTGCTTTGGACTGCGGCAGCCATGCTGCCGCTTTCCCCCGACAAGTTTCGACGCACCTGACATGGCCCGCAGCCGTAGCCAGACACGGGACGTTCCATAAAGATGCGTGCATTTTGGCTTGATCTTTAAACGAAAGAATCTAAATGCCCGCATGGAAAAGGTGTGTACAACGCTGCCCCGGCCGCGGGGTCTTTGCCCTGTCGCAACATAACGCCGCTTCTACTGCCCCGACGTGGCCTGGCGCATGACTTCGTGCTCCGTCCATTCTGACACAGGCCGGATGGCGCTCATTCGGCCGCGATGCATAACCGCAAGCGTATCGCATACTCCGAGCAATTCCGGCAGGTAAGAGGAAACAAAAACAATGCCCTTGCCCTCGGCGGCCAACCGGCCGATCAGGCGATAAATTTCGACTTTGCTGCCGACGTCCACGCCGCGCGTGGGTTCATCGAGCAGGATGATGTCGCCGCCACGTTCGAGAATGCGGCTCAGCGCTACCTTTTGCTGGTTGCCTCCGGACAAATAGACAAGCCGCTGACCGGCGCCCTGGCATCGGATGTTCAACTCTTCGATCCATCGCCCGACGGCTTCTTTCTCTTTGCGAAGGCGCAAAAAGCCCCATCCGTCCCAGCCCGCGAAACGCGAGAGCGACGACAGCGTGACATTGGCCGCCAGCGTCATCGCGGTGGCCAGGCCTTCTTCTTTTCGGTTCTCGCTGAGAAAGTCCATCCCCAGCGCCAATGCACGCCGCGGCGCCATTTTGGCCAAAGGCAGCGTGCGCTGGCCTCGCATCTCCGCCATGCCTGCCTTCGCCCGGTCCAGTCCGAACAGCCGTCGGAGCGTTTCGGAGCGTCCGGCGCCGACCAGTCCGGCAATGCCGAGAATTTCGCCGCGCCGCAATACAAACGAAACGCCGCGCGGAATGGGTGTCCCGTCAAGCCCCTCGACGCGCAGCAGCACATCGCCGATGGGATGATCGCTGCGGGGAAACATCTCCGTCAGCGTGCGGCCAACCATCATCTCGATAATGCGGGCAATCGAGGTCTCGGCCATGCGGCCGGCGCCGACCGTTTCGCCGTCGCGCAGCACCGTGAACACGTCGGCCACCTCCGCCACTTCTTCGAGAAAGTGGCTGATGTAGATAACGGCGATGCCGGTCTGCTTCAACCGCCGGATGGCGGCAAACAATGCCTGCGCGTCGGACGCCGACAGTGAGCTGGTCGGCTCGTCCATGATGATCACGCGCGCCTCGCTGATGAGGGCGCGGGCGATTTCCACCACTTGCTGGAGACCGATGGGCAGCGTGCGCACCTGCACCCCTAGCGGCAAGTCGCGATGCTGCAGAATGTCGAGGGCGCGGGCAATGCGGTCGCGTTGCCGTCGCACAAATCCCAGCGTGGTCCGCTCCATGCCAAGCGTGAGGTTTTCCTCCACCGTCAGGTGGGGTGCCAGCGTCAGCTCCTGATAAATCATCGTAATGCCAAGCGCACGGGCGGCCGACGGCGAGGCAATGTGACACGGCCTGCCGTCGAGCAGAATGACGCCGCGGTCGGCGCGGTAAGCCCCGCTGAGAATCTTCATCAGCGTGCTCTTGCCCGCGCCGTTTTCCCCGATCAGCGCATGCACCTCGCCGCTGCGAACCGTCAGGTCCACGTTGCGCAGCGCCTGCGTCGCGCCAAAGGCTTTGCTGATGCCTTTGAGCTGAAGAAGGGCCGTTTCGCTGGTCATTGTATTCAATTCTATTTGCAACGAAAACTCCTACTGCGGGGCCAATCAGTAGGGAATTGACAGCGCCAAGTAAAGCGATTTCTATCGGCCGCTAGCGAGCGCGGGGTGTTTTGGGTCCGGCCGGGACTGGCATAATCCAAAACCGAAAGGAGATGAACGATGAAATTCATCAGAGCTTTTTTCGGGCCGCCCAAAACAAAACACTGCGCCTTTCTTTGGACGGCGATTGTTGTTTTCCTCTCTGCGGCTGCCACCTCCAGCCAAGCGCCAAATCCACCCGTCGCCATCACGGTTCACGCCGACGAGATGCGCGGCGAACTCAACCCCATCTGGCGCTTCTTCGGCTGGAAAGGCGAGCCCCTGGCGAGACAGGAAAGCGGGATGTCTTGTTTTTGATTCTGGCATATCGCCTTGACAGGCGGGACCTCAGCACCCAAAGACTATCGGCGGTCGGACAAGAAATCCCGGCAACGAATTCAAGGCAATTTTGCAAACAGGGGGAGAGGGTAAAGTCATGGACAAGGTTTGCATTACAGTAGCACCGCTGGCGCAAACATACTATGATGCCGTGGAGAAGTTTCCGACGCCCGATCAACTGGCCGAGGAGATTTACGAATGCTACCGGGCGGGCGCCTCGGTGGTGCACCTGCATGTCATAGATCCGCAGGGGCGGCCGACGGTGGACACGGGCAATTTCCGCAAGGTCGTTCGGGCGGTGCGTTCCAGGTGCGATGTGATTTTTCAGGGATCCACGGGCGGCGTCTCGGACCTTACGCGCGACGAGCGGTCGGTCTCGGTCGAAGTGCCCGAGGTCGAGATGGGTTCGCTCAACATGGGATCGGCTAACATCGGCGAGGTATGCTACATCAATACGCCGGGGGATGTGGAGTTTTGGGCCGCAAAAATGCAGCGGCACGGCGTGCTGCCGGAACTGGAGATTTTCGAGCCGGGAATGTTGGGCATGATCCCGCGGCTGTTCCAGAAGGGGCTGGTGAAAAAACCTTTTGTGGTCAATCTGGCCCTGGGTTTTCCGGGCGCCATGCCCGCCACGCCCGATGGCATTCTGTTCCTGGTCCGGCAATTGCCGCCGGATGCGGTTTGGCTTCTGACGCCGCACCATGCGAAGGATTTCAGCCTGCACGCCCTTGCGGTGGCGTTGGGCGGCCATGTGCGCGTGGGATTCGAGGACTCGATGTTTCTGGGGCCGAACAAGCGCGCCGCCAATAATGTCGAACTGGTCGCGCAGGCCGCTGCGTTGATCCGGATGCTGGGGCGCGAAGTGGCCACGCCGGCTGAAACACGCGCCCTCTATGGAATCACGCCCAAAGCCGTATGACTTTGCCATCCAGGACAATTACCTCATCAAGGCGGCGGCAAAGTGAGCAGTAACGCAAAGCGAACTCGTGCGCGGTATGTCCTGATCGGCCTTCTGTTTCTTCACACCGTCAATACGTATATGGATCGGGCGGTCATATCGTCGGCGGCCAACTCGATCCAAAGCGATCTGGGCATCAGCCGCCAGATGATGGGCTACATCTTCGGCGCGTTTGCCATCGGCTATGCGCTGTTTCAGATGCCTGCCGGCGGATTGGCCGACCTGATCGGCGCGCGGAAGGTGTTGACGTGGGTGGTGTCGTTCTGGAGCGCGTTCACGATGTTGAGCGGGGCGGCGTTCAACGCGGCGTCGCTCCTGATCATCCGGTTCTTGTTCGGCGTGGGCGAGGCGGGGGCGTTTCCGGGAGCCACCAGCGCGTTGTATAAATGGGTGCCTGCACGCGAGCGCGGCATCGCCCAGGGCCTATTCCACTCAGGGGCGCGTGTGGGCGCGGCGCTCTCGCTCCTGCTGATGCCGCTGTTGATCGCGGCGGTAGGCTGGCGTCTGACATTTGTGTTGAACGGTGCGGCCGGGCTGGTCTGGGCAACGGCGTGGTGGCTGTGGTTTCGAGACAGTCCGCGCGAGCACAAATCGGTCAATGAAGAGGAACTGCGGTATATCGAAGAGGGTTTGGCCGAAACCGCGAAGTCGTCGGAGCGCTTGCCCTTTGGCCAAATCGTCACGTCAGGCAACATGCTCCTGGCCATGCTTCAGTATATCGCCAGCAACATCACGAACTTTATCAGTTTCAGTTGGCTGCAGCCGTATTTGACCGATCGTTGGGGAGCGAGTGCGGCGCCCTATGCCTCGATTGCGTTGGTGGCGGCGATGTTTGCGCATTGGTCGTCGGGTGCGCTGGTGACGTTTTTGCATGGACGAGGCTGGCCGGTGGCCAGCCGCCGGTTGCCGGCAGCGGCGGGATTTTTCCTTTCGGTGTGTGGATTGCTTTTGACAACGCAAATGAACGAGGCCGGACCGCTGACGTTTGTGCTGTGTTTCAGCGCGGCGGCGTTCGGAGCAGAAATGACGATCAGCCCGAGTTGGGCGTTTTGCATGGACATCGGAGGCGGGAAGTCGGGGGCCGTGTCCGGTGCGATGAATATGATGGGCAATTTGGGTGCGGCACTCAGTGCGATCATTTTCCCTTACTTTGTTGCTCATGTCACGATGCCATATTTCGCAGTTGCGACGGGCACAGCAAATTCGTTTTTTGTGTTTGCCGCGTGCATGAATGCCGTGGGCGCGACGGCGTGGCTGTTCATGAACCCGCGGCGGAAACTGGGAACGACTTCGCCGCAACAGGTCCGGTTGCGGCTGATTCTGTTCATCGTGATTGCGGTGCTGCTGGTCGGCGGGGTGTTGGTATATAAAACGTTTCTTATGTAGGGGAAGGATGGACGGAGCGGATAGGGTGGACAGAATGGACAGAAAGACAACACGTTTGATGGAGGAATCATGCTGACGCGGAAAGAGTTCGAGGCCGCGCAGATTCGGGCCGCCGAATTGATTCGCGCAAGCGGCCTGGTAATCCGGTCTGACGAAGCCGCCAAAATCGAGGTCGCCGATTTCGGCCTCAGCCGCCTGTCCGTCGAAGGCGCTCAGATTCTGACCTGGGTTGCCACCGACCGCATGGCAGTGAAGATCATTGCGCTTACGCCCGGTCAGACGCTGCCCGAGCACTGGCATCCGCGTGTCGGCGACGATCCGGGCAAGGAGGAAACGATCCGCGTGGCAGCGGGCATCCTGTATTGTTACATGGACGGCGAGCCAAATCTGCGCATGGCGGCCATTCCCGATGGAAAGGAAAACTTTTACACCGTCCGCCATGAACTCATGATGAAAGCCGGCGATCAAATCACTCTGGCCCCCGGCGCGAAACATTGGTTTCAGGCCGGTCCGGACGGAGCGGTTGTCTATAGCTTTTCGACTGTCGCCCGCGACATTCTCGACAGATTCACCGATCCGGCCATCGAACGGATCACCAAAATCAAAGAGTAAGGAGTGGTAGCATGTATTGGAAAGCAATCGCTCGTGTAACTCAAACCGCTGTTCTCATTGTTTGTTTTTCAATCGAGGCAGCATGGGCCGGCCCATCGGCATTGATGACAAAAAAGCCGACCAAGTGGCAGGCAGTGACGCTCCAGTTTGCGGGACCGAAAGCCAGTCAGATGGACACGGATCCTAACCCATTCCTGGATCATCGGCTGAACGTGACCTTCACGGCGCCGAGCGGCCGCGCCTATGTCGTGCCGGGTTATTTCGACGGCGACGGCCGCGGCGGTCCGTCCGGCAATGTGTGGGCAGCCCGGTTCACACCAGACGAGGCCGGCCAATGGTCGTTCGCGGCATCGCTTCGTCGCGGAAAAAACGTGGCGGTTGAGCTCAACCCCAGTGTCGGCGAAGCGGTTGCTTTGCCCGAGGCCGCTGGGTCGTTCACCGTGGCTGAGCGAGACCGGACGGCGCCCGGCTTTGCCCGCTACGGCCGCCTCGAATACGCCGGCGGCCATTACCTGAAATTCCGCGAAGGCCCCTACTGGATCAAGGGCGGCACCGACAGTCCCGAAGACCTTCTGGCTTATGCCGGCTTCGACAACACGCGTTCGGGCAGCCAGTTCGGCGTGAAAGACTATGCCGCCCACGTCCGCGACTGGAAACCGGGCGACCCGGACTGGGGAGACGGCCGCGGGAAGGCTATTATCGGCGCGATGAACTATCTGGCCTCGCGCAACGTCAACCTCATTTACTTCCTGCCGATGAACATCGGCGGCGACGGCAAGAATGTCTGGCCGTTTGCGGGCTCTATCAATCCGGACGGCGACGCGGCCAACGACAACGTCCACTATGACCTGGCCAAACTTCGGCAGTGGGAGATTCTCTTCCAGCACGCGCAAAACCTGGGCATCGTTCTGCATTTTGTCCTCAACGAGGCCGAGAAACCGAACAAGATGGAACTGGGCGGGCGTGAACTGACAACCGAGCGCAAACTCTTTTATCGCGAACTGGTTGCGCGCTTCGGCCATCACAACGCGATCATTTGGAATCTGTGCGAAGAGTACAATCTTCAGCTGGATCTCCTTCCGGAAAACATCAAGAAGTTCGCGCGCTATCTCCAGAACCTCGACGCATACGACCATCCGATCACCGTTCATCATGCCGGCGAACCGGTCAAGGCTCTCGCCCCCTTTCTCGGCGATCCGCTGTTCAGCATTACTTCGATCCAAATCGGACGCGGCGACATCGAGCCGGTGGTCGAGAAGTTTCGCAAGCTGACGCGCGAGGCGGGCCGGCCCCTGCCGGTTGCCGTGGACGAGTTCACCGTGACCGCATCCGGACCGGCGGCGATCCCCACGGACGACCGCGTGGCGCTGCGCAAGGAAAAGTTCTGGCCGGCCTATCTCTCCGGCGGACAAATCGAGGTGATCCTGCCGGGTTTGCTCCAAACGCAGGATTTCCGCAAGTTCGAAAGCCTCTGGGACTATCTATGGTACGCCCGCAAGTTTCTCGAAGAAAATGTCCCCTTCTGGGAAATGGAACCGGCGGACGACCTGCTGGCGGGCGGCGCGATCTACAAGGGCGTCACGGCATCGGTCAAGCCGCAGGTGTTCTCCAAGGCGGGCGAATGCTATGCGATCTATCTGCCGCAAGCGTCGCAAACCGGGACGCTGGACCTGAGCAAGGCATCGGGGCGCTTCGAGCAGCGTTGGTATAATCCCCGGACGGGGCAGTTTGAAGGTTCGCCGCAAAGTGTTTCGGGCGGGCAGCCAATCCAGCTCGGTCCGCCGCCCTCGGACCCGGCCGAGGATTGGGCGGTGCTCATTACGAAAGTTGGAAAGGGGAAGTGAACCAATGGAATCGCAAGTGAAACACGCCGTGATCACCAGTTTTCTCAGCACCACCAAAGACCGCTTTCACGAATACAATTCCCCGAAGACGCTCGAAGAGCGCCTTGCGATGGCCGCCCAGATCGAAGGCGTCTCCGGCGTCGAAATGGTCTATCCCTACGAGGTCTGCAAGGACCCTGAAGAGATGAAGCGGCTTCTGGCGAAATACTCCCTGGCCGCGGCCGCCATCAATGTCAATGTCAAGGCCGAGCCGGAATTCCGCAACGGCAGCCTGACCTCGACGCATGCGGACGTGCGGGGCAAAGCTGTTGAGTTCATCAAGGGCGCAAAGGACTACGCCAAAGCAATCGGCGCGAACAAAGTTACCTGTTGCCCGCTGTCGGACGGCTATGAATTTAATTTCCAGTACGACTATGCGACGGCATGGAAGAACCTTGTCGCCGCGTTGCGCGAAGCCGGAAGCCACTTGCGCGAAATCCCGCTGTTCATCGAATACAAACCTAGCGAAACGCGCGGGCGCTGCTTTGTGGACACAGCCGCCAAGGCCCTGCTTCTGCTCGGTGAAGTTGGCATTGCCGAAATGGGCGTAACACTCGATTTCGGCCACTCGATGTATGGCAACGAAAACCCGGCGGAAGCCGTTTCGCTCCTGGCCGAAAGCCCATTTTCCTACTATATCCACATCAACGATAACAATGCCCGCTGGGACTGGGACTACATGGTCGGGACGCACCACTTTCTGGACTATGTGGAGTTTTTGTATTATCTGCAAAAATACGGCTACGAGGACTTCATGACGTCGGACACGTCGCCAACGCGGTGGGACATTCAGGGAACGTTTGCCATGAACTCGCGGGTGACCAATAAAATTTGGCGGCGGTTGCGCCAGCTGGACGGCCGCCGGTTCCAGGAATTGATCGCCGCCGGCGATTATCTGGCCACCTGGCGGTTCATCGAGTCGGAAATCCTTTCGCTTTGACCCAAGTGCGGCAAGACCGCACCAAGATCCGTCTTGCATTTGAGGCGGGGCGGCCAGACCTTCAGGCGGAGCGTGGGGCTCATGCTGGATTTTCCAAGTTCGATTGCGATCGCCGGCGCGTGGGGTTATATCGGTCGCAAGTTTCTCGATGCCGCCCGCGCTCTGGGCTTGAAAATCCACGTCTTCGATCCCGGACCGGTGCCTTCCGACCTGAATACCGCCGGTCTGGCGCGATACGTGGATGAGCAGCAGTTCTATCGCCTGCGCGCAGACCTCTTCCATCTGGCCGTTCATCCCGAACATCGGCGGGTCGGCATGGAGATCTTGTTGTCGAGCCCGCCGGGCGAACCGCAGCTCATTCTGGTCGAAAAACCAATGGCCCCGCCGGAGAATCCGGAGGAGTGTCTGCGCATTCTGGATGCCGTCGGCCGCTCCGGCGCGGTGCTGCTTTATGATTTTCCCGAGCTCTACGATCCGATCACAGAAACCATCTGTGATTATCTGTCGTCGCTGAACGACATGCGGATTCTCTCGATCTACGTTCAGCGCTCGAAAGACCGCGAAAATCCCGAAAACCCGCGCAACTACAAGCGCATGGTGCACATCCAATACCAGGAATCCGTGCACTGTCTGGCTTTTGTGCTGTATATTCTTGGGCGGGCGCGGGGGGCGCTAGACGCTGTGTTTGACGGCGGGCTTCTGGCACAGGCCGAATCGCAACCTTACGCGCCGCCGAACCCCCAGGACTACCCCTATGTGGTGGACGGGCAATGCCGCTTTTCGCTCCGCCTGGGCACTGTGCAGGTTCGCGGCTTGACAGACTTCAAGCGCGGCGCCGAAGGAATGAAATTGCGGGTCGTGGAGGGTCTCGCCGGCAAAACTCCGTTTCGCATAGAAGCCGACTATCAGGAAGGCCGCAAACGTCTCCTTATCAATGACAACCGAATGCCTGTGCCTCCGGCTGCCGACTCCTATGCCAGCGTGATCCGCACGCTGGGCCGATGGCATCGCTCCGTTTCGCGCGCGGCTTTGATGGGAGGGCTTTATCCGAATCCCGACTTCGCCCGTCTGACTTATCAACTCTCGAGCGTTCTGTGGCGAAGCTGCTGGGAGGGGAAATCCGTCTCCTTGGATTCGCTCGAGGCGCTCAAAGCATTCGACGCCCGGTTTGCCGACGCTGTCCCGCGGATGCCGCGCTACGGTCGCGTCGGCGCGCCCTGATCGCATGGATCAACAATCGGCCTGCCGACAAAGGCTCTCCTTGGCAATAGTCTTTCGCAGGCACGATGCCTGCTTCCCATCCGGACAGATCAGCGATAGTGTTCCCACGATCGTGCGGACGTGCGCGCCAGTCCCGTGAACGTGCGAGAACGGGCCGCAGGGTCCATCGAGTTGCCGGCGCGGTCGCGTATCGCATCACCGGCCGTGATCGTATAGACCGTCCTGGTCTGCTGCGCGCTGGTATGGAGCAAATACTGGCTGTCCGAAATTCTCTTGGCCTGAAAGATTTGCAGCGCCGGGACAACCGAGTAATTTGCAGGAACGTCGGCGCCAACAACCGGCTCGCTGAACGTAACGGTCACGGCATAGGCGTCTCGCGGGACGGCATTGGTCAGGCGCGGACGGGTGATGTCCACCGTGATGCCGTCGGAATCCTGCGACCACGGGCCGACGTTGCCGGCACGGTCGCGCGCCCGAACGCGGGCATACAACGTTTGGCCGTTGGATGCCGTTACGGTTCGCGTCAGGACGTTGCCGACAATCCCGCTGAAAACATTGGTGCCGCCGTAGGTTGTACCCACCCTCAGCTCATAAGAGGCAATGCCGGAAGGCGTTGTGCCGAGGTCTGTGGCCGCCGTCCACCGGAATTGGACCGAGGTCGAGGACGTGAACGCCCCCGGATCGGTCGGGCGTCCCGGCGCACCTGGCGCAACGGTATCCACGAGAATCCCGTCGGAGCCGGCCGACCAGGTACTGAGGTTACCGGCGTTGTCCCATGCACGGATTTGCGCATAGAGCCTCTGGCCGTTGCTGGCGGTCACGTTGCGCGAGAGCACATTGCCGACAACAGCGTTAAAATAGCTGCTCATACCGACTCGCGGCCCGACGCGCAGATGATAGGTACGAATGCCCGACGGGGTCGAGCCCGGATCCACAGCGGCCGTCCAGCTGAAAGCAACCGACGTGCGCGACGTGGCATAGCCGGTATCGCGCGGCGCCGTGACATTGGGCGCCAGGACGTCTATCCGTGTAGCAACCGACCAGGGCGACCAAGGGCCGGGAGTACCCGTGCCGTTGATGGCACGAACGCGGCAATAGAGAGTCTGTCCGTTGGCGGCAGTAACGGTCGCTCGCGGAGCAGCGCCAACGTTGCCGTTGAAGATATCGGTTCCGCCTCGCCACGTTCCGACCTGGCAATGGTAGTTGCTGATCCCCGTATCGGGGTCCTGGGCCGGAGTCCACGTATAAACCACCGTTGTCCGGCTGGTCAGCGGAGCTTTGTCGGGAACCGGTATGCCGGGTGTGGTCGGAGCCGTTCGGTCGGGAATGACCAGGGTGACCGGAATGGTGGTTGTCTCCGCACGGAAGTCATTGGTTCTGATGCGCAATTGGCAACGATAGGTTCCGACTGTCATACTGGTCGTATCGGCGGTTAGTACGACACTGCTGGTGCCAGCAATCGAGCGGGGTTGTACGGTTCCGGACACCGGCGCTTCGGTCAGCCACGGAACGGAATCCATAACGTAGTTAATAGTGTTCATCCACAGTTCCACCCCGTCTGGTTTACCGTCGGAGTCGCGATCGGCGTCATTAATGCCGTCAGCGAAGGCGCGGAACAGCGTGTGACCGCTGTCGCCCAGAACCAAAGCCGCCTCGTTGGGTCGCGGGCCGTCACTGGAATAGCCGGCCAGCGCATCCGCACCAGGGAGAACCGCGACATGCTGGCCATTGATCTGATAGCGACCGCCCGTCAGATTGGTGAATTCCGGCACCGATTGCGGTGTATTGAATACCGCATGAGTCGGCTGCCACCAATAGACCGGGTCGGGCGGATCGGAATCGTTTGAGACGTAGGCAATGCCCATCCGCGACCATAAGGCATGGGAGGCGAAGTTGGACAATTTCCAGCAAGCAGCGATTAGTTTGCCGCCGTTGGCGACGTATTGGTTCAGCGCATCCAGCGAGGATTGAGGCGGACCGGCATTCTCGTTGTTGAAGATGACCAACCGCCACGGACCGCCGGTATTCAGCGCGGTCTCGAACGCCCCAAATGCACCGTTGTAGTATGCTACGTAGGGAATGCCGAGAGCCTGGAGTGCCTGATCCACGTAGTTGCCCGGATTTGTGTGATAGGGGTCGTCCGTATAGACAAGCACATCCGTGATCGCCGGCTCAATGCGGGCAGTGGGTTGCAGGATTGCCCCAGTCGGAGCATTGACCGGCCCGCGGGGTGTTTCAGCCAGAATGCGCAATGGGGCGGCGTTGCGGCTGCTGGGGAAACCAAGGCCGCTGACTCCGGACACCGGTTCTTCCCGCAAATACCACTGCAGAACATCCGAGCCGTTGTTGCCGATGGTCAGCGTTTTTTGCTGCGTCTGATCCGGATCGAGAACAAATGTAAACGACGTCGGCGAGATTTGGCTTAGCGGAGAAAGCATCCGGAAGTTGACGCCGGTCCGGTCAGGCGGGACGCCCAGGCGATAGTTGGCGGGGATGGTTGCCGGATAGCCGGTCTTGCTCGCCGTGACTGTATA
>JADFCW010000020.1 GCA_017161705.1 Candidatus Sumerlaeota bacterium | reverse complement strand
ATGAGCTCGGTCCAATTCCCCACCATTCTCTACTACTTTTTCCTCAACAACCGGCTGGGGTTTTATTTCGATCCCAGCTTGCGGATGAATGCTGCCTATCGCGCCACCTATCGGCCGGAGTTCATGACCGAGGCGGTCGCAAAGCATCTTCGGCGGATGCGCTCGGAGCCGAAGTTCTTCCAGGCCATTCACCTGTGCTCGATCCATATTCCCTTCTGCGTTTCGTATCCCTATTCCACGCAATTTGCGCCGTCGTTCGGGCCGGTGCTCAACCGTTTCGGCTACCGGTCGCTGCTGGAAAAAATTCTGGAGAACAAAGAATTGCAGCAGCAGTTTTCCGAAGAGGACACCGCGTGGATTTTTACACAGGAAATGAACCTCTATAACGCTCTGACACGCTCGGTCAACGACGCCTTCGGCGCCCTCATCGCCGAGATTAAAAAAGCCGGTCTCTATGACAATTCCTATATTGTGCTGATGGCCGATCACGGAGAGAACCTGCCCGAGCCGGGGCTGCGCTATATTTACGGCTCCTCGACGCACGGTTTCTTTCTCTGGGGCGATAGCGATACCCATGTGCCGCTGGCCATCAAATTTCCAAAGCAAAAATATGCCGGCCGTCGCCTGCAACGCCTCGTCCGCTCCGTGGACATTGCCCCAACCCTCCTCGATGCACTCGGCCTGCCGCCGCTCGAATCGGCCGAGGGCGTCTCCCGCCTGCGCGACATCGAAACCGGCGTCGAGGACGACCGCGAACGCTGGATCTACGGCGAGACCGGTCTGTCGTCGCCCAGCTTTTTCATCGCCGGTCATCTCGACTACGACTTCGCCGGCTACGGCTTGGTCCATGAAATTGATCCGGTCACACTCAAACTCTATAAAAAATCCCGCTACATGGCCAACATGGTCCATGTGAAAGACCGGATGATTCGCACCGAGCAATGGAAAATAATCGCCTACCCCGTGGTGACTGAAAAGCTAACCCACCATGTGGAACTGTTCAATCTGGCACAGGACCGCAACTGCTGCAACGATGTAGCGACCAGCCACCCCGAGGTTCGCAACGAACTGTTCAAGCGCATGTGGCCGTTTATCGAAAGCGATCTCAAGGCCTTCGGCACCGGCGCTGTGCGCGCCGTTCCCCGCGCCGGAGGCATGTTGAGAGAAGGAATGAGAAATGATCAGATAGATGAATAGATGAACGAGGAACGAGGAATGATGAAAAATGGGAAAATAAAAAACAGTTTTTTTCATTCGATACTCTGGATGGCAAAGCTAAACCGCCTGTCCTCTTTCATTATCGTCTCCTTTTGCCTTCATCATTCATCGTTCCGCGTTCATGCTTCCCCATATCGTTCTCACCACAAGTTTTTCCCTTCGGTCGTATAAGTAGCCCGGCCGTGCTTGACGCCTTTCTGGGCGATGAGAAGTTCGGCCAGCTGGCGCACCTGCTCGGAAACACCCCGCAGGATCACCACTTCGAGACAATTGTCGTTGTCGAGGTGCACGTGGGTGGCGGCCACTACAAGCCCGCCATGATGGTGTTGAATATGGGCCAGACGTTCGGCCAGTTCCCGCTTGTGGTGGTCATAGACGAGCGTCACAGTGGCGGCAAGTTTCTCGTTGGGGCGGTTCCATTGCTCCTCGACCAACGCATTGCGCACCAGGTCGCGAATGGCCTCCGAGCGGTTGGGATATCCCTTGCGGCCGATGTGCTCATCAAAGCGTTTCAGGAGCTCGGCGTTCATCGAGACGGAGAAACGTTCCACATGAGACATACGCTCACCTCACGAAGGGTGTGTGGCGAAAAGACCCGTGCGGGCCTTTCGGCCGGCTGTTGGACAACGTGCAAGTTTTCATAGAGTGCAGGGGATCGGCAAGAAAAACCTAACACGACCTGCAGCCGCAACCCAATAGTCCTTTGCAACATGGCTCACGTGGCATCCCGCCGCCCCCAAAGAGATATTTGCAAGATAGCTAAATCTCACGTGAAAGATTCCAAGGCGGGCGCAAAAGCCGGGGCAAAAGGTAGTCTTCCAATAAACCAGGACTGCAAAGCAAAGCGGCAGTATGGGCTGCGCAGTCCAAAACGGTTGCTTCGCAGGCTCCGGATACGGCAAAGAGGAATGCTGTTTTGGAGTGCGGCAGCCATGCTGCCGCTTTTGGCTACCCAGTTTCGACGCACCGAACGCAGCCTCCAGCCATAATCAAACATGGGGCGCTCCACGAAGATGCACGGATTGTGGCTGAATCTTGAAACGAAAGAATCTAAATCCACAATCTACCGTGTAGACATTCCGGGATGCGATTTTAGTCCATGCCGCCGGCGGAGCCGGCTCTTGACATCGCCGGGCGCCCGTGAAGCATCGTCGGCGAGAGGATGCCCGGCCGGCTACCGGCGATTCGAGGCTTTCCTTTCTTGAACCCGGTCACGCAAGAATCGCATGAACGGCGCCATTCGGCAGAAGGATTCAGCGATCGCCCTATGCATAGCGGCAGTCGGCATTGTTGTGCTTTTTAGCGACTTTCTTTTCCTTTCCAAAGGCCTCTGCGGCGTTGACCTGATCAATTACTTTCTTCCCACGGCAGAGTTTGCGCGCCCCTGGCTGCGCCAGGGCATTCTGCCGCTGTGGAATCCGACGACCTTCTGCGGTTGGCCCCAGGTAGGCGACCCGCAGCTGCGGTGGTTCTATCCACCCAACGTGCTTTTGATGGTCCTCGCGCCATACTACGCCTTCACCATCTTGTATCTCATTCATCTGGCGTTTGGCGCGCTGGGAATGTGGTTTTACCTGCGGCGTGTGGGGCGCCTTAGCCCCTGGGCTGCGCTGTGCGGAATGCTGCCCGTGGCGCTCTCGGGCTTCATGGCCAATCATAGGATGAGCGGGATTGTGGTGTTTCCGGCGACGGCGTCGTGGATTCCGTGGATCCTGCTTCTGGGCTGGCGAATCGGCGGGGGCAGGGACGGCGGGCGCGCGGCGGCGCTGCTGGCCGGCGCTCTCGGTCTGCAAATCCTCGCCGGCTCGCCTCAAATTGTTTTTTACACGTGGATTGCGCTGACGTTGCAGGCAGGCGTGCAAATCGCCGCGTCGGTTTTTTCGCAAAAGTCCGCTGGGCAATCTCTGGTCATTTTCCGGCGTTATCTTTCGGCCGCGCTTTTGGGAGCAGCCCTCGGTGCTTCCAGTTTGCTGCCGGCCGGAGAGTTTGGCGCACTGTCGCTTCAGCGAGGCGAAAAGCCCGAATGGAAAGCGGTAGCCGAGTGTTCGATTGCCCCGCATTATTTCTGGCTTCTGATCGCGCCAAAGTTTTTCGGCGACCCGCGCAGCGAAGGCATCTACTGGGGCGGGCAAGAGGGCTATTGGGACGTCAGCGGGTACTGCGGGATCGGTCCGCTGCTTGGATTTCTGACTCTCCTCGCTGCAGGCGCGGCCTTCCATCGCCGGATGGACAAGAACGATACCCATGGAAAAGAAGAATCTTCGCACGACGTCCGCGGGTTCTTTGTTTTTCATCTTGCGCTGGCCTGCCTCGCCCTTTTTCTGGCTCTCGGGCGTTACAATCCGGTCTATCGCCTGCTTTACGACTGGGGTGTGCCGGGTTTCGACCGCTTCCGCGTGCCGGGCCGCTGGCTGGTGTTCTGGCAATTCGGCCTGGCGGTGTTATGGGCGCTCGTTCTGGAGCGTTGTTTCAGCGAGAGCGGCGGCAAATCTCGACTTCAGCGGACGGCTGTCGGTCTTGCCGCGGCGGTTGCACTGGTCTCGATCGCCGGCGCCCTCCGCGCTCTGGATGTAATGCGCGCGGCGGGCATCGAGCGCGTCTTTCCGGGTTTCGCTTTCGCCGTTGGCAACGATCCTCTGGCCATGCAGTTGCACAGTTGGACGGCGGGAGCACTCTGGCGGGCAGCCTTGTTTTCCGCCGGCTGGATGGTGGTTTTTGCCATCGGACGCACCGTGAATCGGCGGCGGCGGAACAGCGGCTGGCTCTTGGCGGCCCTGCTGGTTTTCGCCGACTCTTTCGAGTATGGGAAATGGACGCCGGTAACTCAAACCGCTGAGCAATGCCGAAGCGATTTTTTCCCCCGTTCGCCTCTCATTGATTTTCTGATCGAAGGCACGGCTTCCAGTCATCGCTATCTGGCCACCGACACCGTCGGCGACTGGCAAAACGATCAAAACCAGCCGGAGCTGTGGGCCAACCGCTCGACGCTGCACGGTCTGCGCGATGCGCGAGGTTACTATCCGCTGTGTCTGCGATGGTTCGGGCAATTCGTCAACGTCATGAATGGCCGCCCGATCGGTTTTCCAATGGGCGGACTTCTCCGCATCGAGGAAAACTTCCATCCGGCCCTGCTGCGAATGCTGAACGTTCGATATGTGCTGTCCTACGCCCGCCCGCGCGCGGGCGACTTGCGGCTGGTCCGCCGGATGGACTTTGGCCTGGACATCTGGGAAGTAGCCGACAGTCTGGGGCCGGCGTGGCTGGCCGCGCCGCGATTCATGCCGCAAAGTAACGCCCAGCAAATTTTCGAGGCTTTGACGGACCCCGGTTTTGATCCCAAACAGACGACCTGGATTGCCGCACCGCAAGAGTCGTGGGGCGACGGGCAGGCGCCTTCGGCCAGCTCGACGGTCGTCTTGCACCGCCCCTCGCCCAATCGAATGAGGCTCGAGGTGCAGCTGAATGTGCCCGCTGCGGCGGTGGTGTCCGAGGTCTATCATCCCGGTTGGACGGCGCGGCAGGGAGAAGAGCGCGTGCCGGTCTATCGCGCCAACCATGCTTGGCTGGGCGTGCTGGTGCCGGAGGGCAGCCACACGATCGAACTGACTTTCCAGCCGGAGAGTTTTCGGTCGGGCCTGTATTTGTCGCTGGCCGCTTGCGCAATTCTGACGGCAATGCTTGTGGCAAGGGTGGGCCGACGAAAAGAGATGGAGGTCGAAACCTCATGAACCAAGACAAACACAACATAGCCCTCTCTCAACGGTTGCGCTGGATAGTTTGCCTGCCTGCAACGCTGGCCATGGTTGCCGCCTGTACGCGCGCGGCAGCAAACGCCGAGGGCCTTCGCGTTTTCCCCGACCAGCGCAGGATCGAAATCGCCGGCAAGGTCGCCAAACAGGACATCTACGCCCGAGAGCTCAAAGGCGTTCTCGAATATGCGGCGACATGCGAAGGCGGCAAGACCTATGAGTCGTTGTTTATTCTCCAGCCCAAACCGGAAGACATTCTGGCCGCTTGCCGCCAGCTGGGCCTCGCGCGCGGCAAGCCCGCCGCCGATCTTCCCGACGGCCGCCACATCCTGCCCGAAGGCCAGGGCCTCGTTCTTTGGGTGCGGTGGAACGACGGCGGCAAAGAACAGGTGCGGCGCGTCGAGGATTTTGTCAAAGACGCCGCCACCACCGAGACCATGCCGCATTGCCTGTGGACTTATATCGGTTCGGAGGAAGTGGAAGATCCTGCGACCGGCCGGCGCGTGCCGCAGGTGGCCATTGTCAAGAACATCATCTCGCTGCATCACCAGGATCCGGGCGTGCTCATTCAGAATCCGTTGGCCTCGGCCACCGACCAAAGCAAGCATCACGCGAACAAGGCGTTGCTGCCGAGAGAGGGCACCTCGATCACGCTGATCATCGAGATTCCGGGCAAGGCCGCTCCTGCGGGCGCCGCGGCGTTCCGCGCCTTTGTTTCGGGGCGTGTGCAGGGGGTGGGGTTCCGCAACTTTGTGCAATTGCGCGCCCGGCAATGGGAACTCAGCGGCTGGGTGAAAAATCTCCCCGACGGCCGCGTCGAACTCGTTGCCGAGGGCGATCAAAAGGCTTTGGCGGAACTGGAAAAAGCGATCCGCACGGGACCGCGTGCAGCCAAAGTGACTCATGTGGAAATCAAACCGGAAAAGCCGACCGGTCTGTTCGACCGGTTCGACATTTTGGACTGAAGACAAGGAGAAAGTCCATGGGACCTCGACTCATCCAGACCGCCGTAATGACTGCCGTGTTGTGGACACTTGCGCAAATCCCCTGCGGCGCCGCACCGGCCGTGCTCGTCCCCGTCCTTGACGGCGAATGGTGGCAGGCGGCCAGCGATCCCGACCTTGGTCCGCTGACCAATCCCAAACAGCAACCGGTGGACTTTTCCATCTGGCAGGCCGCCGACGGCACCTGGCAGCTGTGGTCGTGCATCCGCGGCACCAACTGCGGCGGCCGCACGCGGCTTTTTTATCGCTGGGAGGGCGCGCGTCTGACCGATCGCGACTGGAAACCGATGGGCATCGCCCTGCAGGCCGATCCGAAGGCCGGCGAAACAACCGGCGGTCTTCAGGCGCCTCATGTGGTCAAAGTCGGCGACGTTTATCACATGTTTTACGGCGACTGGGAGCACATCTGCCGCGCCCGCAGCACGGATGGCAAAACGTTCGAGCGCGTGGTCGGCCCCGACGGCCGCACCGGCATGTTTGGCGAAGGCGCCGGCAACAATACGCGCGACCCGATGGTCCTCCGAATCGGCGACTTGTGGCATTGCTATTATACGGCCTATCCGGAGCGCAAAGGGGCGGTCTATTGCCGCACGTCGCCGGACATGACGACATGGGGCGAATCGAAAATCGTGGCCTTCGGCGGCCGGGCGGGCAGCAATCCCTACTCCGCCGAATGTCCGTTCGTCGTCGAGAAGGATGGCTTGTTCTATTTGTTCCGCACGCAGCGCTACGGCGTGAAGGCGCAAACCAGCGTCTATGCCTCGAAGGACCCGATGGACTTCGGCGTGGAGAACGACCGCTACTTTGTGTGCACGCTGCCGGTCGCCGCACCGGAGATTCTTCTGCACGAGGGCCAATATTATATAGCGGCGCTGCTGCCCTCGCTCAAAGGCATTCAGATTGCCCGGCTGAAATGGACCCCGAAGCCCTAGCGGGAAGGCGGCAGAGGCATTTTGCCCATGAGATTTCAGTCCTATCGCCCGGTCCTGGGCGGTGGATTAGGGTCAAGATACCCATGCTGCTGCCAGCACAACCCGCAGCGCGTTCCGAGGGTTCATATTTTGCTTGACGGCAAAACCGCACCCCATAGACTGACGGCCAAGGTTCCTACAGCGGGCCAAACCATCCGAGTTCATATTCCATAGCGCAGAGGAGGTGTGGAAGCATTTCCGCCAGAAAGACGTTGAAGGGGTAACAGAGTGTTTGTCTGGCAGCCTTCGGGGCGGCATTGCTGCAACGAGGCCCGCGGGAAAGGCAACCCGCAAACGGGATGCAATTCGGGCCGATGAATCTCACCTGGAAAGGAGAACGGAACCATGAAGAAGTTGGCAGCAGTCGTAGCATTGTTGTGTGTATTTGGCCTGGGAATGAGCTTCGCCCTGTTGGGCGCGCTCAAAGTGCATCTGGTGCCGTTTCTGAACATCACCGATGCGCAATTCGGGCAGCTGGGTTCCACGTTCATGTTTGCCTGCCTGATCATGTCGCTCGTCACGGGTTTGTTGTGCGACAAGTGGGGCTACAAGCCGATTGCTATTTTAGGCTTTGTCGTAACGGCGCTGTGCATTTTTCTTTTGTCGCGCGCGACATCCTTCAGCATGGCCATGCTCGCTTGCATTTTGCTGGGAATCGGGGCGATGTGCTGCAACACCGCGGGCAATACGCTGATTCCGGTGGTGTTGTTCGGAGGAAAGAATCCGGCGGCGGCCAGCAATTTCGGCAACATCTTCTTCGGGCTGGGGTTTTTTATCACGCCGCTCCTGACGGGACTGCTATTTAACAGGAACCCCGGGGCATACTCGACCAATGTGACCGTTCTGGCGGTGATCGTTCTTCTTCCGGTCGTTTTAGCCATTCTTGCGGAGTATCCAGTGTCCTCGGCGGGATTCCAGTTTTCGCAGGCGGCGGGACTTCTCGGGCAGATAGCCGTTTGGGTGTCGGCCCTGGCGCTGTTCTTCTACATTGCCCTCGAAGTTTCGATGGGCACCTGGGTAAGCTCCTACGCGTCAGAGGTGCTGAAGAAAACGCCAGGCATTGCTGAAGAGGCCGTCAAGGCAAAGGCCAATTACATGATGTCCATGTTCGCCATCGCCATGATGGTCGGCCGTCTGATCGCCTCGCAGATTCCAGCGATTACCCGCGTGGGCGACAAGGTCGTGGCAGGCATGGGGCTTCTGGCGGCCATCGTCCTGTTTATCATGACCCAAAGCGGTAGCGTTGGCCTGGCGTGGGTGCTGGTGGCGCTGATCGGTCTAGCCTGTGCGCCGTGCTTCCCGACCATTGTCGGCGTGACCTTCTCGAAGTTCGATCCGAAGGTCTATGGCAGTGTCTTCGGGATCATCTTTGCCGTGGGGCTGGCGGGTGCGGTGTTCTTTGTGCAGCTGATCGGCAAGATCGCCGCCAGCGCAGGCGGCTCGGTGCAATCAGGTCTGCAGGTGCTGATTGGCGTAGCCGTGGCGCTGATCATTCTGGCTTTGCTCATGGGCGTGACCAAGGCCAAGGGCGACGTGGCAGCCAAGCAATAGTGCGGTGTGGTTTGCCGCCGCCGCAGACGGGTGGTTTTCGGGAGAGCAGGCCCTCCGCTGAAAACGGGAGCGCGTGAGCCTCGCGCACACGCGCAACCGACGAGCGGGAGGGCCAAGCTCTCTCATTTTTTTTGCCGGCTATTGTTCCGCCGCTCCTGTATTTTCGTTCTACCTGGGGATTGCATTTGACATCGCAAAGGCAACATGAATTTCATTTCCCAGTGAAAGAGAACGCGGCAGACAACAGGAGGTTGCACCCATGAGAAACGCAGGCGGACGAATCGGATTCACACTGATCGAGTTGCTCATTGTCGTGGCAATCATCGCTATTCTGGCCGCGATCGCCATTCCGAATTTTCTGGAGGCGCAAACGCGGTCGAAAGTCGCGCGCGTCCAGGCGGATATGCGTTCGCTGGCCAACGCTCTCGAAGCGTATCGCGTGGACTGGAACGCCATCCCCTACTGGCATTCGTGGGTGGGGGCGGGTTCGCGGACCGCGCCCGCGCCGGGCTACTTTTGGATTGCGCTGAGCACACCCGTGGCCTATTTGACCACGCCGGTCACCGATGCGTTTGTCTGCATCGGCACGCACAGTCAGTCCATTCATCCTCCCGGCGATTCAGGGCTGCTCGATCCGTACCTGCAGGTGCATGTGGGATATGTCGGGCCGCCGGTTACGAATCCGCAAAAAACCGAATGGGTGGCGGTCAGCTACGGCCCCGATTCGGCCGACGACACGGGCGGCGGAGGCGGCGCCGGCTATCCCTACACGCGCTATGCGCTTCCCTATGATCCAACCAACGGCACAGTGAGCTGGGGCGATATCTACCGGCACGGCGGCAGAGTGCCGGTCAATTTCATCGCGGGGAAAGGCCCCAACTTCGGCGTGGGGTCGGATGTGACAGGCGCGCAGGGTGTGGGCGATCCCTATACGTGGGTGCCGTAAGAGTGCAGCCGCCGATTTGATCCGCAACTCTGCCGCTGCCGCTCTAGTCTTTGTCTCCGTCTCACCAGATAATCTGCAGGGCCAAAAGTCCCAGCTTTTGCAGCATGTTACCCCTGAGGCGGGGGACCCTGCGCGGGCATAGGCGGGGGACGGAATCCCAGGGCGCGAAGCACACCGGTCTGAACAACCAGCGAAGTGACAAATACAGGCAGGCAAAGCCAGACCGCATAACGCGGCGGGAGGCCCAGCATAAACAGGCCTGTTCCCGCAAACGCTGTCAGCAACGTGACAATAAACTGATGCGAGAGCACAATCACCAGGCCGCCGACAAGAGTGAAGATGCCATAGTAAGCGATTTGTCCCAAAGTCCCAGCGATATATTGCTGGAGCCATGTCAGCCAGGCCGCCTCGAACACCCAGGCCGTGGCCAAACCGGCCACCGCACCCGTAAAGAAAAACAGGAGATAGTGAGCGCGAACAATCAGATACACGCCAAGAGCGGTGCCGATCAGCCCCCCGGCGGCGCCGCCCCATATCAACGCCGTGCGGTTCTCGCCCACCAGAAACAAAATGGCGACTGCGGCCACGGCGACACCTGCGATGGCTCCGCACAGCGCGCCCATCAGCCGCAGACCCGCCCAGTAGAGTGTCCAGCCAAACAAACACAGCACCAGCCCCGCGATGATCAGTTCCGGTTGAAATGTGCCCGACATGGCGTGCGCTCCTGTGCAGGAAAATGAATGGGCGATCGCGGAATCTCCCCTACGGCCTTCATCTGAACTCAGCGGCAGCGGCCTTGTATAGTGGAAATTTTTCTTGCAGCTGGAACTCGATTGTCCAACGTGCTCCCTCATGAGCGATGCATGGGCCATAATGGCGACGGGATTTGGAATCGGCCTCGGCGTGGCCATGCCCATCGGGCCGGTGAATATCGAAATCATCCGGCGGGGGTTGCGCTCCGGCTATCGCGAAGCCTTCCCGCTGGGCATGGGCGCAGTGACCGCCGACGCGGTTTATCTCGCGCTGGTCTGCCTGGGTGTTGCGCATCTGGTGCAATTTGCGGCGGTGAGAACGGCGCTGTTGGCTATGGGTGTGGTGATGCTGGAGGCTTTGGGCCTGTTGGCGATACGGGACGCGGTGCGGTGGAAGGGAGTACCGCAGGAGATTCTTGGGGGAAAGTCAGACGCGTCGGACCAGTCGGACCAATCGGCCAGGCCGCACAGGCGGGACGTTCAGGCCTCGCCGCTTCGCTGCTACGCCATCGGCCTGGCGATGATGGCCGGCAATCCGCTTTCAATGGCAGCGTGGCTGAGTTTCAGTTCAGTGGTCGGCGACTCGGCCGCGGGCAATCCATGGGCCTACCTATGGCTCGCGGTCTCCGTACCGATCGGCTGCGCCAGCTGGGTGGTGCTGATTACTACGGTGCTTCACTTTGGCCGGCGCTTTGTCAGCCTCGCCGCTCTCCGTGCGGTCAATATTTTCGGCGGATTGATGCTGTGCGGATTTGGAGCACGCCTGCTGTGGCAGGCGATCCGCTGAAGGCTTCGCAATCTTCGCAACCCGTTCCCAAAACACTAAAACAAGTTCGGATTTTCCGGCCGGTCGAACCGCAATCCCAGGTGTTCATAGGCCGCTTTGGCGACAACGCGGCCGCGCGGCGTGCGCTGCAGGAAGCCGATCTGGATCAGATACGGCTCGATGACGTCTTCGATCGTGTCTTCGTCTTCCTGCACGGCGACGGCGATGGTGCCGAGGCCGACGGGGCCGCCGTTGAACTTTTCGATCATCGTGCGCAGCAAATGGCGGTCCACCGGCTCGAGCCCCAGATGGTCCACTTCGAGGTGGTCGAGCGCCTGCGAGGCGATCTCGCGCGTGATCATGCCATCGCCGAGCACGGTGGCATAGTCGCGGACCCGCCGCAGGAGGCGGTTGGTGATGCGGGGCGTGGCGCGCGAGCGGCGGGCGATCTCGCGGGCGCCGGCTTCGTCGAGTGCGACGTTGAGGATCCTGGCCGACCGCCGCAGGATCGTCTCGATCTCGGCGACCGTGTAAAACTCAAGGCGCTCGGTGATGCCGAAACGGCTGCGAAGCGGCCCCGTGATCATGCCCGCGCGCGTGGTGGCGCCGACCAATGTGAAGTGCTTGAGGTCAATACGAAGCGTGCGCGCGTGAAGCCCCTTGTCCAGCACGATGTCGATGCGGAAGTCTTCCATCGCCGGATAGAGGCATTCCTCGACGATGCGGTTGAGCCGGTGAATCTCGTCAATGAAGAGCACGTCGCCTTCCTGAAGGTCGGTGAGGATCGAGGCGAGGTCGTCCTTGCGCTCGATGACCGGGCCGGAGATGGACTTGATCGCTACGCCCATTTCGTTGGCGATAATCTGGGCAAGGGTGGTTTTGCCCAGACCGGGCGGGCCGTAAAGCAGAACGTGGTCGAGGGGTTCGCCGCGGGCCTTGGCCGCGCCGATGCTGATGCGCAGTTTCTCGACCACTTTGGTCTGGCCGCTGAATTCCTGCCAGGTGGCCGGACGGATTCGGCGGTCTTCCTGCCGGTCGGCTTCTTCGGGAAAAGGCGAGAGGATGGATTTGTCGAAGGGCATGCGAATGGTTTCTCCGAAACGGCTTTATCATTCCCGCAAGGGAAGATCACCGATGTTTCAGCGCCTCGCGCAGAAGTGCCTCGCCGCTGGCCTTGTCGCCGAGAATCTCGACAGCCCGGCGAACCGCCCGCGCAGCGACTGCCGGCCGCGTGCCCAGCTGCACCAGCGCCGCTATGGCGTCCTCGGCTTCCGGCGACGGTTTCTCCAGCGGTATTCCGCGCGATTCCAGTCCCAGCATGAACGATTTCATTTTGTCGCGCAGCTCTACGATCAGGCGCTCGGCCGTTTTGCGTCCGACACCGCGCACTTTCATTAGCGCCGCAAGATCGTTCTCCATGACCGCCCGCGCAAACTCCCCAATGGGCACCGACGACAAAATGCCGAGGCTGGTTTTCGGCCCGATGCCCGAGGTGTTGATGAAAATCTCGAACACCGTCCGCTCTTCGGGCGTAAGAAACCCGAACAGCGCCGTCTCGTCCTCGCGCACGTAATAATAGGTGTGCAGCTCGACTGGCGAACCGACCTCCGGAAGCCGCTCGAACGTGCTTGCCGGAACATCCATACCATAGCCGACGCCCTGTACGTCCACGACAATATGGTTGGGTTCTTTGAAACGCAGAATCCCCGAAAGCCATTCGATCATAGGGCGGGTCCCTGGCTGCTTTGAGTGATTGCCGAAGAGCGGCCGGACAGGTCGGACACGCCTGACAAGTCAGACAGGTCAGACACGTCGGATTATACACCACAACCGTTCCTTACGCCGCGTGGGCGTCGTCCTCCTGGATAATCCGGATGAACTCCTGTTCCAGCGAGCTGCGTTCGCTGCGGAACTCAATAATCTCGCAGTCAGCCATGACTAGTTCCCGAAGCAAACGCGCCGGCTGATCGTCCGGTCTCAAATGCAAGCGCAGGATGCCGTCGGCGGTTTCTTCAGGCGGTCTTGGCAATGGCGGCAGCGCGCCGCCGCCCGGCCTAGCCCGAAACTCGATTTCAAAGTTGCCCCACGGCCGGACCAGGTCTTCGAGCGGACCTTCGAGGATTTTCCGTCCGCGGTTGATGATCAGAATCCGGTCGCACAGCATCTCGACCTCGGACAGCTCGTGCGAGGAAAAGAATATCGTTTTCCCTTCCTGTTTCAATTGCTGCAGGATCTGCCGCAGGTCGCGCCGGCCGATGGGATCCAGTCCCGACGACAGCTCGTCGAAGATCAGAAGCGCCGGATCGCCGATGAGCGCCTGTGCGATTCCCAACCGCTGCTGCATTCCTTTGGAGAAAGTTTTCAGCAGTGCGTTTTCGCGGCCGGCCAGCCCCACCATCTCCAGCACCTGCGGGATCCGCTGCTCCAGCTCATAGGAACGCAGCCCGGACAAACCGCCGTATAACCAGAGCAGTTCGCGCGGTTTCATAAACGGATAATACAGCGCAACCTCGGGCAGATAGCCCAGATGGCGCTTGGCCACGGTTGAGCCTGCTGGATGGCCCAGCACCTCGATTCGCCCGGCGCTGGGAAACAGAAAGCCCATTATGGCCTTGATGGTCGAGGACTTTCCCGCGCCGTTGGGGCCGAGGAAGCCGATGACTTCGCCCTCGCCCACGGTGAAACTCAGGTCGCGCACCGCGCGCACGGGCTGCCGGCGAAACCCCTTTTTATAGGTGACCGACAGCCCTTCGATTTGGATAACCGCCTTGCCCATTTTGCCGCCTTCCTTCCCTTCGATCGGTCGGATCGGACAGAACGGATGAAATGGACGGATCGGTCGGACCCGACCAATCAAGCAGGTTGTTTTTTGCCTCTCGTCATCGATCCCGCGTTTCGACCGGTTCCATACAAGCCATGACGCCGGATGTAGTCCAGCACTGCCGGACTCAGGACCGCCTCCGCGGACTTTCCTTCGGCCAAAGCCTTGCGGACATCCGAACTGCTCAGCTGCGGCAGCGCAAATGGCAGCGCATCGCCCGCGACGGAAAATCCGCCTCGGGGCACTACGATCATCCGCGTCACCCCCCGCAAGTCCTCGATTCGCTCCCAGCGGTCCAACTCGCTCAAAATGTCGGAGCCGATCAGGAGCGAAATCTTTGCGTCGGGCTGCGTGCGAAGCAGCGCCTCGACGGTATGAATCGTGTAGCTGGGCCGGGGCAGCGAGGCCTCGAGGTCGGATACGACCACCCGCGGGCCGAGTGAACGCGCCGCCAGACGCGACATCGCCAGCCGATGCTCGAACGCGGTCGCCGGTTTGCCGAACGGATGGTCGGCGCACGGCACCCAGACAATACGCTCCACGTCGGTCATTTCGAGCACGTAGAGACAGAACAGCGTGTGACAAATATGGGGCGGATCAAAGGTGCCGCCGAAAAGACCCAGATGCACGCGCGCCACTCCCGCCAGTGTTGATTCAAGCGATAAGGCGGCGCGCCTGCATCTGTAAAGCAAAAAACGGTTTCGCCCGCCCCGGCGCATGGCCACTGGGCAGGAGGCGAGGGCAACACCGCCACAGGCGGGACGCCCGTGCTGCGGTTATCAATCGCGGCGGAATTCCTGCTTCACGTTGCCGGCCAGGTCGCGGATGGTCACAATCAGCGGCATTTGGCCGGGCAGGGTGTGGGTGGCGCAACCGAAGCACGGATCATAGAGCCGGAATGCCATCTCGACCATGTTGAGGAGGGCGTCGGTCACGGCCGCGCCTTTCTTGATGAGTTTCTGGGCTGCGCGTTTGACCGACATGGCGATCGGCGCATAGTTGTTGGTAGTCCCGACCACCAGATTGACCTTCGTCAGAATGCCCCGCTCGTCGGTGCAGTAGTGATGCGTGAGCGTGCCGCGCGGCGCCTCGACGATGCCGATCCCTTCGTCGGGTTTGGCCGTGGGAATGGTCCGAATCTTGTCGCTGGTAATTTCGGGGTCCTGGGCCAATTCGAGCGAGCGTTCGGCGGCATACGTCAACTCGATGACGCGCGCCCAATGCGTGGCCAGCCGTGCATGGATAGGTTTCTTGCCCGCCTTGTCCCCCGTCAGCGTCTCGAACATCTTTTCATATTCGGCCTGCGCCAGCGGCGTAGCCATGCCGTCGGCGGCGTTGAGGCGCGACTGCGGCGTAGCGCAATAGACGCCGCTGTCCTTGCCGTCCACAAATCCCTTCCAGCCGATCTTTTTTAGATAGGGGAATTTCAGATAGGTCCACGGCTCCACGCGCTCGGCGATATACTCGCGGTATTCGTGGGGAGAATACTTGCAGTGCTCCGTGCCGTCGGGCCCGACAACCCGGACCTTGCCGTCGTAAAAGTTGACCTTGTTGTTCTCGTCCACCAGGCCCATGTAGTAGGTTTCGTGTCTGTAAGCGTCGCCGAGAATGAGATCGAGATACGCCTTGTTCTTGAGGACTACGTCTTCGAGGACCTTGAGTGTGAACTTGGCGAATTCGATATTCTGCTTGGCGTAATCAATTGCTTTCTGTTGGTCTTCTTTCGTCAGTCCCACGGTGACGCCGCCGGGAATCGAGGTCACCTGGTGAATTTTCTTGCCGCCCAGCTTTTCGATCATTTCCTGGCAGCGCGCGCGGCACTGGATCACTTGGAGACCGGCGTCGAGGCCGACTTTGGCGATCAGTCCAAGGATGTTGCGTTCGGCCGGCGGCGCATCGGGGCCGCAGACAAAGTCCGGGCCGGCCAGCGCGTAAAAGTGCACCGTGTGGTCCGCGGTAAAAAAGAATGAATACAGCAGTTCGCGCAACTTCTTCGCCGCCGGCGGAATCTCGACGTGGTAGACGGCATCGCAGGCCTTGGCCGCCGCCATGTGATGCGCTTCGGGACACACGCCGCACAAACGCGTGGTGATGCGCGGCATTTCCTCGACGGGCCGGCCGACACAAAACCTCTCGAAGCCGCGCAGCTCCGGAATCTGGAAATACGCGTTTTCCACCTCGCCCTCGTCATTGACAAAGATCTCAATCTTGCCATGGCCCTCGAGGCGTGTGACGGGATCAATCGTGTAGCGTTTCACGGACTATTCCTCCGATCATGTGGGAGAGGTTTGCAACCCTGTCCAAATCTCCATTCGGACCGCCAGGTTGCCGAATAGCGCGGCAACGGTTGGCAACCTGTCCTACTTTACTGCTTGTTTCTCCTTCAAATCCTCCTGCACACGGTACAAAATCGAGTGTGCGAGATTGAAGCGGTAGAATGTGCCGACGGGGTCGGCGATGGTGGCAATAATTCGCTCGATTTCCGCAGGGTCTTCGGAATCGATCACGGAGCTCAGGGCACTGATCATCTTCATCCCCATGTCGTGCGAGCCGGGGGGCGGGCCGTAGCAGCCGCGGCAGGGAACGCCCACCTTGACACACTTGGCGCCGCAGCCGTCGCGCGTGGCCGGTCCCATGCACAGCAGGCCTTGATCCAGCAGGCATTCCTCGGGGTTCGGGACGATCTCATGGGTGCGATAAAACCGCTTGATCTTCTTTTCTTTGCGTACGCGCGGGCATTCGTCGCAGCAGGTTTTCTGTCCGGCGCCGAGAATGGAGCCTTTGGGCGGCAACGGTTTGCCTTGGATGAGATGGTCGAGCACGGCCCACACCTGATTGGACTGCGGCGGGCAGCCGGGCACATAATAGTCCACGTCCACCACCTGGTCGAGCGAGCAAACCTTGTTCCAGAACTCGGGGATTTCCAGCACCCCCTCGGGCATCTCGGTCTTGGTTTGCGGGAGAACTCCCTTGGGATTGTCGGTCGAGGCGGTTTCCTGATAGACAGTTTTGAAAATCTCGTCGCGGTTGGTTACGTTGGCCAGGCCGGGAATGCAGCCTTCGTGCGCGCACGAGCCAAAGGCCACGAGCACTTTGGACTTGCGACGCAGGAGTTTGGCGAGGTGCTCTTGCTCGCTATTCCGTATGGCGCCGTTGAACAAAGTGACAAAGATGCCGCCGTCTTCGATGGCCTCGACATCTTTGACCTTGAAGTCCATCAGGCAGGGCCAAAAGACGATATCGAAGGCCTTGGCGACATCCAGAATGTGCGCCTCGATGTCCACCACGGTGATTTCACAGCCGCCGCAGCTGGCCGCCCAGTAAAGTGCTACCTTGGGTTTTGGCATGGTTTCTTTTCCCCAATCGGAGTTTGTTGTGTGCGTAAGGAAAATCCACAGATTTCGCGGAATGCACACAAAGTGATCTTTGAAATCTGTCTGAATCTGTGGTTCCGGTGTTTTTCCGCACGGGTTAGGTCCTGGAATTCCTTCTCCGCAATCTCCAACACGAAACGATTTCAGTCCTTCAGATGCAGCGGGCCCAGTTTCCGCACGCGTTCCGTGATTTCCTGGGTCACTTTGGCCCAGCGCTCGCCCTCGGCCGCCGACACCCAGGTCAGCATGAGCCGGTCGGGATGGATGCCGAATTGCTCGAGCACACGCCGCAGAAGATGATATCGGCGCAGCGCCTTGTAATTGCCCTGATAGTAGTGGCAGTCGCCGGGATGACAGCCGCTGACCAGTACCCCGTCGGCCCCCTCGCGGAATGCCTTGACGACAAAAGTCGGGTCAATGCGTCCCGAGCACATTACGCGAATAGGCCGTACGTTGGGCGGCCACTTAATCCGAGAAACCCCCGCCAAATCCGCGCCGGTATAAGAACACCAATTGCACAAAAAGCCTACGATTTTGGGTTCGAACGCCATTGTCATGCTCCTTGGGAACTCTGGACCCTATGAGATCCACTACTTATTTCCAGCATCTGCGAGAATACCTTCGATTTCCGCAAATATTTGTTCATCGGTAAAGCCGCTGCCCGTGATGGCGCCTGCCGGACAGGCAGCCACGCACGTGCCGCAGCCCTTGCAGAGAGTTTCGTTGACGACAGAAACCTTTTTCACGTCGTCGAACGTGATGGCCATGTAGGGACACAGATTGTTGCACACCTTGCAGCCGCCGCACAGATTCTCGTCTATGCTCGCCCGAATCGGATCGAGGAGAACTTCGCCCTTGGCAATCATCGCAAGAATGCGAGCGGCAGCTCCCTGCGCCTGCGCCACCGTGTCGGGAATGTCCTTCGGCCCCTGGCAGCAGCCGGCCAGATAAATGCCGTCGTTGACCGTTCCCATCGGATCAAGCTTCGGGTGGCGTTCGAGGAAAAAACCGTCCGGACTGCGGCTGAGCGAGAAAATCTGGCCGACACGCTCCTGATCCACGTTGGGTTCGATCGCCGCGCAGAGCACCACCATATCCACCGGCACTTCGCGGAACTTGCCGATGAGGGTATCCTCGCAGCGCACCAGGAGGTGGCCCTCGCGCTCATTGCCCCACGTGGCCTCGACCACTTCGGCTGCCTTGCCGCGGATCACATTGACCCCTTCGTCGAGGACGCGGGAATAGAATTCTTCGTAGCCTTTGCCAAACGCCCGCATGTCAATGTAGAATTGATAAACCTCGGCGTTGGTGCGATCCTTGACCAGGTGGGCAAACTTCAGGGCATACATGCAGCAGACGCGCGAGCAGTATTTGTGGTAGCGGGCGTCCCGCGAGCCGATGCAATGGATAATCCCGATGGCACGAGGCTCTTTGCCGTTCTTGGTCAGTACACGCCCGCCCGTCGGCCCCGTCGAGTTGAGCATCTTCTCGAATTCCAGCGCCGACAGCACATTGTCCAGCTTGCCGTAGCCGTATTGGGCCATTTGCGAGGCGTCGAAAATCTGGTAGCCGGTGGCGACAAGAATCTGCCCGACGTCCAGTTCCACCACCTCGTCCTGCATCTTGTAGTTGATCGCTTCGGGTTCGCAGACCTGCGCGCAAATGCCGCAGCCGCCCGTTTGCATTTTGATGCACGCGTCAGGATCAATATAGGGCACCTTGGGCACGGCCTGCTGGAACGGAATCGAGATGGCTGTCTTTGGACCTAGATACATTTCCGGCACTTCGCCGCGCCGCTGGGACAAGTCCTCAATGGTGATCGCCCCAGTCGGGCAAACGTGCGCACAGGCCCCGCATGCAATGCACACATCGGTGGCCATCTCGCGCTCAAAAGGCGTAACGACCTTGCGGCGCGGCCCGGAGTAGGCAAAGCTGAGGACGTTGGCCTTGACGATGTCGCTGCACATCCGCACGCACAGGCCGCACAGAATGCATTTTTCCTTCGGATCGTAGCCGAAGCGGGATTTCTCGACGCCGTATTTGGCGGCCAACGCTCGAATCGCCGGCACCTCGGAACACCGGCCGAGAAGCATTTCGAGATTCAGCCGGCGCGCGCGCCTCACCCGCTCGTTGTCGGTGAACACCTCGATGCCGTCGGTGGCCGGATAGTTGCACGCGGTGACCATGCGCCGGCGACGGCCGCGCACCACCTCCACCGTGCAGACCCGGCAGGCGGCATACGGCTCGATCCCCTCATAGTGGCACAGCGTGGGGATCTCGATATTCAGTTTCTGAGCCGCCTTCAGGAGCGGAGTTCCCGCATTGACCTCGACTTCATTTCCGTCAATTCGCAGTTTGATCATGATCGCTCTTCCTTATCGTATCGGACAGGCGGTCCGCCTGCGCCGCTGGTTTTCGCGCCCGTTACTCCTTCGTCACTGCCTCGAACTTGCACACATCATAGCAGGCGCCGCATTTGATGCATTTTCCCTGAATAATGCTGTGCATCTGTTTTGGCTCGCCCAGGACCGCCGAGGTCGGACACGCCTTGAAGCACAGATGACAGCCCGTACATTTGTCGTTGATCCGGAACGTGATCAGCGCCCGACAGACCCCCGCCGGGCATTTCCCCTGAAGATGCGCCTCATACTCGCTGCGGAAATAGCGAAGCGAGGTCAGCACGGGATTCGGCGCGCTGCCGCCCAGGGCGCACAACGAGGTGTCGGCAACGACGGAGCACAGTTCTTCCAGCGTCGCCAGGTCCGCTTCGCTGCCTTTGCCGTCGCAAATGCGCGACAGGATGCCGTGCATCGCCTTGATGCCCTCGCGGCACGGCGTGCACTTGCCGCACGACTCGCTCTGGAGGAAATCCACAAAGAACCGCGCCACGTCCACCATGCACGAGGTATGGTCCATGACCACGACGCCGCCGGAGCCCATCATGGAGCCGGCCTCGTAAAGTTTTTCATAGTCCACCGGCAGATCGAGCAAATCTTCGGGAAGGAAGCCACCCGACGGGCCCCCTGTCTGCACCGCTTTGAATTTCCCGTTGTCGGCAATTCCGCCGCCGATATCGAAAATCAACTCGCGCAGCGAAAGACCCATCGGCACCTCGACCAATCCCGTGTTTTTCACCCGGCCAGCCAGCGAAAACACCTTGGTTCCCTTGCTGTGTTCCGTGCCGATCGAAGCGAACCATTTGGCCCCGCGCTCAATGATAACCGGCACGTTGGCAAACGTCTCCACGTTGTTCAGCACCGTCGGTTTGTTGTAAAGGCCCACCTCGACGGTGTGAATGTATTTGGCGCGCGGTTCGCCGACGCGGCCTTCGATCGAGGCCATCAGCGCCGTGGACTCGCCGCACACAAACGCGCCCGCGCCGCGATGCACCTCGATGTCGAAATCAAAGCCTGTCCCCAGAATATCCTTGCCCAGCAGGCCGTATTCGCGCGCCTGGTCGAGCGCAATCATGAACCGTTTGAGCGCCAGAGGATATTCGTGGCGAACATAGATGTATCCCTGATGCGCGCCAATGGCATAGGCGCCGATCACCATCCCCTCGATGACCGAGTGCGGATCGCCCTCGATGATGCTGCGGTCCATAAAGGCGCCCGGGTCGCCCTCGTCGGCGTTGCAGACCAGATAGCGCACGCCATCCTCGGAGTGGGCATGGACGCAGGTCTCCCACTTGATGCCCGTGGGGAATCCGCCGCCGCCGCGCCCCCGCAGACCGGACGCCTTGATCTCCTCGATGATCTGCTTTGGCGTCATGGTGGTCAGAGCCTTGGCCAGCGCCTGATAGCCTCCACGCGCGATATAGTCCTCGATTTTCTCCGGATCAATCATCCCGCGGTTGCGGAGCGCGACCAGCATCTGCTTGCCAAAAAATGGAATGTCGCGCATCCGAGGTACGGGCTCTTTGGCCTCGGGCGGCGTGAACATCAACGATTTGACCGGCCGGCCTTTCACCAAGTGTTCCTCGACCAGCAGCGGCACGTCTTTCACCTGCACCTTTTGATAGAAGATGCCGTCGGGCTGCACGAGCAGGATCGGCCCGACGCCGCAGAAGCCATTGCAGCCGGTCGTTACAATCTCGATTTCCTTGTCCAAGCCGCGCCTGGCCAGCTCGGCCGACAGCGCATCGCGCAATTCCAGCGAGCGGTTGCTGACGCAACCGGTTCCCGCGCACACCATCATGTGAAGTCGGTAAGGCATAGTTCATTCTCTCTGCTTTGGACTGCGGCAGCCATGCTGCCGCTTTTCTTCTTTCTCTCGAATCCCCAATCGTCTCATCCCATCCGCTCGCTGCCGACAGCCAGAGCAAACTCCTTGACCACGTTGCCCTGGAGCAGGTGCTCGTTGAGGATGCGGACAATTTTCTCCTCGTTGAGCGAGATATATTTCACCGGCGCCTGTTGGGGCAGTTGCACGGTGGCCATCGGCTCTTTGCTGCACATGCCGGCGCAGCCCGACGTGCTGACTATCACGTCGCGGACATTCTGCTTGTCCATCGCCTCGAGCAGCGCCGTCAGGACTTTTCGCGCGCCGGCGGCGATTCCGCATGTGCCCATGTGGATGATAATCTGCCCGCGGGCATTGCCCTCGCGCGTCTGGCGTTCCTGCGCCAGTTTCTCGCGCAGTTTTTGCAGCTCACTGATCGTCAGCTTCGCCATGGCTCGCCTTCTCCGTTCCTTTGTATCGTTTCAACAAACGCGGAACTTTCGACGTTGTGACATGCCCATGGATATCGTCGTTGACCGTAACAACGGCGGCCAGACCGCAGCAGCCCAGACAGCGCACCTCTTCGAGCGTGAACTTGCCGTCACGGGTGGTCTCGCCGACCCCGATGCCCAGTTCCCGCGCGCACGCATCCAGCACCCGCGGCGCCCCTTTGACATGACAAGCGGTTCCCGTGCAGACGCTGACCACGTGCTCGCCGCGCGGCTTGAGGCTGAACCGTTTGAAAAACGTCGCCAGATGATAAATCTGGCCGACCGGCACGCCCACCTCTTTGGAGAGCGTTCGGATCGCCGCCTCCGGGATATAGCGATATTCGGTTTGCACATCCTGCAGCATTTCGACGAGGAAGCCTTCGCGTCCGCCCCAGCGACGGGCAATCTCCCGGACTTTCTCCTCGCTGACCTCTTTTATCGCCATCCGTGTTCCTCCATGCTCTGTTTGACCCTGCGTATGCCTTCGATCGAGTTGATCGGCGCCCCGTCGAGCGCCGCCCGAATGTTGCGCGTATCCAGTTGCTTTACTCCTTTCGGACTCCGATGAACGAGGCGGAAATCCACGTCCGGATTTCCGATGATCAATGCCTCCATTGTCGCGGCGAGATTGCCCAGCGGCTGGCGGTCCACGTGGCTGTATTGGAACGCGGCCTCGACCTCGGTTCCCGCCCCCCGCTTGGATCGGATTGCGATGTCGCCGCCGGCTTGCCGGGCCGCTGCTGCCAGCAGCGGCAATCCCAGTCCTACGCGCTTGTTGGGTTTGGTCGTAAAGAACGGATCGAGCGCATGGCGCAGCGTTCGCTTGTCCATTCCCTTGCCGTTGTCCCGGATCGTGATGAGCAGCCGATCCTGTTGAAGGTCCTCCGCGACTTCGATTTCGATGGTCCGCGCTCCTGCGCGGATCGAGTTCTCCGCGATGTCGAGGATATGAAGCGCCAGTTCCTCCACTGTCGGTCTCCGCGTGCTAGGCGTTTCGCGCTCTCCTTCCCTGGCGTTCCTGCAAGGCCAGGCGAATCTCGGTAACCGTCGGCTCCGCCAGTTCGAATAGGGTTGCAACCCGCCCAATCTCGTCCAGCCGATGGGCGTCGGAGGCCTGAATCAATCCGAACCGCCCGCCCAGGCCGAATTTTTCCTCCGCCTCCTCGACGGTCATCAGCGGCGAAATTTCCAGCCCGTCCAGAGGGACGTCGGGCACAAATCCCAGATGCCCAATCAGCCCGAATCCCTCGCGGTCAATGTGCGCGGCGATTGCCACTCCGTCGTGCGCCTGAATCAGGCCGACCGCTTCCTCCAGCGCAAGGCGGGCGGCGCCGATGAGCAGGCGCGGGTTTTCGCCGACAATCTCGTCGGCTGCATCCACGACCACTTGATAGCCAAAGACGTCGGGGATGTTTTCGCCCGGCAAATAGGCGTAGATATGTTCCTGGACGGCCTCCAGGTTGCGGGGCCGATCGAACAGCCCCAGGATATGCACCTCTTCCTCGGTGGTAATCTCGATACCGCGCACGACCGCCAGTCCCTCGCGTTGACCGGCTTCCACGGCCGCCTCGGCATTCTCCCCACTGTTGTGATCGCAGATTGCGATCAGATCCAACCCGATCTCCTTTGCTCTTTTCACAATCGCCCGCGGGGTCATTTCCCATTCCGCGCAAGGCGACAAACAGGTATGAATATGGAGGTCGGCCCTCCAGCGTTTCATCGGCACCCGGAACCCAAATCTAAATGCGCAATCATGGTATATATCTTTCCTGCCAACTCGAAACTAGTCATGGGGCTGGTCAGCAGCGTCACGTTCTGTTCCTGCGCTTTCCGGAGAGTGTCCTCCTGCGGCTTGCGGCCGTTGGCCAGAATGACCGCCGCCAAGTCTTTCAGCGCCGCCACCGCTACGATGTTCGAATGAACCTGAATGGTCACCCACACCTGGCCTGCCTGGGCGTTGGCAATGACATCGCTCAACAGATCGCCGCAGTAGCCTCCGGTCACCTCGGTATCGGCGCGCTCGGGATGCGTGCAGACCGCCGCGTCCAATTGCTGGAGGATTTCACTCAGTTTCATCTTCTGGTTTCCGCCTTGTGCCCCGTCGGAGCCGTCCGACGCGTCCGGACCGTCTAACTCGTCCGGCCTGTTCGATTCACCCCTTGGCTTCCCGCACTACGTCCACGACCTGGTTGTGTTTCGCGCGCAGCTGGCTCAGCGCCATAAAAACGCAATCGTTCAGATGGGCTTCCTCGCGGACGACGTCTTCGGCAAATGCCGTGCAGGAGGGCGCGCCGCAGGCGCCGCAATTGATATTGGGCACCAGCTGCTGAATATCTTCGAGCCGGCGGATTTTCGAGATGGCCCGCCCGACATCGAGATCCAGAGCCCCCGGCGCCTGCGCCGACAGGTTCCGGTCGGCCAGATACTCGCCCTTTTCGCAAAACTCGGCCAGTTCGCGCTCGCGCGGCTGCGGGCCCAGACGGCCGATGATTTCCAGAATGCGACCCCGCGCCACATACGGGTTTTCCACTAATAGCGACCCGCTGACGCAGCCATCCGGACAGGTGTGCAACTCGACGTACTCGACATCGCGCAACTTCCCCATCTCGATATCGGTGAGAATGCGCTCGACGTTGCGCAAGCCGGCCACCTCGAGGCGATGTTCGGGCGGAAGAAAGGCCGTCTGGCCGCCGAGCGTGGCCCACGTCAACCCAACGGCGGAGATTTGCGGCCGCCCGCCACCGCTGCCTCTGGCAATCGGCAAAAGCGAACGGACCGTGCGGTAAATGTCCGAGATCGCAATGGCGCCGTTGACGTTGGACCGCCGCCGTCCGGGTCGCTCGAGCACGTCCAGCATTTTTCCCGGACACGGCGTCAGGTAAATGATCCCGATACGGTCTTCCGGCAGATTCAGATCGCGCGCTTTGGCCTTTCGGACCTCGCGCGCCAAAATCTCTTTCGGCGACTCGATCGGAATGACCAGCTCGATCAGTTCTGGATAGCGAACCTCGATCAATCTCAGGACGGTGGGACAGAAGCAGGAGATCAGAGGCCGGGGGCCGCCCGACGTCCGCAGATAATGCCCAATGGCGGCGCTGACCGCTTCGCACGTTTGCGTCGAGTCCACGGCACAATCGAATCCCGCTTTCTCCAGTGCTGCCAGAATCCGTTCGGGGGATGCCGCCGGACCGAACTGGCCGTAGATGACCGGCGAAGCGAGAGCCACGCGATAGTCAAACCTCGACAGTTCGGCGAACGAATTGGTCACAGGACTGACCGCCCGCGGGCGACAGACGCGAATACACTCGCCGCAGTCTATGCAGCGCGACTCGAGCAGCCGCGCTTTGCCGCCGCGCACCCGAATCGCCTCGGTCGGGCATACCCGCATGCACGCCATGTCGCCCGTGCAGCGCGCCTCGTCTATTCGTATGGAGCCGCCGTTTCGCGTCATTTTACTTTCCACCGCAGGGCCGGTGGCTGCCCGGCCAGATCTTCCATGAGGTTTTTGGTTATCCGTCCGACCTGTCCGATCTGTCCGACCTGTCCGACCCGTCTCCTACAGGTTAACCTCAATTTCCAATGTGGTGCCTTTTCCCACTTCCGAACGGATTTCAAACCGGTCGGCATTTTTCTTGATGTTGGGCAATCCCATGCCCGCGCCAAAACCAAGCGCGCGCATTTCTTCCGACGCCGTTGAGTACCCTTCCTGCATCGCCAGCTCGATGTTTTCGATTCCCGGCCCGACATCGCTGACATCGAGTCGGACGATTTCCGGCGTCACTTGCAGGATCACCATCCCGCTACGGGCATACATGACGATGTTCATCTCGGCTTCGTAAGCAGCGATGGCGATGCGGCGGATTTTCGGTGCCGCGATGCCGATCTGCCGAAGGATTTCCTTGATTTCCGTCGAAACGCGTCCGGCGTTGTAAAAGTCGCCGCCTGTCACCTCGAACTCGCGCCTGAACGTCCCTCCGTTCATCCTGCCGTTCCGCCCTCGGCCGCCGGCACTTCGCTGCAGCCGGGCAGCCCCGCCCGATACAGCCGCCCGCACGCTTCATAGAGCAACACGTTCGTGACCATCAGCGGGATCCCTTGCTCGCGCGCCAGAGCCACCATTTCGGCGTCGGGCCGTTTGCCGCGAACCAGAACGACCGCCCGGATGTCGGCCACTTCCGCCGTCCGAATCACCTGCCGGTTGGCCAGCCCCGTCAACAAAAGTGCGTCGGCCTTGGTAAACGCCAGCACGTCGCTCATCAGATCGGAGCCGCAGCCCATCCTGACCTCCGTGTTCAAGCGGTCTTCGCCTGCGATCACCTCGCATTGGAGAATGTGTTTTACTTCATTCAGCGTCATTTGCCGAGCACCTTGCAGCTGCGCCCAGAATTGGGGCCATAGTGCGAGCAGGAAAGAAAGATGGACTTGCCGGACGGGATGGACGAAATGGACATACTCTCTACCGTTCCCGCTTCTCCTTTCTCCGCTCCCGCCCCCATGCTTCTCCCTTCTCTTTATCCTTCCGCCGCTTCGAGCGCTTCGGGTGCCGGCTCGACCTCCAGAACCCTGGCGCCGTACTGGGCTTTGGTGTCGCTTCGATTGATGATCAGGTCCTGCAGCCGAATCTCGCGCTTGTGCGGGATGCGCGTGGCCGGACAGTGCGACCAGCATTGCCCGCAGCCTGTGCATTTATCGGTGTCCACATAGCGGGCCTTTTTCAGCACCTGCACCTTGAAATTGCCGATGAAACCCGACACCTTTTGCACTTCGCTGTAGCTGAACAGCTTGATGTTGTGCCGATGGCTGACGGAAACCATCTTGGGCGTAAGGATGCACGCTGCGCAGTCGAGCGTCGGAAATGTCTTGTCGAACATGGCCATTTTGCCGCCGATCGAAGGCTCGCGCTCGATCAGATATACGGGATGGCCCGTCTCGGCCAGTTCGAGCGCCGCCTGGATTCCGGCGATCCCGCCGCCGACCACCAGAGTTGCAGGGTTGATCGCCGCCCGCAACGGATGCAGCGGCTTCTGGCGGCTGACCCGCTCGATGGCCGCGTTGACCAGCATGAGGGCTTTGTCGGTAGCCGCCTTGCGGTCGTCGTGCACCCAGGAGCAGTGCTCGCGGATGTTAGCCATTTGGAAAAGGTAACGGTTCAGGCCGGCACCTTCACACGCTCCGCGAAAGGTCAGTTCATGCATCAGGGGCGAGCACGCGGCCACGACCACGCGCGTCAAGCCTAAATTCTTGATGTCCTGTTGAATGAGTTCCTGGCCCGTGTTCGAGCACATAAATTTATAGGTGCGGGCAGCGGCCACATCCTTACGCTGCGAAACAATCTCGCGGATTTTCTCTACGTCCACCGTCTGCGCGATGTTCACCCCGCAGTGGCAAATATACACGCCGATTTTTTCCATATCCGAAACTCCGTTCTGGCTCTGAGTGGAGGCCCTTCCGTTTCCGGCTAGGCCGCCAGCGAAAGAATTTTCTCCGGAATCCGCTCCAAATGCGCGTTCAATCCAACGGTCCTAACGTCCAATCCCAACGCCAGGCCGAGCAGCTCGGTGAACCATAGGATAGGCATGTGCAAGTCTTCCCCGAACTTCGCCGACAGCTGGTCTTGATACGCCGCCAAATTCATCTGACACAGCGGACAGGTCGTCACAATACAGTCGGCGCCGTTGCCCTGCGCGCATGCGATCAGGTCGTGGCACAGCTTCATGGCCACGTCATTGGCCGTTGTCATCAACATGCCGCCGCAGCATCGCACCTTGAGCGGAAAATAGACGTTCTCGGCGCCGAGGGCCTCGAACAGCCGGTCCATGGTCTGCGGAAACTCCATGTCGTCGAACCCGCGCTGGGGGCGGACAATCTGGCAGCCGTAATATTCCGCAATTTTCAATCCCTTGAGCGATCGCCGGGCCTTTGCGGCCACTCCCTCGATCCCCAGGTCATTGATCAGCACTTCGAGAGGGTGGCGCACCCGAACTGTTCCGCCATAGTAAAGTCCCGCCGCCGACAGCGCGTCGTTGACCTTGGCGTTCAGATCGGGCAACTCGCGCAAAAACCGGTTAGTCTTGTTCAGCACCAGATAGCACGCACTGCACGGCGCCACCACGTCGCGTTTCATCTTCTCGGCCAGCGCCAGATTGCGCGCGCTGATGGAAAACGATACGGTCTCCTTGACCGACATATACACCGTGGCGCCGCAGCAATTCCAGTCTTCCAGCTCGTGCAGGCCCAGGCCCAAAGCCCGGAAAACCGCCCGGGTCGAAAGATCATAGGGCTTTGACGTTTTCGTCAGACTGCACCCCGGATAGTAAGTGTATTCCATTGCACGTTCTCCGTCGTGACTCAGCTTTGAATGGCTTTGTAGCCGACCTCGTCGGTGACAGCGCGAACGGGAACCGGCTCGCGGGGCTGTTCGATCTCTTCGGCGCGCGCGATGATCTTTTTCAAATCGGCGTGGCCGGCAATCCGCTCGGGAAACAGCCCCAGACGCCCCGCCTTCAGCATCTTCAGACCGAGCGGGGCCATCTTTAAGAGATTGACCCATTTCAGCGACCGCAGAAAAAATTCGGTCAGCAGGCCCATTTCATAGTTGCGGCCGAACCACTTCACGCTGCGCACGAACGCCTCCGACAGCGCATAAACAGGAAACTGCCGCGGGCGAATGTTCTTCCCCATGGCCACGCGCTTGAGGGCATAGAGCAAATCCGTGATGCGGATTTCGACCGGGCACCGCACCGTGCATGCATAACACGAAGCGCAAATCCAAATGGTGCGGCTACGCAAGATGGTCTCGATGTCGCCGGCGCGGAACCGCGCGATGACCTCGCGCGGCGACAGGTCCATCGCGTAACTGACAGGGCACGAGCCCGTGCACGTCCCGCATTGGATGCACTTTCGCAGCCGTTCGCCGCCCGGAACAATGTCCACTTGTGACAGGAACGCGCGCCGCAACTCGCTCTCGCGCGCGGGCAGCGTTCCCGGAGTCTCCAGGTGCGCCATACTGGTTCTTCCTTTCTGGGTGATCCATCGAATCAATCGGACCGGTCGGACGCGTCGGACAGGTCGGACTGATCCGCTACCGGCTCTCTACAAACTCCCTCACCGCCCGGGCGGCGGGTTCGATCGCCGCCTCGACATGCGGTGTGCAGCACTCCCCCAGGGTTTCAACGTCCTCGACCTCGATCGCAAAGACAATGATCTCATCGGGCAGCCTTGCGCCCAGCCGCCGCGCCAGCTCGAGCGCCGTTCCAAAATCCATCGTGTGAAAAGAGCTCAGCCGCAGGCTTCGGTTGAACTCCTCCGCTCGATGTTGCGTCACAGTGCCGGGAACGCATCGGCCCGTTCGGCAGCCGTCTATGATGATCGCCCGCCGGAAACCCGCCAGACGTTCCACCAATTCTATGCCGCCGACCGATAACTCGAGAACCTCATAAAACCTGGGGTCCAACTGCCGGCGCAACCGGCGGGCTACATAGAGACCGACGCCGTCGTCGCTAAGAAGATCATTGCCTAAACCTACAATTACCGTTGAGCGCAACGCCAGGCCATGCTCGAAAAATAGGCTGCGAAGTGATGGACTGCCAAGTCCGCGCAATTTGTGATCAATTTCACAAACCATTCTTTTACAAAATCGGGCTTTTTTGCAGCCCGACCAACCCCAGACAACGTCCCACATGTCAAAAAATGGACGGCTCACTGTCAAATGAAAAAAGCCACTCGGGTAGCCCTTGTGCAAACTGCAACCGGGTATGTTTTTGGGGTTGAACCCCCGTATAGTTGTATTCATAACTCAATGGGTCCGAAAGAGGCGGCAAACGCGAGGATGGCAACGGCATGTTCACGGTCAAATCTGGCGCGAACTCCTCCCGCAATCCCGGTTGTGCGGGCAGGGTTGTGGGCTCGATAGTATTCGCGGCCTTCTTCCTTGTCGGTTCCGCCCTTACGGTTGTCGTGGCGCAGCAGACCGTCCGCAATGCGCGTTCCCATAGCTGGCCGACGGTCGAATGCGAGATTCTCTCGAGCGGCGTCAACGATGTCGGCGGCGAAAATCCCTATCAGGTTCAGGTTGCATATCGCTACACATACAACGGCGAGCGATACACGTCGCACCAGTATACGTTTGGCAGCGCCCGCTATTCGAGCTACAACAAGGCACAGCGGCTTGCCGACTGCTTTCCGGCAGGCAGCACGGCCCGCTGTTATGTGAATCCCGCGAATCCGACTGAAGCGATTCTCCAACCGCAAAGCCCGCTGGTGGGACTGGCGTGTCTGATCACGCTGATCTTCCCGGCGATTGGCGCCGGCGGGCTTTATTTTCTGTGGTTCGGCGGGGCGCGCTCGAAGAAAAAGAAGCGGGCAAAAAAGTCCGTATCCCTATCGAAAAAAACGCCGCGCCCCCGAAAGGTCGCCAGCCCCGCCGGAGGCATACTCGTCTTTGGCGCATTCTTCCTGATCGGCGGAATGCTGTCATATTACTTTACGGTTCTTCCTGTTTTTCGCTGGCTTGCCGCGCGCCAGTGGGAGCCCACGCCTTGCAAAGTGATCTCCAGCACCGTGCGCACACACTCCAACGATGACGGCCATACCTACAGCATAGACATTCTGTATGAATATGAGGTGAACGGAAAACAATACCGGTCGAACCGCTACGGCTTATTGCGGTTATCCTCCAGCGGCTATGAGGGAAAGGCGAAAGTGGTGCGGCAGCATCCGCCGGGCCGTGAAACCATCTGTTTTGTCAATCCCAAAGACCCGCACGACGCCGTCCTCAAACGGGGGCTCTCTCCTGTTCTGCTTTTCGGACTCATCCCGCTGGCCTTCATGGGAATCGGCGCCATCGGTCTTGCTCATCGCCTCCGCCCGCCCGGTGTGGAAGATAAGCAGCATTGGACAAGAATGGACCCTGCCGGTGGACCGCGGCCAATCCGCCATAGGACCTTGCCCGACGCGGCGCCCGGGCCCGTGACACTGGAAGCCAAAGGCATACGGGCGGCCAAGTTCGCGGGTATGGCTTTCCTCGCACTCGCCTGGAACGGTATATGCTCATTTCTGTTTGCCGACGTGGCCGCCGGTTGGCAAAAAGGCCGTCTCAATTATTTCGAAACCCTTTTTGCGATCCCTTTTCTGCTGGCGGGGCTCGCCATGATCGCCGGCAGCATCTATTACTTCCTTGCCCTGTTCAACCCATGGCCGCGCATCCATCTCAGCGCAGCCGCGGCGCCCCTCGGTGCAGCCGTGGATATCGAGTGGGAGTTGAAAGGCCGGACGTCGAAACTCTCCCGTCTGCGCATTGAACTCCAGGGCCGCGAGCAAGCCACGTATCGCCGCGGCACCTCGACCGCCACGGATACGAAGACTTTCGCCGCGATCCCCATCGCCGATACCACGCACCGCACCGAAATGGGAATCGGGCGCGGTCGGTTCGTGATTCCCCCCCATACGATGCACTCGTTCTCGGCGCCCAATAATACAATCGTCTGGAAAGTCAAAGTACACGGTGAAGTGGACAGATGGCCCGACGTCAATGAAGAGTTCGATTTTACAGTCCTGCCCGCCAATGGAGAACAAGGAGACGAGCCGTGAGCGCCCTTTACATTGTCCTCCGCGACAACCGCACAGCGTTCTTGCCGAGCGAGACCGTCGAGGGCCACGTCGCCTGGCGGCTGAACCAACCGGCGGAATCCATCGAGGTCCGCCTGTTCTGGTTCACGCGCGGCAAAGGCACGACGGACACGGAAGTTGCCGCTGCGCTCCGCTTCGATCGCCCGCCGCTGAGCGATCAACAACCGCTCCGTTTCACGCTGCCAAAAGCACCTTACAGTTTTTCGGGCAAATTGATTTCGCTCGTGTGGGCCATTGAACTTGTGGTCGAACCTTCGGGCGAGACCGAGCGGCTCGAAATCACTCTGTCGCCAACCGGCAGGGAAATTCTGCTCTATCCGGATTTCGCCAGCCCAGAATGAAAGCCCGAGACAATCCATTTTCCGCCGACCGCGTTCTGCGCATTCGCTACTGCCCGCTCGGGATTACCTGGCCCGAATTGCTGGAACGGCTGAAAGCGCTGGAGTATCGCGCAGCCGTCGTCGGCCCCCACGGCTCCGGCAAGACCACGCTGCTCGAAGACCTCGAACCGCATTTGCGCGCCCTGGGCTTCACACCTGCGCGGCTGCGCCTGACGGAGGAAGAGAACTCGTTCCCGCCGGATGCTTTGCGCCGGTTTATCACCGAATTGAACATGCGCGATGTTGTGCTTTTCGACGGCGCCGACCTGATGCGGCCGCGGTCGTGGGCGCGGTTGAAACGGAAAACCTCGCGCGCCGGCGGACTGATCATCACGTCGCACCGCCCGGGCCTGCTGCCGACCTTGATCGAGTGCCGGACAACCCCGCAGTTGCTCGGCTACATTGCGGCCCAGTTGGCGGGAGCCGATGCCCTGCCGTCGGATCTGATTTTTCATCTATTTGACAAACACAACGGCAATCTCCGCGAGGCGCTGCGCCATCTCTACGATCTCTGGGCGCAGCGCCGCAGCTGTGCGCAGAACGTCTCCAAAGTCATAAAAGACTACCATCTCCCAGCTTGACCTGTTTGCGGAAAAGATCTCGGCCGCGACAGCGGGGTTGGATTAGCCTTGACAGAGGCGAGGCGGGCTTTTAGCAACCATCCTGTGTTCGGCGGTAGGAACAGCCAGGTGCAAAAAGCGAGGAAGAAAAAGACGACCGGTCGCCCGGCGGAATCCTTTCACGCAAACCGCGCGGGAGCGTCTCCAGCTGAATCCGCCGCTGTGTTGCCGCGAAGGGTGGAAACAAAAACAAACCGGCAACACGCGGTCACACCCGAATACCGCATAACTCTTAGCGATACTCATGGGAAGGGGCCCGCCGCACCAGTGCGGCAAGCAGACGGATGCGTTTGCGCGAGTGTGAATCACGAATCGCTTTTCAGGAGCATGTTGTTTCATGTCCAATGAAAATCACGGCCCCGTGAATCCGGAAAAAGAAGCACCCATCGGCGGTGAAATCGAAGACGAACTGTCGCCGATCGATCCTTTAAGGATTTTGGGGGGAACAGACCGGACGCCCAAGGACGAAACCGGCGAGGCGCTGGAGGGAACGGAGCCGTCGCCCATGGCCGCGTCCGCACAGCCCCCCGTGGCTGCCGCGGAATCGGCGGAACCGCTGTCGAACGGCAAGGCCGCAGCGGTGGAGGTCGAACCGGAAACGGAAGCGGTGGAAGAAGAAGTAGAAACGTCCGCCGAAACAGCCGGCGCAGCCTCTAGTGATGAATTCGGCCAGATGCTGGACGCCTACCTCGACAAGATTCAGGACTTTTCGGCCGGCGATATCGTGGAAGCCGAAATTGTGGATGTCAAGCGCACCTATGTGTTGGTGGACGTGGGCGACAAGGCCGAGGGGATCATCGAAATTGACGAGTTCGTGGACCCTCAGGGGGAAATCCGCGTGGCCGTCGGCGACCGCATTCCGGTGCGGATCATGGGCCGCGAGACGGACACCGGCCAGGTCTTTGTTTCCTACCGTCAGGCTGCGGCCGAGATTGCATGGCAGCGGATCACCGAAGCAGCCAAACAGCAAAGCACCCTGACGGGCCGGGTGGTGCAAGTGGTCAAATCGGGCTTGATCGTGGACGTGGGGATTCCGGCGTTCATGCCCGCCTCGCAAATAGATACCTCGCGGGTCGAAAACCTCGAGGAGTGGGTTGGCCGGGAAGTCCAAGTTTGCGTGCTGGAGACCGACCGCGAGCGAAAGCGCGTGATTGTCTCGCGCCGGAAATTGCTGCAGGAAGACGCCGAGCGCAAACGCCGCCGCATCCTCGACTCCCTCGAAGTCGGACAGGAGCGCGTGGTACGCGTGCGAAAGATCATGGACTTCGGCGCATTTGCCGACCTCGGCGGCATTGACGGCCTGATCCCGCGCTCCGAGGTTTCGTGGGAGATCAACGCCGATCCGAGGGAGTATTTGAAAGAAGGGCGGGACCTGAAGGTTCGCGTGATCAGCGTGGACCGCGAAACGGGGCGAATCGCCCTCAGCCGGAAACAGGCGCGGCCCGACCCGTGGGAAAAAATCGAAGAGAAATATCCGCCCGAAACCATCGTCAAAGGCAAAGTTGTCGGCCTGGCGGAATTCGGCGCGTTTGTCAGCCTCGAAGAAGGCGTCCGCGGTCTGATCCATGCCTCCGATCTCTCCTGGGACAAAGGACCAAAGAAAGTAGAAGACTATCTGCGCGTGGGCGATACGGTCAAAGCCGTCGTTCTGAGCGTGGACAAAGCGCAGCGACGCATGTCCCTGGGCCTCAAGCAGGTGACCAAGGACCCGTGGCTGGAGGTCGAGCAGCGGTTCCCACCCCAGACCGTCGTGAAGGGAACCGTGACCTCGGTGACTTCCTATGGGGCGTTCGTACGGCTGACCGACGCGATCGAAGGACTCATCCATGTCTCCGACATGTCGTGGGAGAAAAAGCCGAAGTCGCCGTCCCATTATGTCAAAGTCGGCGACGAGGTCGAGGCGGTTGTCCTGCGGCTGGACGGCGAAAAACGGCGGATCAGCCTGGGACTGAAGCAACTGGCGAAAAGCCCGTTCGAACGCTTCGTCGAGTCGCATCGCGTAGGATCGGTCGTGCAAGGACCGGTCACCAGCGTGACGCCCTACGGCGTGTTTGTGCAACTGGCCCCGGAAGTCGAGGGCCTGATCCACATCTCGCAGTTGGACACAGAGCGCGTGGATAAACCCGAAGATGTCGTGAAAGTCGGCGACACGGTCGAGGCGAAGGTGATCAAAATAGACAGCCGGGAGCAAAAGATTTCGCTGAGCCGGCGTGCTTTTCTGAAGGAGCAGGAATCGCGGGAGGTGGCTGCCTATACACAGAAGACATCAGCCGTTGGGTTGAACATCGGCGAGTTGCTGCGGGAATTGAACCTTGCCGATACCGAACCGCCGCCGCGCGACAAGGCGCCGGCGGACCTGGACGCTGCGCCAGCGGACCTGGAGGATACGTCCGAGCTGTAAGGCGGGAGGGACGCCGTCCTCGGCGTCCGAAAAGGATTGAAAAGACACCTCGCTAGACCTGGCCGATGCGCCGGATGTTTTTCCCTCAACAAGTTGCGCGCGCCCAGCCTAACCTTTTTTTGAGCTTGACGGTCGGATAAACAGAAAGAGAAGAACTGCCGTTTGTGTGGAAAGAAACACAGCGCAAAAAACAAGCGGTAATCCAACGTCCCCCTTAAGGAGGAGGAACAATGAACAATCAGAGTGTGAGTCGGAGAGGATTTCTCCAGACCTCGGCGGGATTCCTCGCGGGCAGCGCGGCCATGATCGAGGCTTACAAATCGTGGGCCGCCGAGGCTGCACCTGCGGCCGCGGGAGCCCCCGACGACCGGCCTTTCAAAGTGGGTCTCATTGGCTGCGGCAGCCAGGCCCGTCTGAACCTCATGCCGGCAGCCCTGCGCGTGCCCGGCTGGAAGTTCACGGCCGTCTGCGACGTGCTCCCCGCACGCGCTCAGGAAGCCAATAAGATTGCCGGCGGACAGGCCAAGATTTACGACGACTGGCGCGTGTTGCTCAAAGAAGCCGACATGGACGCCGTCATGATCGTGACACCCTTGAAGTTCCACAAGGAAATGGTCGAGGAAGCGTTCAAATGCGGCCGCCATGTCTTCTGCGAAAAAACCATGGCCTATGACATTCCCTCCTGCAAGGCCATGCTCAAGGCGCAAATGGCTGCCGGCAAAATCCTCCAAATCGGCCACCATCTCCGCTACCATCCGCTCTATCACTTCGCCAAGGGGCATTACATTGACAAGGGACTGCTCGGCAAGATCAACAACATCACCTGTCAGTGGAACCGCAACGGCACGTGGCGCAAGCCCGCCGAGCCCATGCAGGGCGTGGACTTCAAAAAATGGGGCTATGAAACCGAAGACGAAGTCCTCAACTGGCGGCTCTACCGCAAGTATTCGGGCGGACTGATGACCGAATTGGCCAGCCACCAGCTCGACATCATGAACTGGTTCATGGAAGATAAAATGCCCGAAGCCATCGTTGGCGTCGGCAAGATTGACAACGACGACAGCAAGATGGGCGCCAACCTTCCCAAACGCGACATTTTCGACAACGTGCACCTGATCTACGAGTACCCCGACGGCATCCAGCTGACCTATCAGTCCATCACCACCAACTCGTTCAGCCCGTTCGGCGAGGCCTTCGAGATCATTCAGGGCGAAAAAGGCACGCTGATCATGGCCCACCTGTCGAAACTCTGCGGGTTGTTCTTCCTCGAACCCGGCGTGCAGGAGCAACTGTGGATGCCCGCCGCCCATCGCGAGCCGTTGAACAGCCCGAACGTGATTCACAAGGAACACAAGGCCGGTATCGTTCTGAACGGCACGCCCTCGCCGGGAACGCGTCTGGAAAAAGTCGCCGGCATGGACATCGTGGACCTTGTGGACACCGCCACAGCCTCGTTGAAGAAAGCTACCTACGAGATCGAGCTGACCGGCTTCAAACAGTCCGTGCTCGACAAGCTCAATCCGTTCTGCGACGGCATGGTCGGCCTGAAGAGCGCCGTCCCCGCGCTGCTTGGCCTCGAAGCGATGGAAAAGAAAATCCGCCTGGAAGTGCCGAAAGACATCCTGTCGCTGGCCTGAGAGGCGTCAGAAAAGCGCCAAGACAAAAACAAACAAAGGGCCGCTGCCACGCAAGGCAGCGGCTCTCTTTTTTTTGCCTCTATCGGAAAACTCCTCCCTTCCCTCTCCCCGCCTGCGGGGAGGAAGAGCGGGGGGAAAGACTTCGGGTTTGGATAATCCCACAGACGGGCAGAGTCACAACAAGCGAATGGGGCGCCGGACCATCGGTTCACTGTTGGGCGTCTGGGCTTCGCAGGCCAGACAGCGGCCTTCGAGGTCATGCGCATAAAGGCGGCGGCGCAGTTCGAGAAAAGCCGGCCCATTCCAGATCGCCTCGAAGGGAGACGTGGCAAGATTGCCGAAAGGCGGGTCGTTCTGGCGATGGCTGCACGGATGGACGTCGCCGTTGGGCGAAATGAAGAGCATCATCCACGGAGACGCGCAGTAGATGGTATCGCCGGCGGCCTCGACGCGCTGCGACGTCACGCGCGCGCCGGCGTTGCGCAAGTCGCTGCTTCGGCTTTGCTGCAACCGCCGTTCGCGCGGGGCGCCGTCGGCGGCGGCCAGTTCTTCGGCCGTGAACGGCGCGGGAAGCAACACACGCATGGAGCTGTCGGCAATGACGCGGCGGGCAGCCTCGTAGGCGGCAGCGTACAGGTCGGGCGCAAGCAGCAGCGAGTCGGGATTGTCGCGCGAACGCGGCATGACGTGGACAAACGTCACGTCCTCGGCGCCTAGTTCGCGGCACAGTTCCAAAAAGGGCACAATCTCGCCGACGTTGCGCTTCATCAGAACAAAGTTGACAAACAGATGCGGAAGCTCGCTTCCGGCGCGGCGTTTCATCGCCTGCAAGGTGCGAACGTTGCCGAGCACGCGGTCGAAGGCGTCCACGCCGCGAATGTCGCGATACGTCTGGCGTGTTGCGCCGTCGAGCGAAACGCTAAGCACGACCATGCGGCGCTGAATCAGCGCCGCGGAAACCTTTTCGTTCAGGAGCACGCCGTTGGTCACAATTCCCCATTCGGGGACTTCATGGCGCGAGGCAATCTCGAGGATTTCGTCGAATTGCGGATGCATCAGCGGCTCGTAGGCGCAGGAAAGCGCCAAATGATAGGCGTAG